>JANXTA010000069.1 GCA_025356395.1 Betaproteobacteria bacterium
GTGAGATGCGGAAACAGCGTGTTGATCTGGAAGGTGCGCGACAGGCCACGCCGCACGCGTCGTTCGGCGCGCATGCGCGTCACGTCCTCGCCGTAGATCAGCACGCTGCAGCTGGTGGGGCGCAGCACACCGGTGAGCTGATTGACGAGCGTCGTCTTGCCCGCACCGTTGGGACCGATCAGCGCATGACGGGCGCCTGCATCGAGCGACAGGTTGACGCTCTGCGTGACCTGCAGCGCGCCGAAGAACTTGCAGAGATCGCGCGTTTCCAGAAGGACCGTCATGGGGGACCTTCGCTGTCGACCCCGTGACGTCGATGGTGCCACGCGATCAACCCACCGACCACGCCACGCCGCAGGAACAGGGTGGTGAGGATCAGCAGCACGCCGAGCCAGAACAACCAGTAGACCGGATTGATGTTGGCGAGACGGTCCTGCGCGAGGATGAACAGCGCCGCACCGACGAAGCCGCCGTACAGCGTGGCAGTGCCGCCGACGATCAGCATGATCAGCAGGTTGGCCGAGCGCTGGAAGCTGAGCACGTCGAGGCCGACGAACTGCGTCGTCTGCGTGAGCAGCGCACCCGCGATGCCGGCCATCGCCGCCGAAACCGCGTATGCGGTCACCAACCGGCGATCGAGCGGCACGCCGATGGCGCGTGCGCGCGTCGCGCTATCGCGGATCGTGCGCAGCGACAGGCCGTACGGCGAGTTGATCCACGAGCGCGCGACGACGAACAGCAGCAGCACAACCACGAACGTGTAGAAGAAGCCGACGCGGCCGTACATGTCGAAGCCGAAGAAGCCGAAGATCCTAGACATCTCGACGCCCTGCATGCCGTCGACGCCGCCGGTGATCGAGGTCGCGCGGTTCGCGATTTCGTAGAGCAGCGACGCGATGCCCAGCGTGATCATCAGGCGCGCAAGGTCGCTGCCGCGCAGAACGAGGTAGCTGGTGATCCATCCGATCGCCGCCGCGACGACAGCGGCGCACAGCAGTCCGCTGATGGGTTCGCCCCAGCCGTACTTCGCGAGCAACCCGGCCGTGTAGGCGCCGACCCCGAAGAAGGCCGCATGTCCCAGCGTCACGATGCCCGCGTAGCCGAGGATCAGGTCGAGCGACAGGGCGAACAGGCCAGCGATCAGGATCTGCGTCGCGAGGACCAGGTTCTGCGGGAAGACGAAGTAGGTCGCGGCGACCGCAACCCAGAACACGACTTCGGTCGCCTTCCAGCGTTCACGCTTTGCGAGTCGTGTGACCGAACTCTCGATCATTTGGCGCCCCGCTTCCCGAATAGGCCGAGCGGGAACAGCGCGAGCAGCACGATCATCATCGCGTAGATCACGAAGGCGCCGATCTGCGGCACGTAGTACTTGCCGGAGACGTCGGCTACGCCGAGCACGAGCGCGGCGATCAGCGTGCCGACGATCGAGCCGGGTCCGCCGACCACGACCACGAGCAGGAAGTACACGAGGTAACGCTGCGCGAAGTTGGGGTCGAGTCCAAGGACGTCGATGCCGAGCGCGCCGCCCAGTGCGGCGAGTCCGCCGCCGATCGCGAAGGTCGCCTGGAACACGCGCTCGACACGGATGCCCATCGCCTCGGCGACGCTCTGGCGATCGACGGCCGCGCGGATGCGTGCGCCGAAGCGCGTGCGTTCGAGACCGAACACGAGAACCAGCGTGATCACGATGCCGGCGGCGACGAGGAACAGCCGGTAGCGCGATAGTTCGACACCGAACACATCGAAGCGACCGCGCAGCACGTCGGGCAGGACGACGGGTTGCTGCTGCGATCCGAAGATGTAGATCGCGGTCGCGGTCGCGACGAACAGGATGCCGACCGTCAGCAGCACCTGGTCGAGCGGACCGCGCTTGTAGAAGTGGCGATAGAGCGTGCGTTCGAGGACGAGGCTGAGTGCGGCCCCGAACAGGAACGCGAGCGGCAGCGCGACGAAGAAGTCGACGTCGTACTGGCGCGCCAGCGTCGCGACGAGATAGCCGCCGGCCATCGCGAACACGCCGTGCGCGAGGTTGATGAAGCGCATCAGGCCCATCGTGACGGAGAGTCCGACGGAGATGAGGAACAGCAGCATCCCGTAGGCAATGCCGTCGAAGAGGACGCCGAGCGTGGTCAAGCTATGTCATCCCGGCGCAGGCCGGGACCCCATGTCGGGTGCCATGCCAGTAGCCCCTGACCTGCGCCGGAGTGGCATGAAATGATGCTTCGCATGGAAAGTTACTTCGCTTCCTTGCCCGGATCCTTCACGCTCGGCGTCGTGAAGAACTCCACGTTGTAGAGCTTGCCGTTGACGCGCTTGACCTCGCGCACGTACACGTTCTGCGTCACGTCGCGAGTCTCCGCGTCGATCTCGATCGGGCCACGCGGGCTCGCGATCTTCATGCCCTTGATCAAGGCCATCGCCTTGTCGGGATCGACGTTGCCGTTGAGCTGCTTGACCACCGAATAGATCATCGCCATCGCGTCGTAGCCGCCTACCGCCATGAAGTTCGGACGATGCGTCGCGTCGATCGCCGCGTAAGCCGCGAGGAAGGCCTTGTTCTCCGGCGACTCGTGCGCCGCGGAGTAGTGATGCGTCGTGATGACGCCCACCGCGCTGTTGCCGAGCGCGTCGATCACGCCGTCGTCGGTCATGTCGCCGGTGGCGATCAGCTTGATGCCGGCGGCTGCGAGTCCGCGCTCCGCGTAGGCCTTCATGAAGCCCACCGCCGACTCGCCGGCCGGCACGAACACGAACACCGCATCGGGCTTGGTGTCCTTGATGCGCTGGACGAAGGGGCCGTAGTCGGGGTTGGTCAGCGGCATGCGCACCGCGTCGACGATCTGCCCGCCCGCCGCCGTGAAGCTCTTCTTGAAAGCGCCTTCGGCGTCGTAGCCCGGGCCGTAGTCCGCGACCGCGATGTAGACCTTCCGGATGCCGTTCTTGAACGCCCAGTCGCCGAGCGGCGCCGTGACCTGCGGCAGCGTCATCGACACGCGCGTCAGATACGGCGACTTGGTCGTGATGATCGACGTCGCGGCGTTCATGATGATCGTCGGCTTCTTGGCTTCCGTCGTGATCGGCGCGACCGCCAGCGCGTTCGGCGTCAGGCCGAAGCCGGCGATGAAATCCACGTTGTCCTTGACCACCAGCTCCTGGGCCAGCCGCTTGGAGACATCGGGCGCGGGGCCGCCGACGTCCTTGATGATCAGCTCGATCTTCTTGCCGGCGACGGTGTCACCGTGTTCCTTCATGTAGGCCTTGGCGCCGGTCGTCATCTGCTGGCCGAAGTCGGCGAACGCGCCGGTCATCTCGGCGATGATGCCGACCTTGATGGTGTTGGCCGCGAAGGCGTGGATCGGCAAGGCGGTCACTAGAGCGGCGGCGATCAGCGCGGTACGTCGTTGGAATCGAATCATCGAGGTCTCCTCTGGAATTATTCGTGGTACTCGTCGAAGCCGGCGCCACAGTACAAGCGCGAGTCGGCGCGTGACATAGGCGCTGATACCGATGCGGGTCAAATCGCGAAGAACACCGTCTCGCGCTCCGGCGCGCCCTGCAGCGTCAGCGTCCAGCGGAAGCTGCGAGGCGCCTCGAGACTCGCAACGAGCGTGTCGCGGCGCATCTCGGGCACGGCCCGCAGCACGAAGTCCTCGGCATTCGCTACGGCCTCGTCGGCAAAATAAAGGCGCGTCGACAGGTGCTTCAACAGGCCGCGCGCGAAGAACGCGACGATGAGATGAGGTGCCTGCAGCGAGCCGTCCGGTGCCGGCACTCGGCCCGGCTTGACGGTCGTGAAGCGGAAGCGACCCTCGTGCTCGGTCGGTACCCGGCCGAAACCGGATGCGGATCGCGCGGACTCATCGAGTCCCGATCGCACATCGTGCGGATGCGCGTAGTGGCCTGCCGCATCGGCCTGCCAGATCTCGATCATGCCGTCGGTCAGCGGCTTGCCGTCGCCGTCGATCACCTGCCCCTCGACCGTGATGCGATCCGGCTGGTCGGTGCGGCCTTCGAACTCGAGATCGGCGCAGTTGCGCGGCGCCAGGCCGATGTGCAGATAGGGCCCGACGGTCTGCGAGGTGGTCGTGTGCAGCGTCATCGGGCGTCCATCGGCGTCTGGTCGCGACCGCGCAGCACGATGTCGAAGCGATACCCGAGTGCGTACTCCTCTTCGGTGGAATCCCAGTCGAAGGCAGCAACAAGGCGCTCGCGCGCGGCCTGATCGGCCGTGCTGTTGAAGATCGGATCGAAAGCCATCAGCGGATCGCCGGGAAAGTACATCTGCGTCACGAGCCTTTGCGCATAGGCATTCCCGAACAGCGAGAAATGGATGTGCGCGGGCCGCCAGGCGTTGCGGTGATTGCGCCACGGATACGCACCCGGCCGGATCGTCATGAAGCGATAACGACCTTCGTCGTCGGTGACGGTCGCACCGAGTCCGCTGAAGTGCGGGTCGAGCGGCGCGTCGTGCTGGTCGCCCGCGTGCACGTAGCGACCCGCCGCGTTGGCCTGCCAGATCTCGACCA
>JANXTA010000106.1 GCA_025356395.1 Betaproteobacteria bacterium
GGGATAGTTATAATGTATAGCCAACACTAGAAAGACCTTGACGAGATGAATGAAGGCATTGGTCTGCTATAACGGACCATAGAGTCGAAGCCTTCCCCGTCCATGAAGTTTCGATCAGTTGTGGGAACTTCGCTGGCTCTATGATGGCGGCGCGCTGCGTCGTCGAGACGGGCACCTCGACCGCCTATCGCGCGATCCGCGACTTCGCCGACGAACCGGTTCTCGTGCGCCTCGCCGAACACATCCGCAGCGACGAGGTCCGCCATTACAAGTATTTTCTCAAGTTCTTCGATCGCTACGACGCGCGCGAGAACAACGGCCGTTTCCGGGTACTGCGCTCGCTCAAGAATCGTCTCGTCGAATCCCGTCACAGCGACTTCGAGATCGGCCTGTTCCATGCGTTCCAGAGCGTCTATCCCGGCGAACGCCGCGACGGCAAGCACTTCGCCGCCATGCAGAGCCGCATCGCGCGCAAGGTCCGCGCGCACTACCCCGCGGGCCAGGCGATCCGCATGCTGCTGAAGCCGCTGCGGCTGCCGGCCGCGGTGTCGTCGCTGATCCAGCCGATCCTGTCGCCGCTGGGACTCGTGATCCGTCAGGTCCTGTTGCGCTGACGTGGCTGTGGTCCAGAATTCGGGGATGTCACTTTCGATGATCGAGATCAGGGTCAACGGGGAGCCGCAGGCGATCGCCCCGTCGGCATCGGTTGCGTCGTTGCTCGACGCGCGCGGACTGACCGGCAAGCGCGTCGCGGTCGAACTCAACGGCGCCATCGTTCCACGCAGTCGCCACGCTGAAACGGCATTGACGGCGTCCGATCGCGTGGAGATCGTCGTCGCCGTCGGAGGAGGATGAAATGAAGGACTCGATGCCTGTCTTGCAGGAAGCCGCCGAGCGCGATGCCGCCACCACCGGGGGCGCCTTGCTGTCCGCCGATCCGGTCGACGTCTTCACGGTCGGCAAGCATCGCTTCACGTCGCGCCTGCTGCTCGGCACCGGCAAGTACCGAGACTTCGAGCAGACCCGTGCCGCGGTCGATGCCAGCGGCTCGCAGATCGTCACGGTCGCGATCCGCAGGACCAACATCGGCCAGGACGCCAGCGCTCCGAGCCTGCTCGACGTGCTGCCGCCCTCGCGCTACACCATCCTGCCCAACACGGCCGGTTGCTACAGTGCCGAAGACGCCGTGCGCACGCTGCGCCTCGCGCGCGAATTGCTGTCCTACGATGCCGTCGATCACACGCTCGTCAAGCTCGAAGTCCTGGGCGACCCGCACACGCTGTATCCCAACATGCCCGAGACCCTCATGGCGGCCGAGACGCTGGTCCACGAAGGCTTCGAGGTCATGGTCTATTGCAGCGACGATCCGATCCAGGCGCGCCTGCTCGAATCGATCGGCTGCGTCGCGGTGATGCCGCTGGCCTCGCTGATCGGCTCGGGCATGGGCATCCTCAATCCCTGGAACCTGCAGCTCATCCTCGAGAAGGCGACGGTACCGGTCGTGGTCGACGCGGGCGTCGGCACCGCCTCGGACGCGGCGATCGCGATGGAGATGGGCTGTGCCGGCGTTCTGATGAACACGGCGGTCGCTGCCGCCCGCGATCCGGTGTTGATGGCCGCCGCGATGAAGCGCGGCGTCGAGGCCGGCCGCATGGCCTTTCGCGCGGGTCGCATGCCGAAGAAGCTGTACTCGGCATCGCCGTCTTCGCCCGCGGGCGGCGTGATCGGGTCCGCTGCTTGAGCAAGTCGGGTCCGATCGTCGAGGACGCGGCCGAGGTTCCCGAAGCGCAGGGCCTGCGTCACCGCCGCATCCGCAGCTTCGTCACGCGCGCCGGGCGGACCTCGCCGGCGCAGCAACGCGCCCGCGACACGCTCGGCGAGCGCTACGTGCTGCCGGTCACGCCGGGCTTCCTCAACAGCGCCGCGGTCTTCGGACGCGCATCCCCAGTCGTACTGGAGATCGGCTTCGGCATGGGCGCCGCCACGGCCGTGATCGCCGCGAGCCGGCGCGACGTCGACTTCCTCGGCATCGAAGTGCATGCACCGGGTGTCGGCGCGCTGCTGAAGATGATGGGCGAGCAGGACCTCACCAACCTGCGCATCGTCGAGCACGACGCGGTCGAGGTGATCGAGCAGATGATCGCGCCCGCATCGCTGGCCGGCCTGCACGTCTACTTCCCCGACCCCTGGCACAAGGCGCGCCACAACAAGCGCCGGCTGATCCAGCCCGCGTTCGTGGCCACGCTGGCGAGTCGTCTCGCGACCGGCGGCTACCTCCACTGCGCGACCGACTGGGAGGAATACGCGGCGCAGATGCTGGAAGTGCTCCAGGCCGAGCCGTCGCTGGCGAACACGAGCGATGCCTACGCGACGCCCGACAACCCGATCGTGACGCGACCGGTCACGAAGTTCGAGACGCGCGGGAAGAAGCTCGGGCACGGCGTCTGGGATCTGGTATTCGTGAAGTGCGCAGCTTAGTGTCCTGACTTTGCCTCACGGCACTTTCCCCACCATCGTTTCGTCCGCGACAGGTCGCCCGCAGTGCCCATCCATAGTCACCCCCGGGTCCTCGTCGAGGCGGCCCTCGAGCGCGTGCTGCAGAGCGCCGTCTTTCGCCGCTCCGATCGACATCGGCGCTTCCTGCGCTACGTCGTGCAGGCGGCGCTCGACGACCAGGCCGAAACCATCAAGGAAGTGCTGATCGGCGTCGCGCTGTTCGATCGTCGGCTCGAAAGCTACGACCCGCAGACCGACCCCATCGTGCGCGTCGAGGCGGGCCGCATCCGCGCCAAGCTCACGCGCTACTACCTCAGCGAAGGCTCGGCCGATCCCTTCGGTTTCGACATCCCGACCGGTGGCTACGTCCCGCGCTTCGCCCGACGCCAGGCCGTCAAGTCGCGACGCACGGTCGAGACCTACGCGGTCCTGCCGTTCTCGACCCAGGACAGGAACACGTTCGACTTCGCGATCGGCCTGGCGGACCAGGTCATCAACCTGCTCGGACGTGCGAGCGACGTTCGGGTCGTCGCGAGCAGTTCCTCGGTGAAGGTTCGCGAGCGCAATGTCGGCATCAAGGACATGGCCCGGCTGCTCAAGGTCACGCGGGTGATCGACGGCAGCATCCAGCGACAGGGAGAAAGGCTGCGCTGCATCGCGCACATCTACAACGGCGCGGACTCGACGCGGCTGTGGTCCCAATCGTTCGACTCGCTCCTGCTGTCGGCGGAAGCCGACCAGCCGATCGACCCATTCTCGTTCCAGGACCTGGTCGCGGAAACGATCGTGTCCGCGGCTCTGCCCGGCATGGACGGCGTGATCAGTCCGAGTCGGATCACGCCCGCCCGTTTGCCGCAGGAGGTGCAGGTGGCGAACGAGCGCAAGGCGCGTCTGTTGTTCGACCAGGCCAACTACCTCCACCGTCGCTTCGACGCCGCGACCTGCGATCAGCTGATCGGTCTGTGCGAGGAGGCCTGTCGCCTCGACCCGGAGAGCGCGCAGGTCCACGTGCTGCTCGCCTTGTCCTGCTTCCAGAAGTCCACGCTCAACGTCGCGCCGGCCAGCGCGATGCGCCCGAAGATCGGTCTGGCTTTGCGTCGTGCGCTGGAACTCGATCCGGCGAACAGCGAAGCGCTGGCGCTCAACGCGATGATCGCGTTCCGCTTCGACTTCGACTGGCCGGTGGCGGAGCGCCTGTTCAAGGACGCGCTGCGCATCTCGCCGCACGCGAGCAGCATCAACTATCGCTATGCGTTGTGCCTGATCATGAATCGTCGCTTCGACGAAGGCTTGCAGCATCTGCGCATGGCGGTCGAGCTCGATCCGCTCAACCTCGGCACCCGCGCCAGTGCGGCGCATCTGCTCGCGTACACCGGCGACCTGAAGACCGCGGAGGCCGACGCGCAGGCGGTCCTGAGCCTGGAGCCGGCGCACCTGTTCATGACCAATTCGCTGGCGTTGATCCACCTCTATCAGCACAAGTTCGACGCGGCGCTGGCGTGTTTCGACCGGCTCATCGCGCGCTATCCCGAGCATGTCTTCGCGCATTTCGGACGCATCGCCGCATTGGGATTCTCGGGTGCCATCGCGACCGGCACCACCGAGTTGAAGACGCTGCTCGATCGACTCGGCACGGCCTATTTCCCGCGCTATGCGCTGGCGATCGCCTGCCTCGGACTGGGGGACCGGCGAGGGGTCTACGCGGCGCTGGAACGCGCCGCCGAGGACCGCGATCCGACCTTCTGCAGCATCGGCGCAGACCCGCTGTTCGCGAGTTGTCGTTCGGACCCCGAGTACGGGGCGCTGCTGTCGAGATGCGGGCTCACCTTCACGAGCTGACTTGTCGGGCCGGGTTCCTGATCCGGTGATCGACGGCGCTCAACAGCGTCCGCCACCATCCCGGCACGGGGCTCAGTTCGTAGTCGAGCTTCGCGGCTTGCTTCAACCGAATACTTCGATCTTGAGTCCGGTCGCTTTCTCGGATTTTTCGACGGAGAAGGGCGCCACGCTCTGCGAGAACGTCCAGATATGCCCTTCGAGATCGCGGGCGTAGTAGGTGCGATCGCCGTAGAACGGGTCCGCTGGCTCGTCGAGCACCACCGCTCCGGCCGCGCGGGCCTTCGCGCAGTGTGCGTCGACGTCGGAATCGATGTGCACGTGCATCGTCTGCGTGTTCTTCCCTGCGGTGCTGGCCGGACTGACGGTGTCGGCGGACCGCTCGTTGCCGACCATGATGTAGCCGTTGCCGAAGCGCAGCTACGAATGCGCGAGGTCGCCGTCGTTGTCGCTGATCACCAGGCTGCGCTCGAAGCCGAAGGCCTTCTCGAGCCAGTCGATGGCAGCCCACGGGTCGCGATAGAACAACGCCGCCGCGAGCGTCGCCCGGGTCGGTTTTCCCGACCTTTCCCAAGGGGGAAGGAGACCCCTAAGCTCCCAGCGCCAGCCGATCCATGAAGCGCTCGCATTGCGCGAGCTGCTCGAGCGCGACGAACTCGTCCGGTCCGTGGGCCTGGGCGATGTCGCCCGGCCCGCAGATCACGGTCGGGATGCCGATCTGCTGGAACAGCCCGGCCTCGGTGCCGTACGAGACCTTGCCGGTCTCGTCGTGACGTGACAGCTTGCGGGCGAGTTGCACGATCGCGTCGTTCTCGCTGGCGGCGAGGCCGTCGGTCGAACTCTCCCAGGTCATCTCGATGCGGCCGGCCGCGTCTTCCTTCTTCATGTCGGCTTCGAGCTTCCTGGCGTAGTCGGTGATCTCGGCGTACAGCGCCTCGGCCGACGCGGAAGGCAGGGTACGCATGTCGAACTGCACCTTGCATTCCTTCGGGATCACGTTGGCCGCGATACCGCCGTGGATCACGCCGGTGGACAGCGTCGAGTACGGCACGTTGAAGCCGAAGTCGCGTACCTCGGTCGCGGCCAGCCGGTCCGCGAGGTCACGGATGAACACGACCAGCTTCGCCGCGTATTCGATGGCGTTGACGCCGTGCGTCGTGTAGCTCGAGTGCGCCTCGCGGCCGTGGACGTGGCAGCGGAAGCGATGCGTGCCCTTGTGCGCGATGATCGGTTGCATGCTGGTCGGCTCGCCGACGATGCAGCCCGCCGCGACGAGGCCGATGGCTTCCAGGTCCGCGAGCAACCCGCGCACGCCGATGCAACCGATCTCCTCGTCGTACGACAGCGAGTAGTGGATCGGCGCGTCGAGGCGTCCGGCGTTGATGGCGTCGAGGAATACCGGCGCGCGATGCAGCGCGACGCCGAGGAAGCCTTTCATATCCGCCGAGCCGCGGGCATACAGGCGGCCGTCGACGATGGTCGGCATGAACGGATCGGTCTTCCACTCCTGGCCGTCGACCGGCACGGTGTCGGTGTGTCCCGACAGGATCATGCCGGGCTTGCTGCCTTCGCCGAGCGTGGCGAAGAGGTTGGCCTTCGCGCCGGTCGCGTCGTAGGTCAGGCGGGTCCTGGCGCCGAGATTCTCGAGATGGTCTCGGGCCCATTCAATCAGGCCGAGGTTCGAGTCGCGCGAGGTGGTATCGAACGTGATGAGTCGTTCGATCATCGCCATGGCCTCGGGCGACGGGATGTCGTGCGCGGTCTCGAGGTCGGCGTCGGCCGACGCGGGTGAGGAAGTCGGTAGTCGCGTATTCATGATGCGGTCTCTTGCAGCGGAAACCTTAGTTTACGCCGGTGACCTTGTTTTCTCCCGCTTGCGCGAGGGAGAACCCCGGTCAGAGATCGTTCAGGTGGCAAGCCGACGCATGCCCGTCGCCCACGACCTTCAATAGCGGCCGCTCCGTCTCGCACCGTCCCGCCGGCACGTCCTTCGCCCGCGGGCACCGCGGATGAAAGTGACACCCCGACGGCGGCGCCAGCGGTGACGGGATCTCGCCGCGGATCATCGTGTAGGTTCGCTTGCCAACGTCCAGCATCGGCGTCTCCGCGAGCAGGGCCTGCGTGTACGGATGGTTCGGCGTCTCGAACAGCGACGTCGTCGCGGCCGACTCGACGATGCGGCCGAGATACATGATCAGCACGCGGTCCGACAGGTGCCGCACCACGCCGAGGTCGTGGCTGATGAACAGGTAGGTCAGCCCGAGCGACTCCCGCAGGTCCATGAACAGGTTGAGCACCTGCGCCTGCGTCGACACGTCGAGCGCCGCGACCGCCTCGTCGCAGACCAGCAGTTCGGGCGAGACCGCGAGTGCGCGTGCGATGCCGATGCGGGCCCGCTGGCCGCCCGAGAACTGGTGCGGGTAGTGGCGCAATGCGGTCGCTTCGAGTCCGACCTGCGTGAGTAGATCGACGACCCGTCGTTCGCGCTCCGCCCGCGGCCACAGGCCGTGTGCGACGGGTGCTTCGGCGATCAGGTCGGTGACCTGCATGCGTGGATTGAGCGACGCGTACGGGTCCTGGAAGATCATCTGGATGGCTAGGCGATGCTGCTTCGACTGCGGCCCGTCGATGCCGATGTCCACGCCTCTCCACGCACGCGTCCCCGAGGTCGGGGCGTGCAGTCCGGCGACCACGCGTCCGATCGTCGACTTGCCGCAGCCCGACTCGCCGACCAGTCCGACGACCTCGCCCCGATCGATGTGCAGGTCGACGCCGTCGACGGCATGCACGACGCGCGACTCGGTCTTGCGACGCAGGCGATCGGCGATGCGCGTGGACAGGTCGGGTGTCGTCGTGAAGCGCTTCGTGATCGCGCGCAGTTCGAGCAGCGAGTCGGCGGTCATGTCATGCGTCCAGCGGATGGAAGCAGCGCAGGCTGCGTCCCGCCGCATCGACCACCGACGGCGGCTCGTGGCGACAGTCGTTCTGCGCCCGCGAGCAGCGCGGACGGAAGGCGCACCCCTGCGGCAGGTTCAGGAGCGAGGGCGGCGAACCGGGGATCTGCACGAGCCGGCGCGTGCTCGTCGCACGACGAGCCGCGGCGGCGGGCGTCGAGGCGATCAGGCCATGGGTATAGGGATGGCGCGGCGCCGCCAGGATCTCGGCCGTCGTACCCGACTCGACGATGCGGCCGGCGTACATCACGGCCACGCGGTCGGCGAGTCCGGCCACCACCGCGAGGTCGTGCGTGATCCAGATCAGGGCGAGGTTCGAGTCGCGGATCAGCGCCTGCATCTCGGCCAGGATCTGCGCCTGGATCGTCACGTCGAGCGCCGTCGTCGGCTCGTCGCAGACGATCAGGTACGGGTCGTTGAGCAACGCGATGGCGATCGCGACGCGCTGGCGCATGCCGCCCGACAGATGATGCGGGTAGGCGGTGAGCCGTTCGGCGGCAGGCGCGATGCCGACGCGGGTCAGCGCCTCGATCGCGCGCGTGCGCATCGCGGCCTTCGACAGCGGCGGCTCGTGCGGATGCGCGACAAGCGTCTCGATCATCTGCGTCCCGATCGTCAGCACCGGGTTCAGCGTCATCATCGGATCCTGGAAGATCATCGCGATGCGGTCGCCGCGCAGCCGGCGCATCGCTTCGTCGTCGAGGGTCGCGAGGTCGATGCCGTCGAACAGCACGCGACCATCGACGATGCGGCCGGGACGGTCGACCAGCCGCATGATCGACAGGCCGGTGATGGACTTGCCGGAGCCGGACTCGCCGACGAGACCGAGGACCTCGCCGGCATGGACGGTGAGGTCGACGCCGTCGACTGCCTTGACGACACCGGCCTTCGTCGTGAAGTGGGTCTTGAGTTGCGTCACCGCGAGGACCGGCTCGTTCATCGCGATCGGAGCTTCGGATCGAGCAGATCCCGCAAGCGGTCCGCGACGATGTTCAGCGCCACGATCAGCAGCACCAGCGCGATGCCGGGATAGACGCTGATCCAGTACTTGCCGGCGAACAGCACCTGGAAGCCGTTGGCGATCAGCAGTCCAAGCGACGGCTCCGTGATCGGCACGCCGAGGCCGAGGAAGGACAGCGTCGCTTCGAGCGCGATGGCCGAGGCGATCTGCAGCGTCGCGACGACGATCAGCGGCGGCAGGCAGTTGGGCAGCAGGTGACGGAACACGATGCGCGTCGTCGACAGCCCCAGGCCGCGTGCTGCCTCGATGTATTCCTTGCGGCGTTCGACCAGTGCCGTGCCGCGCACGGTGCGCGCGTAGTAGGCCCACTGCACCGCGATCAGCGCTGCCACGATGTTGCCGATGCCGGGCCGCAGGAAGGCCAGCAGGATCAGCGCGATCAGGATCGACGGGAACGCCAGCTGGATGTCGGCGATCCGCATGATCAGCGAATCCACGCGGCCGCCCGAATAGCCCGCGATCAGCCCGAGCGTGATGCCGATCACCGCGGCGCAGAGCGTGGAGACCACGCCGATCACGACGCTGATGCGCAGGCCGTACGCGATGGCCGACAGCATGTCACGGCCCTGGCTGTCGGTGCCGAGCAGGTAGTGGATCGTGCCGTCGCCGGATGGGGAACCGGGCGGCAGCCGGGCGTCAAGGATGTCGAGCTTCGCGAGGTTGTAGGGGTTCTGCGGCACGAGCCACGGCGCGAGTAGCGCGACGACGATGAAGGCGAGCAGCAACGCGGCGCCGACGATGGCCGAGCGACTGGACGCGAAGTCGCGCGCAAACTCGAGTCGTGGAGCGGTCGACGCCTTCATCCGTCGACGCCCGTGTCCGCCAGTCGCACCCGCGGATCGAGCACCGAATACGCGATGTCGACCAGCAGGTTGACGACGATGAAGACGGTCACGATCACCAGCAGGTAGGCCACGATCACCGGTCGGTCGAGCACGCCGATCGAGTCGATGATCAGCTTGCCCATGCCGGGCCACGCGAAGATCGACTCGGTCACGATCGAGAAGGCGATCACCGATCCGAACTCGAGCCCGATCACCGTGACGATCGGGATCAGGATGTTCTTCAGCACGTGCACGCCGACGATGCGGACCTCGGACAGGCCCTTGGCCCGCGCGAAGCGGACGTAGTCGGTGAGCAGCGCCTCGCGCGTGCCGGCGCGCACCAGCCGGATGATCAGCGCGAGCTTGAACAGCGCGAGGTTGAAGGCCGGCAGCAGCAGGTGCTTCCAGCCGTCGAGCGTGAGGATCGAGAGCTTGAGGCCGAACACGTCGACGGTCGCGCCGCGACCCGCGGCGGGCAGCCAATCGAGCGAGACCGAGAACAGCATGATCAGCATCAGCCCGACCCAGAAGGTCGGCAGCGAGAAGCCGAGGATCGAACCGGTCATGATCGTCCTGCCCGCGATCGAGTCGGGCTTGAGGCCCGCCCACAGGCCGAGCGGGATGCCGATGACGATCGCGATGCCCATCGCGACCACCGCCAGTTCCATCGTCGCGGGCATGCGTTCGAGGATCAGCCGGATCGCCGGCACACTGTATGCGTACGAACGGCCGAGGTCGCCGCTCAGCGCTCCGCCGATGAAGCGGCCGTACTGGATCCACAGCGGTTGATCGAGACCCAGGGCCGCGCGCGTGGCGGCGATGTCGGCCTGCGTCGCCTCGGGGCTGATCATCACCAGCACCGGATCGCCGATCACGTAGACGCCCGCGAAAACGATCAGCGACATCGCGAACAGCACGGCGATGCTCTGCAGCGAGCGGCGGATCAGGAAGTCGAGCATGGAAGCGCCCGATGATAGCCGTTGCACATCCCCAGATCGTGGTTCTGCACCGAGATCGTCGCTGCCGCCGACGCTTCCTCAGCGTTCGCTGATCGAGGTGTTGCGCAGTGCGGGCGCCGCGATCGGGGCGGGTACCGAGCCTGCGGCCTGCGCGTCACTGGCTGTCAGTTTGCGAAGCAGTTCAGGGTCGTTCGGTCGCAGTCGCAGCAGCGTACGGAAGTCGTCGCTCGCGCGACCGAAGTCCCTGGCCCGCAGCGCCAGGTCGGCGTCGAAGCTACGGACCGCCTCGTCCGCCGGATGCGTCTTGAGCCAGTTCGCGACCAGGGCAGAGGCATCGGTGGGTTGTCTGGCCTTCGCCAGCGCGTCGGCCGTCCGGATCAGCAGTGGCGACGTCGGCGTCGCGTCGAACGCGCGGCGATAGGCGGCGAGCGCCTCGGGATATTGCTTGCGGGCGAGCTTCACGTCCCCATCGAGTTCGGGCAGGGCTTTCGAATTGGGTGCCGTCCGATTGATCTCGAACAGGAGGCGCGAGGCCTCGTCGGCCTTGCCGTCCGCGAGCAGGGTTCCGATCGTCGCGCGCTGCAGCTCCGTGCGGTCCGGCTGTCGTGCGATCGCGAGACGGAAGGCTGCGAGCCCCGCCTCGGGATCGCCGGCGGCCAGCCAGGCGGTCCCGAGGCGCAGCGGGTAGTCGGCCGACTCAGCGTTGCTGGCGGTCAGCGCCTTGTAGATTTTCGTGGCGCGGGCCGGATTGCCGCTCGCGAGCGACGCGTAGCCGGCGATCTCGAGCAACGAGGCATCGCCCGGCATCAGCGCCAATGCTTCGTCGACGCATCGCAGCGCCTGCTGCGAGGCGCCGTGTTCGAGGTAGTGGGTCGCGAGAGCCTGGACCACGCGCGACGATCGCGGATCGGCTTTTCGGGCATCGTTCAAGAGCGTGACGATCGCGGCTTCGCGATCGCCATTCGCCTTTTCGATCTGCACGAGCTGCATCGTCGCGTCGACATGACCCGGATGCGCGGCGATGAACTGGCGCAGCCGGTTCGCGGCCTCGTCGGCCCTGTGCACGTCGAGGTCGAGCTTCGCCAGCCCTTCGACCGCGGTGAAGTCGTGCGGATCGAGCCCGGCCGCCTTCTCCAGCGAGCGCCGTGCGGCGGCCCGGTCACCCGTGGCGAGGTCGATGGTCGACAGGACGTCGTAGGTGCGGGCCGCATCGGGTCGCTTGCGGGCGAGCGCGTTCCACGCGGCGAGCGCGTCCTTCGGCTGGCGTAAATGCACGTAGGCGGCGACCAGCGCCGCATCGACGTCGGCGTCGTCGGGGCCGGCGCTGGCGGCCGCGCGCAGACGGGCCAGGCCGCCGGCGTTGTCGCCCGCGGCGAACTTCAGCGAGGCCGCTCTCAAGCTCGTGCCCGCGTTTGCCGGACGGGTCGGATCGACGAGGTCGTAGGCTCTCGACGCTCGCGCCGCGTCGCCCTGTAGCAGCGCGATGCGCGCGACCACATCGGCGACCCGTGGGTCGCCCGGCGTGGCGGCGACCAGCGGGGCGATCGTTTCGTCGGCCCTGGCCGGATCGTGTTTCCCCACGTAGAAATCGGCCAGTGCGCGTCGCGCTTCGGCGTCCCTGGGCATCAGAGCCACCGCCTCGCGCAGATGCAGTTCGGCTTCTTCGGGATGCGCCAGCTCGATGGCGATCGTGCCGGCGAGCCTCTGTGCCTTGCCGTCCCGGGGCGCCTGCTGCACGACCAGTGCGATCGTCTCGTACGCCGCGCGGAAGTCGCCGCGGCCAACGGCCGCCAGCGCGCCGAGGTAGCGAGCCTTCGGGTGGTCGGGCGACGCGAGCAGGATCGCGTCGACCTGCCGCTTCGCGTCGTCGAATCGTCCGAGGTCCACATCGATCTGCGCGAGGCTCGCGCGATTCGGCAGGTTGCCCGGATCGAACGCGACCGCCGCTTCGTAGGCTGTGGCTGCCTCGTCGAGCTTGCCGGTCGCACGGGCGATGTCGCCGCGCACGACCTGCACGTCGTTCTGCTTCCAGGCGGTGGACGGGAGGCGGTCGAGCAGGGCGCCCGCCTGTTCGAAGTCACCGTTCGTGACCAGGGCCCTGGCCTCGGCCAGCAATGCGCCGGGATGCGACGGCACGAGCCTCGTCGCGGTGCTCCAGGCGTCGTGCGCTTCGGGGTCCTTGCCGAGCGCGAAATAGGCGCTGCCCAGCAGCGCCTGCAGATCGGCTCTCGTTGCGGGCGACTGGACGGTCGCCCCCTTCACCATCGTCACCACCTTCTCGAACTGCTCCTGCCGGACGAGGCTCGCGACCAGCAGCGGCAAGGTCTGCTCGGGGTCGTAGCGGCCGTCGAGTGCTTTGCGCAATTCGATCTCCGCGGACTTCGGATCGCCGAGCGCGGCGTATTCCTGACCGAGGAGAAAGCGGACCGCCGGCTGGTCCGGATCGCCGAGCAGCGAGAGCTTGAATTCGACGATCGCCGATTGGTGCTGGTGAGCGCCACTCAGCAGCTTGCCCTTCTCGAGCTGTTTCGCAGCCGAGTCACCGCCGCGCGCCACGTAGACGCCACCTGCGATGCATGCCGCCACCGCAGCCAGCGCGATCAGGGCGACCTTTTTCAGGCGCGCCTGCCGCTCCTGCTCCATGAGCAGGTCCTCGGGGTCCGCGTAGTCCACCGAGCGGATGAAACCGGCTTCGTATTGGGGGTTTGGTTGCACTGTGATTCGCAGTTCCTGGCGGTCTGGCGTCGCTCTCACGGGCGTGTTTCGCACGACGCGATGTCTGATACTTGCTGCAAAAACCGTGCCGCGGAGTGTGCGGCAATCCGCGGCCGGAAAGGGGTTCCTGGCTGCATTTCGGCGCTGCCGACGTCGCTGCGATGCGCGCCGGCCACGTAATGGCGCGTGCGAGAGGAAACCCGGTGTCGGTGCGCTTGACACTCCGCGACGTCGCGTCGGCCCGTGATAGCCTCCAAACGTGTTGCGCCTCGGTGCTCTCGCGTGGTCACCGGCCTTCCCATTCGCCTCACCCGCCCGACATGAATCTCATCGATCGCATCGTCCAGTTCCAGTCCGACATCGCACGCATCCGGCGCGACATCCACGCGCATCCCGAACTGAAATTCGAGGAAGTCCGCACGGGCGACGTCGTCGCCCGCAAGCTCGAGGAGTGGGGCTACGCGGTCGATCGCGGACTCGGCAAGACCGGCGTGGTCGGCACGCTCAAGGTCGGGACCGGTACGAAGTCCGTCGGTTTGCGCGCCGACATGGACGCGTTGCCGCTGGTCGAGCACAACCAGTTCGCGCATCGCTCGCAGCACGAGGGCCGTATGCACGCGTGCGGTCACGACGGTCACACCGCGATGCTGCTGGCCGCGGCGCAATACCTCGCCGAGTCGCGGAATTTCGACGGCACGCTCCACGTCATCTTCCAGCCGGCCGAGGAAGGTGGCGGCGGCGCGCGCGTGATGATCGAGGATGGCCTGTTCGAGAGGTTTCCGTGCGACGCGGTGTTCGGCATGCACAACTGGCCCGGTGCCGTGGTCGGCTCCTTCGGCGTCACCGCAGGCCCGATGATGGCTTCGGCCAACCAGTTCGAGATCACGATCACCGGCAAGGGCGCGCACGCGGCGATGCCGCACAACGGCATCGACCCGATCATGGTCGCGGTCGCGATGGCCCAGAACCTGCAGACGCTGATCACGCGCAACAAGAAGCCGATCGATACCGCGGTGCTGTCGATCACGCAGATCCATGCCGGCGACGCCTATAACATCATCCCCAACGAGGCGGTGCTGCGCGGCACCGTGCGCACCTTCACGACCGCGGTGCTCGACCTGATCGAGACCGGCATGCAGCGGATCGTCGACGGCACGGCGGCCACCTTCGGCGCCGAGGCGACCATGCGCTTCCACCGCTCGTATCCGCCGACCGTCAACCATGCGAAGGAGACCGCGTTCGCAATCGACATGATGCGAGACGTGGTGGGCGATGCGAACGTCAAGACCGACATCGAGCCGACGATGGGCTCCGAGGACTTCGCGTTCATGCTGCAGGCGAGACCCGGCTGCTACGTCTTCATCGGCAACGGCGACGGCGAGCATCGCGAGATGGGTCACGGCATGGGGCCGTGCATGTTGCACAACCCCAGCTACGACTTCAACGACGAACTGATCCCGATCGGTGCGACCTACTGGGTCAGGCTGGCCGAGAAGTTCCTCGCAGCGGCGTGAGTACCCTGCTCGATGCCGCGCTCGCGAGTCGCTTCGCGCAGGTGGCGCTCGACAACGTCGTCCTCGAGTTCCCGAACAAGCTCGACCACCTGATGCTGGCGGATGCCGACGTCCAACGGCCTGCCATGCTGCACCCGGTCTTCCACGGCAGCTACGACTGGCATTCGTCGGTGCACATGCACTGGACGCTGGTCACGCTGCTCGCCCGCTTTCCCGATCTGCCCGAGGCTGGGGCGATCGTCGAACGCCTCGACCTCCACTTCACCGAGGAACGCATCGCCGGCGAGTGCGCCTATCTCGCCCGCGCCAGCGCCGCATCGTTCGAGCGGCCCTATGGCTGGGCCTGGCTGCTCAAGCTCTGCGAGGCCCTGCATCGACTGGCCGGGCACGACCCGCGCGCCGCGGCGTGGCGCGATCGGATGCAGCCGCTGGCCGAGGCCTTCGAGCAACGCGCGTTGCGCTATCTACCGAAAGCTGCCTTTCCGTCACGTGCGGGCACGCATGCCAACAGCGCGTTCGCGCTCACGCTGATGCTCGACTACGCGATCGTTGCAAACGCAACCAATTTGCGCGAAGCGCTCCTGGCGAAGGCCGAGACCTGGTTTTTCGCCGACCGCGACTACCCGGTCGTCTACGAGACCAGCAGCGAGGACTTCCTCTCCAACGGCCTGCTCGAAGCCGTCCTGATGCGCCGGGTGTTCCGCCTGCGCCTCGGTTCTTCGGAAGCCACCGCCGACGCGCGTTTCCACGGCTGGTGGGACGGCTTCATG
>JANXTA010000004.1 GCA_025356395.1 Betaproteobacteria bacterium
AGGACACGCTCGACCGACTCGGGCTTGCAGGCGATCAGCAGCGCGCCGCTGGTCGCAGGATCGGTGAGCAGGGCGCGCATCTCGGGCATCACGTTCTCCGCGAGGTTCACCAGCGCGCCGTCGCGGTTCCAGTTGCGCGACGAGTCGGGCGCCACGCAGCCGGACTTCGCCAGCAGCAGCGCACGTGGCAGCGACGGCACGTGACTCGCGACCAGCGTCGCATGAAGGTCGCCGTCACGCGCGAGCGCAAGGGCCGCGGCGATCAGGCCCGTCGGCCCGACGCCCGCGACCGCGTGCACGTTCCGGATCGTGCCGAGCGCGATGCCGACGGCGTTCGATCGCGTCGCATGGGCGATCAGCACGCGACGATCGTCGTCGGAGAGCTTCTGTCGACCGTGCGCCGCCGCGTAGATGCCCGCGCCGAGCGGATTCGCGAGCACCAGCACGTCGCCGGCCTGGCCGCCCGCGATGCCGCGGATGCGGTCGGGCCGCACGATGCCGGCCACCAGCACGTCGAAGCGCAACACCGGTGCGTCGACCAATTGCGCATCGGCGAGCACGGCGCCCGCATCGCTCATCGCGACCGCCACGCCTTCGACCAGCGCCTTGCGAGCCGCGTCGCTGGCGGCGGCGGGACACGCGCAGGTCAGGCGTGCGAAGAGCGGCTTGGCTGCGGTCGCCTGCACAGCGTTCAGGGCGGCGGTGGCGGCGATGCGGCCGCATTCGTAAGCGTCGTCGATCGTGGCTTCGCGGCTCGTGTTGGAGACCACCAGCGTCTGCGCGGCGTTGATCTTCCACAGCGTGCTGGCCCCGGCGCCGATGTCCGACAGCAGATCCTTCGGCAGCGGCAGCTCGCGCCCTTCGAATGCGGCGCGCAGCAGATCGGCCGCGGACGGCACCACGGGCGTCGTGGCATTCAGCAGTCGGTCGGATGCCGACGCATTTCGGGCAGCGGTGTTCACATCAACCCTCGGCGATGCCCCCGACGACGTTGTTGAAGCCGCCGTCGACGTAGGTGATCTCGGCCGTCACGCCGGCCGCGAGGTCCGACAGCAGGAACGCGGCGACGTTGCCGACGTCGTCGATCGTCACGTTGCGGCGCAGGGGCGACGTGGCGGCAACGACCTCGAGGATCTTGCCGAAGCCTTTGATGCCCGACGCCGCTAGCGTCTTGATCGGCCCGGCCGAGATGCCGTTGACGCGCACGCCCTTCTTGCCGAGCGACTCGGCGAGGTAACGCACGCTGGCCTCGAGCGAGGCCTTAGCGAGGCCCATCGTGTTGTAGTTGGGCACCACGCGGTCGCTGCCCAGGTAGGTCAGCGTCAGCAGCGCGGACTTGTCGCGCAGCGTCGGCGCCGCGCCCTTGGCGAGCGCCGCGAAGCTGTAGGCCGAGATGTCGTGCGCGATCCGGAAGCCCTCGCGCGACAGGCCGTCGAGGAAGTCGCCGGCGATCGCCTCGCGCGGTGCGAAGCCGATCGCGTGGACGAGGCCATCGAACGCCGGCCAGTCCTTGGCGAGGTCGCTGAACAGGTTCGCGATGTCCTCGTCGCTGCCGACGTCGCACGAGTACATCAGCTTCGAGCCGAACTCGGCGGCGAACCCTTCGGTGCGTTCCTTGAAGCGTTCGCCGACGTAGGTGAAGGCCAGTTCCGCGCCTTCGCGATGGCAGGCCCGCGCGATGCCGTAGGCGATCGAACGGTTCGAGAGGACGCCGGTGACGAGGATGCGTTTGCCTGCGAGAAAGCCCATCGGATCTCCTGTCGTGGTCTGGGGGGCGGCGCGTCGGCGCCGCAGGCGCCCGGCGAGTGCGCCGCGGCGACGGGCCTGGGTGCCCGAACCTGCGGTCGGGCACGGGCGTGCTCGACGAGGGGCACCAGTATATGCAATGCCGTCATGAGGTCGTTGGGGGCCGATTCGCGCAACCGACGATCGGCGCAACCTGTTGCGCGCTTGGCGCATCCGCTTTCGTGCCGGGTGCGATTCGAGGCAAAATGCCGCCTTTGGACGCACGCGGGGCGACTCGCCGCACGCCGTGCGAACCCGGTGCCATGGACGATCCCTCGTGTGATCGGCCTGGCGACAGCCCGGCGTGGAGCGCAGCCTGACCGGCCGCGCTCTTTTTTCGAATGCAACTCGAGTGTCCATCGAGGCGGCCAACCCGTCAGGTGGCGACAGGAGCGAGACCATGGACGACGGACGATCGATTCCCGCGAGGATCCCCGCCGGGAGCGCCACGCGCCTTGCCGGCGCATCGCGCATCGCGGCGATCGCCCTGGTCGTACTTGGCGGTTGCGGCGTCCCCAACAATCCCAACCCACCGGGCTCCGAAGCCACCAACACCTACTTCACCGCGACCCAGGAGTCGTCGCCGAAGTATCTCGATCCGACCAGTTCCTACAGCGCCAACGAGACGCCGTTCCTGTTCGCGGTCTACGAGCCGCTGCTGCAGTACCACTACCTCAAGCGTCCCTATCAGCTCGAGCCGCGCATCGCCGAGGAATTGCCCGTCCCGCGCTTCTACGACAAGGAGGGCAAGGAACTTGCGGCCGATGCGCCGGGCGAGCAGATTTTCGAAAGTGTCTACGACATCAAGATCCGCAAGGGCGTGCTGTTCGCACCGCATCCGGCGTTCGCGAAGAACGCCGATGGCAGCTACGTCTATCGCGGCCTCAAGGCAGCGGACATCGCCGGCAAGTTCTCGCTGATGGATTTCCCGCAGACCGGGACACGGGAGCTGACGGCCGAGGACTTCGTGTACGGCATCAAGCGCATGGCGACGCCGCGCGTGAAGTCGTCCGCGTTCTCGATCATGAACGAGTACATCGTCGGCATGAAGGACTACGCGAAGCGGGTCCGCGAGGTCGATGCCCAGATGCGCAAGGACACTTCGGCGACCGATCGCGACCTGCCTTTCCTCGACTTCCGCAAGATCCCCTTCGAGGGCGCGACCGCCGTCGATGCCAACACGCTGCGCATCCGCGTGGTCGGCAAGTATCCGCAGTTCAAGTACTGGCTCGCGATGACCTTCTTCGCGCCGGTGCCGTGGGAGGCCGAGGCGTTCTACGCGCAGCCGGGAATGATCGAGCACAACCTGTCGCTCAATACGTGGCCTGCGGGTACCGGTCCGTTCATGATGACCGAGTACGTCGAGAACCGTCGCCACACGATGGTCCGCAATCCCAACTATCGCGGCCAACCTTATCCGTGCGAAGGCGAGCCCGGTGACAAGGAGCAGGGTCTGCTCGACGACTGCGGAAAGAAGATGCCGTTCCTCGACAAGGTCGTGGTCCGCATTGAGAAGGAGCGCCTGCCGATGAAAAGCAAGTGGCGCCAGGGCTATCTCGACGAACCCGACCTGGACCACCTCGAATGGGGTCTCGAGTTGTCGACCGAAGCGCGCGATTCCGATGCCTCGGCGCAGGAGTTCAAGGACAAGGGTTTCCGCTTCCCGCGCGCGGTCGAGGCGGTCAACTGGTACATCGGCTTCAACTGGTGGGACCCGGTAGTCGGCAAGGGCAAGAGCGCGGCCGACCTCGAACGCCATCGCAAGCTGCGTCAGGCGTTGCAGATCGCGGTCGACTGGGACGAGTATTCCGATCTCTTCGAGCAGCAGGGCAAGGCTGGTCCGGCTGCGACCGGTCCGTTGCCGCCGGTGGTGTTCGGCTTTCGGACCGGCAAGGCCGGCATGAATCCGATCGCCTACGACTGGAAGGAAGAGAACGGTGGTGGGCGAGCCGTCCGCAAGCCGCTCGCGGTCGCGCAGAAGCTGATGGAGGAAGCCGGCTATCCGGGAGGGCGCGACGTCAGGACCGGCCAGCCGCTGGTGCTGAACTACGACTACCAGCGCGTGCCCACGCCGGAACTGAGGGCCGAGATCGACTGGGTCATCAAGCAGTTCGGCAAGCTCGGCGTGCAGCTCGAACTACGCGCCACCGACTACAACCGCTTCCAGGACAAGATGAACCAGGGTTCTGCCCAGGTCTTCTGGTGGGGCTGGAACGGCGACTACCCCGATGCCGAGAACTTCCTCTTCCTGCTGTACGGCCCGAACTCGAAGGCGCTGACGAAGGGGCAGGGCGAGAACGCGGCCAATTATCAGAACGACGAGTACGACCACCTTTACGAGAAGATGCGCTACATGGACGACGGTCCCGAGAAGCAGGCGACGATCGACCAGATGGTCGACATCGTGCGGCGCGACTCGCCGTGGCTGTGGGGCTACAACCCGTACTCGGTGGGCTCCTATCAGCCGTGGATGAGCAACGGCAAGCCGACCATCATGGTGCGCAATACGCTCGAATACCGGCGCATCGATCCGGCCATGCGCGCGAAGCTGGTCCGCGAGTGGAACCCGCCGTACTTCTGGCCGCTGTGGCTGATCGCGGCGCTGTTCATCCTTGCGCTCTGGCCCGCATGGCGTGCCTTCAAGGCGCGTGAACGGACCAATGCACTCGGGGCCCAGGTCCCGCTCACCGCAAGAACGGCTTCGGCAACCTGATGGCCGCGTTCCTCCTGCGTCGCATCCTGTATGGATTCCTGATCCTCGTCGGCGTCAATCTCCTCACCTTCATCCTCTTCTTCACGATCAGCACGCCCGACGACATGGCGCGCCTCAACATCGGCGGCAAGTACATCTCGCAGCAGCAGATCGAGGACTGGAAGGTGCAGAAGGGCTACGACAAGCCGCTGCTGTGGAACGAGAAGGCCGAGGGTTCGCTGAAGGTGACCAACACGGTCTTCTGGGAGCGCTCGGTGCGGCTCTTCGCGCTCGACTTCGGCGCGGCCGACTCGGGGCGCGACATCAGCCACGAGATCTCGACGCGCATCGGGCCATCGGTGGCGCTGCAGATCCCGGTGTTCGCCTTCACGATCTTCGTATCGATCGTGTTCTCGATGGCGATGGTGTTCTTCCGCGGCAGCGCCCTCGACTTCTGGGGCGTGGTCCTGACCGTCGTCCTGCTGTCCATCTCGAGCCTGTTCTACATCATCGCCGGGCAGTACGTGTTCTCGAAGGTGATGCGGGTGGTGCCGATCTCGGGCTTCTCCGATGGCTGGGGGCTGATCAAGTTCCTGGCGTTGCCGATCATCATCTCGCTGGTCGCGCGGCTGGGTTACGACGCGCGCCTGTATCGCGCGATGTTCCTGGAAGAGCTGTCGCGCGACTACGTCCGTACCGCCCGCGCCAAGGGCCTGACCGAGCAGGTCGTGCTGTTCAAGCACGTGCTGCGCAACGCCATGATCCCGGTCATCACCAACGTCTTCACGATCTTCCCGATCCTGTTCCTCGGCAGCATCGTGTTCGAGTCGTTCTTCGGCATCCCCGGACTGGGCAGCTACACGATCGAGGCGATCGGCCAGCAGGACTTCGCGGTCGTGCGCTCGATGGTGTTCCTCGGGGCCGTGCTCTACGTGGTGGGTTTCGTGCTCGCTGACGTGGCGTACACGATCGCCGATCCGCGCGTGCGTTTGGCCTAACTGATGTCATCCCGGCGAAGGCCGGGACCCAATCAACGTTTCTTCATGAGGTCCCGGCCTTCGCCGGGATGACATAGCTAGATGCCCAAGCTCGTATTCCTGTGGACCGACATCTTCGTGTGGCTGGTCTTCGCGATGACCGTGTTCTATGCCACGCGCGTGCTGCGCAATCCCAACACGCGGCGCACCTGGCGGCGCGTGTTCATGGCGCCCACGCCGATGGCCGCCTCGATCGTCCTCGCGATCTTCGTCTGCATCGGCATGGTCGACTCGATCCACTTCCGGCCGCGCATCGACGCGGCGCCGGGCAAGGGCGTCGCGCCCGCGGTGTATTCGGGCGACACGCTGTCGATGCTGGATCTTGCATTCACGTCGCTGCGTGACGCCCGCGAGAAGACCTATTCGATGCCGCTCGCCTATCAGGGCTTCTCGAAGGAGGCCGTCGAGGCCGGCGGAACGGCGGTGCGCGAGTTCCCGCGCCTGCGTTACGGCGGCCGACAACTCAAGGACCCCGCGCGTGAGTGGGCGGGCGACATCGCGAGTCGCCTCGTCACCGGCGTCGTGCTCGGGATCATCGCCGCGATGGGCGTGATGCTGATCGTCACCGGCAGCGTCGCCAGCCAGCGACGGGAGGGCATCGCCGCGGCCTGGCATTACATGCGATCGTCGGCCACCACGATGCCGTGGACCACGGTCTCGCGGACCGTGCTGCTGGTCGGCGTGTTCATCGGCGGCCTGCTGTCGCTCGCGGCCGGCTATCACGTCTTCGGGACCGACCTGACCGGCAACGACGTGTTCTATCGCGTGGTCAAGAGCATCCGCACCGCGATCGTGATGGGCGCGCTGACCACCGCCGCCACCTTGCCGTTCGCGCTCGTGCTCGGCGTCGTCGCGGGCTACCTGCGCGGCTGGGCCGACGACCTGATCCAGTACTTCTACACGGTGCTGTCGTCGATCCCGGCAGTGCTGCTGATCGCGGCCTGCGTCCTGATGATCCAGGTGTTCATCGACAAGAACCCGCAGCTCTTCGAGACCGGCATCGAGCGCTCCGACCTGAAGCTGCTATTCCTCTGTCTGATCGTCGGCATCACCGAGTTCGCGACGATGTGCCGGCTGGTCCGCGGCGAGACGCTCAAGCTGCGCGAGCTCGACTACATTCAGGCCTCGCAGGCCTTCGGCGCCGGCGCCGGCAAGATCATGGCGAAGCACATCGTGCCCAACGTGATGCACATCGTGATCATCACGCTGGTGCTCGAGTTCTCGCAGATCGTGCTCTACGAGGCCGTGCTGTCATACGTCGGGGTCGGGGTCGATCCGTCGATGTCGAGCTTCGGAACGATGCTCAACCTCGCGCGTTCCGAGATGGCACGCGATCCGATCGTGTGGTGGAACCTCGCGACCGCGTTCGTCTTCATGCTCGGTCTCGTGCTGTCGATCAACCTCTTCGCCGATGGCGTGCGCGACGCGTTCGATCCGCGCGCCCGCACCTGGAAGCCGCGCCGCATCGCGAGCGAGATCCGCCGCAAGATCCTCGCGCCGCTGCCGTTGCGCGGCCGACCGGGACTGACTTCATGAGTACGCATTTCGACAGGGACGCGAGCGTCTCGCTGTCCCCCGCCCGCTTCGATCCGAGCCGCGCGCCGAACCTGCATTGCGACGATCCCGACATTCTGGTCGCCGACCATCTGCACGTCGCCCTCGAATCGGATGCCGGCGTCGTCAAGGCGCTCGACGGCGTGCGCCTGTCGGTCGCGCGGAGCGAGACCTTCGCGCTGGTCGGCGAGTCGGGCTGCGGCAAGTCGATGACCGCGATGGCGCTGATGCGGCTGCTGCCCGACAACGGCCGCGTCGACGACGGCTCGGTCATGCTCGACCGGGAGGAATTGCTGGTCCTGCCCGAATCGCGCATGCGCGAACGGCGTGGCGGCAAGATCGGCATCATTTTCCAGGACCCCTCGACCAGCCTCAACCCGGTCCTGATGGTCGGCGACCAGATCGTCGAGACCATCGTCACGCACACCGCGCTGCGGGGCGACGCGGCGCGCGCGAAGGCGATCGACTGGCTCAAGCTGGTCGGCATCCCGGAGCCCGAACGTCGCATCGACAATTATCCGTTCCAGATGTCGGGTGGCCAGAAGCAGCGCGTGATGATCGCGATCGCGCTCGCGGCCGAGCCCGAGATGCTGATCGCCGACGAGCCCACCACGGCCCTCGACGTGACCATCCAGGCGCAGATCCTCGACCTGCTGAAGGACCTGCAGCATCGCCTCGGCATGGCGATGATGCTGATCACCCACGACCTCGCGGTCGTCGCGCAGATGGCGCATCGCGTCGCGCTGATGTACGCGGGGCAGATCGTCGAGGTCGCCAACGCGAACGAGTTCTTCGGCAAGCCGCTGCATCCGTACGCGATCAAGCTGTTCGACGCGTTGCCCGAGTCGGGCAAGCGCGACGTGCCGCTGGCCGCGATCCCGGGGACCGTGCCGCCGCTCACGCTCGACTTCCGCTGCTGCCGCTTCGCCGATCGCTGCGACGCCGCCGTCGCGCATTGCAGGTCGCACGTGCCGCCGCTGTTCGGCGAAGGTCCTTTCGACGAATCCGATGCGGTGCGCTCGACCCGTCCGGTCGCCACGCATCCGGTCCGCTGTTTCATCTACGACCCGACCCTGTCGGACGCCGAACGGCCCCGCTTGCCGCCGGAGCGTGTCGAGGGCATGCCGCAGGTGCGGGTCGCCGCCTCCACGGCCAAGCTGCTCGAGGTGCGCGACCTCACGGTCCACTTCCCGATCCGCAAGGGCGTGCTCAAGCGCGTGGTCGGCCATGTCAAGGCGGTCGACGGGGTGTCGTTCTCGATCTCGCCGGGCCGCACGCTCGCGCTGGTCGGCGAATCGGGGTGCGGCAAGACCACGACCGGCAAGGCCTTGCTGCAACTGTTGCGCGACCAGGCCGACCTCGGCGGCCAGACGCTGCTCGACGGCGAACGCCTCGACCTGCTGCAGGGCCGCCACCTGCAGCGCGCCCGACAGGGTATCCAGATCATCTTCCAGGACCCGTTCGCATCCCTCGATCCGCGCATGCGCGTGTCCGACATCCTCGAGGAAGGGCTGATCTCGCTGCGCCCGGACCTCGATGCCTCGCAGCGCCTCGCGCGGCTGGCGATGCTGCTCGACCAGGTGGGCATCCGCAACGAGGCCATGCATCGCTATCCGCACGAGTTCTCGGGTGGCCAGCGGCAGCGGCTCGCGATCGCCCGCGCGCTTGCGGTCGAGCCGAAGCTGGTGGTCTGCGACGAGCCGACGTCGGCGCTCGACGTGTCGGTGCAGGCGCAGATCCTCAACCTGCTGAAGCAGCTGCAGCGCGACCTCGGCATTGCCTACCTGTTCATCACCCACAACATCGGCGTGGTCGAGTACCTGGCCGACGACGTCGCGGTGATGGTCAAGGGCAAGATCGTCGAGCAGGGGACGGCCGAGCAGGTGCTCGAGCATCCTGCGCATGCGTACACGCAGAGCCTGCTGGCGGCCGTGCCGAGGTTGCGCCCGGCCTGAAGCAGTCCTGTCGTCGATCGCCCGGTCAAACGCTTCATCGCCGCTTCACTTTCGCTCGCTGGTGCCGATTGATTGAGAGCCGCGCTCCGGTTCGCCGCCGGAATGGTTCGAACACGAGATTGACGATCGCCTCCGCCCGAGCCGGGCTCTGACGCGATCCGGCGCAAGCACAGGTGGAGCCTCATGAATCAGGGTGTGGTCGAAGACGTCCGCTTGGACGTGCTGTCGTCGCTGGAAGCGGGCCTCGCCGGATCGGCCGGCAGAACTGCCGTGCCCGCCGACGAGGCCGGCCGCGTGGCCGCGCTCGACCATCTGATGCTGCTCGACACGGCGCCCGAAGCCGAATACGACGACCTCGTCACGCTGGCTTCGGCGATCTGCCAGACCCCGATCGCGCTGGTGTCGCTGATCGACCATGAGCGCCAGTGGTTCAAGGCCAAGGTCGGGATGGCGGTCGACGAAACCCATCGCGATGTCGCGTTCTGCGCGCACGCGATCCAGGAGCCGCACCAACTTTTCGTCGTCCCCGACGCGACGGTCGACGCACGCTTCGCGAACAATCCGCTGGTGATGGACGGCCTGGCGATCCGCTTCTACGCGGGGGCCCCGATCGTGACCGACGACGGGTACGCGCTCGGCACTGTCTGCGTCATCGACACGAAGGCGCGCACGCTCACCGTCACCCAGGAGCGGGCCTTGAAGGCTTTGGCCCGTCAGGCCGCGGGGCTCCTGAGTCTGAGGAAAGCCTCCGTTGCCGTTGCACATGCAGCGAAGAACCAGGCTGCGATGACGGCCGAGGCGCGCCTCAAGCAGGAGCAGGGTATGGAGCTTCTCGACCTCGTGCTTCAGGGCCGCGGCCTCGGCCTGTGGGATCTCGACGTCACGAGCGGCAAGTGGACCGCCAGCGCGCAGGCGTTCGAGTTGCTCGGTTACGCCGGCAGCGAGACGGAAGTCGCGGACCTGCCGTGGTACGCGCTGATCCACCCCGACGATCGCGCTGCGACGACGGCCACGATGGGACCCCATCTGCGCGGCGAGACGCCGTTCTACGAATGCACGCACCGCATGCGCCATCGGACGGGGCGCTGGCTGTGGATCCTCAGCCGGGCGATCGTGGTCCGGCGCGATGCCGCCGGCGTGCCGACCCGGATCGTCGGCACCCACGTGGACATCACCGAAACCCGCAGGCTGGAGGCGGAGCGGCTGCGAAATGCGGAGCGGCTGGAACTCGCGTTGCTCGGTGGCGACATCGGCATCTGGGACGTCGACGTGCCGACGGGCAAGGTGGTCTACAACGAACACTGGGCCAACGTGCTGGGCTACACGCTTGCGGAACTCGAGCGACAGCCCGACCTCTGGCAGTCGTTGGTGCATCCACAGGACGGCAAGACGTTCCAGGACGGGATGGCACGCCACCTCCGCGGTGAACTGCCGATGATCGAGGGCGAAGGCCGGCTGCGGCACAAGGACGGCCACTGGATCTGGGTGCTCTTGCGAGCCAAGGTGTTCGAGCGTGATGCGGCCGGGCGTCCGCTGCGGATCGTCGGCGCCAACATGAACATCACGTCCCGCAAGGTCTCTGAAATCGCGCTGGCCGACGAGATGGCGCGACGCCGCGTGTTGCTCGATCACGCGAGCGAGTACGTCTTCGTGCTGTCGAAGAACCTGCGGCTGACCGAGGCCAACCAGAGTTTCGCCAAGGCTCTCGGCTACACGATCGACGAAGTCATGCAGCTGCAACCCTGGGAATGGGATGCGGTCCATGACACGCGCGAGAAGTTTCGCGCTCGTTGGACCGAATGGCAGGCAGGTGCCTGGGCGGCGGAGCTGCAGTGGCGGCGCAGGGACGGGACGGTCCTCGACGTGGAGATCAGCTGTACCAGTCTCGCGTTCACCAGCGAAGAGGAGTTTCTCTTCGTCTGCCGGGACATCACCGACCGCAAGCGCGATCGCCTGGCCCTCGAACGGACCCGCAATCTGCTGGAACAGACGGCGCAGCTGGCGCGCGTCGGTGGTTGGGATGTGGACCTGGTCGCAGGGACGGTCACCTGGTCGAGCGAGGTCTACCGCATCCACGAGGTCGAAGCGGGGTGGCACCCGGACCTCGCGTCCGGCATCGCGTTCTATGCCGAAGAAGCGCGACCGGTGATCGCCGCAGCGGTGCAGGCGGCGATTGCCGACGGGACTACTTACGACCTGCAGTTGCCGCTCGTCACCGCAAAGGGCCGACGCGTCTGGGTGCGGACGCAAGGCCATGCCGAATACGAGGATGGGCGTGCGGTGCGCCTGGTCGGCGTGTTCCAGGACATCACGGATCGCAAGGCGGCGGAAGACGCGCTGATCGACAGCGAACGACGTCTGCGCCTGATCACCGACCACATGCCCGCGTCGATCATGCATATCGACAGGGCCGAGCGCTATCGCTTCGTGAATCGGCATTTCGGGCGGGCATTCGGCATCACGCCCGAAACCATCGTGGGGTTGCAGATGCGCGATCTCTGTAGTGCGGCGACTTATCAGGAACTTGCGCCGCAGGTCGCGAAAGCTCTAGCGGGTCAGCCGACGAACTTCGAATGGAGCGCGGCGATGCGCGACGGCGAACGCCAGTACTTCCAGTCGAGTTACGTGCCCGACATCGCGGCCGACGGCCACGTGGTCGGCTTCTACGCGCTGATCATGGACATCACGGGTCGCAAGCAGGCCGAGCTCAAGAGCGTGGAAAGCGAGAAGCTGCTGCGCGGCATCACCGACAACCTGCCCGCGTGCATCGCCGAGGTGGATCGCGATGGGCGCTATCGCTTCGCCAACGCCACCTATCTGACTTGGACCGGCACCGATCCGGTCGCCATGATCGGCAGGACGGTGGAACAGGTCACTCGCCCCGAGTACTACAAGTTCCGGGAGGTCCCGCTCTCGCGCGCATTGACTGGGGAACGCGTGTCTTTCGAACAGACGATCACGATCCTGCACCGCGAACGGACGTTGCACACGACCTACCTGCCGCACTTCGATGAACTGAACGAGGTCGCCGGGCTCTACGCGCTGACCAGCGACATCACCGAACTCAAGGAGACGCAGCGCAAGCTCGACGCGCTCGCCCGCATGGACGCGCTGACGGGACTTCCCAATCGCCGGCACTTCGAGGAGCGCGCCGCCGAAACGTTGGCCCGGACGCGCCGGACCGGTCGATGGAGCGCGCTGTTCTATCTCGACGTCGATCGCTTCAAGGCCATCAACGACACGCTCGGCCATGCTGGCGGTGACGAGTTGCTGACGCAGTTCGCCGCGCGGCTCGGCGCGTCGCTGCGCGAGACCGACTTCGTCGCGCGTTACGCCGGCGACGAGTTCGTCGCCATCGCCGAAGGTCTTTCGGGCGAAGCGGAAGCCGGCGCATTGGCCGACAAGATCGCCGCGGCCATCCGCCGGCCGTTCTCGCTGTCGAACGCCTGCATCCGCGTGACGACGAGCATCGGCATTGCCACCTTCGACGGCGACTCCACGCTGCGGGAGCTGCTCGCCCGGGCCGACGGCGCGCTGTACGAGGCGAAGGCCGCGGGACGCGACGGCATCCGGGTCTCGCATCCCCAGGTCGCGCCGCAGCTCGGCGACGGCGACCGACCACCTGCTTCGGAGCGGCTAGCTCAGATCGGATAACCCACGATCACTACGTCGGCCGCTTCTTGGCGCAGCGGGACCAGCGCCTGATAGGCGTCCGAGCGGTACCAGCGCTCGATGGTCTCGAGGTCGGGGAAGCGGATCACGACCATGTCGGTCTCGTCGGTCTCGCCGGCCAGCACGACCGGTCCGCTGCCGCGTGCGACCAGCGTCGCGTTCCATGGCACCAGCGTCGCCGGGATGCCGCGACGATAGGCATCCCGCTTCTCTGCGTTTCTGACCTTCACGCGGCCGATCAGGCACGCCCCTGTCATTGAAGTCTCCATCGTCGAAGTGTCAGACGGCTTGCGCTGCCGTGCAAGCCGTCGCCGCGCTTCAGGCAGCCAGGAAGCCCAGGTCGGTCGTCGTGAAGTTGCCGAGGTTGGGGAACACGCCGGCGAGTTCGGATGGCTGCACGCCCATCCACTTCGCGAGCGTGGCGCCGTACTGATCGACCGACGTCGTCGGCAGCCAGCGACCCGAGGTGCCCACGTCGTCGGGACCACCGAGCGCGAGCGTTGGGAAGGTGCCGTAGCTGGCCTGGCCGTTGACCGCGCCTCCGATGATCAGGTGATGACCGCCGTAGGCGTGGTCCGATCCGGCGTTGGCCGGCTTGAAGGTGCGCGTGAAGTCCGACAGCGTGAAGCTGGTCACGTTGTTGGCGACGCCGAGACCGACGGTGGCGTTATAGAACGAGGTCAGCGCCGGCGAGAGCTGCGCGAAGAGATTGTCCTGGACCGCGATCTGGTTGCTATGCGTGTCGTAACTGCCATGCGCGACGAAGAAGATCTGGCGGGTCGGATTGCCGAGGTCGGCGCGGTGCTCGATCATCTTCGCGACCTGTTTCAGCTGATTGGCGATACTGGTGTTCTGGGTGCCGAAGGCCGCCGCCGACGTGGAGGACCCCGACAGGATCGGACCGAGCGTGTTGGTCAGCGTGATGGCACTGGTCTGCAGGCCGCCGAGTGTCGACACCATCACGGAGTCGGTGCCCGAGGTCATCAGCGTGCGTAGCGCGGCCAGCCGCGCCTGGTCGACGGCCGAGGTCGAGGTGCCGCTGATGGCCAGCGTCCCGGTCGACGGCAAGGCCACCTGGCTGCTGCGGTCGCCGGTCAGGAAGAGCGCGTTGCCCGCGATCGACAGGCCCACGGGCGTGGTGCCGCCGGCGGTGCCCATCAGGTCGGCGATGCGACCGCCCCAGCCGCTCGGCGCGGTCACGCTGTTCAGGCGGATGCCCTGGAACTGGCGCTGCTGGTCCACGTGCGAGAAGAGGTTGGGCGGTGCCGCGCCCACCGTGACGTAGTTGGTGCGGTTGGCGCCGGGCTTGATCAGCGTGCCGACGTTGAACAGCGTGGCCATCCTGCCGGCCGCCCACAGGCCTTGCAGGCCGGCCATCTGCGGATGCAGCGCGTAGTTCGCGGTGCCGTTCCGATCGGCGATCGGCAGCAGGCCGCCCTGCGGCAAGGCCAGTCCCCCGGCGCTCTGCGCGCCTCGGACGGTCGCATAGTTGGCGTAACCGGGCGTGGTGAACGGCACGATCATGTTGTTCGAATCGTTGCCGCCGAACAGGAAGACGCAGACCAGCGCGCGGTACTCGCCGGTGGTGGTCGCCGCCACCGCACTACTCATCGACAGACGCGGCATCAGCGACGAGAAACCCAGTGCGGAGAGGGCGCCCAGCGTCTTGCGGCGGCCCGATGAATGGTCGTGGGTCATGGCGCGTCCTTGAGCGATGGGTTCAGCGAGTGATCTGGTAACGCGGCGAGGCCGCAGCGAGATAGATGGCCATGCGGGCGCGCCCCAGCGTGTCGGTGGCGGCGATGGTGTTGACCGCATTGACGATCGCGGTCTTCTCGGTCGCCGTCATCGTGGTGTGGGTCAGCAACGCATCGAGCCTGTCGACCAGCGCGGCGGGCGTCGCCGCGAGTGTCGTGTAGGCCGACAGGTCGAGCTGCGTGCCGGTGGAGCCAGTGACGCTGGTGTCGGCAGCGATGGTCGAGTAGAGCAGGGCGTAGACGTAGTTCAGGCGCGCGACCGAGGTCGTCGTGTTCTGCACGCCGAATTGCGGCCCCAGCAGCGTGGCCGAGCCGGGCAGCGCGTAGTCGGGCGGATAGAAGCTGAACACCGATCCGGGGGTGTAGACCGACTGGCCCATCGTGGCGGCCTGCGCATTCGGATACACGCCGTCGGAGGTGGCACCGAGCGCCCGCGCGATGCTCATCGTGTACACCGCGGGGTCGCGCAGCTTGCCGTAGGTAGCGTCGGTCTTCGAGTCGCCGCGGGCTTCGGTGTCGAGCAGGATGGCGCGCACCACCGCCTTCATGTCGCCGCGCACGCCGGAGCCGTTGTCGTTGAACACCGCAGTGATGCGGGCGACGTAGGCGGGCGTCGGATTACTGGTCACCAGCGCCTGGATCAGCTGGCGCCCGATGAAGGTGCCCACGTTCGGATGGTTGTAGATCGTGTCGAGCGCGTCGGCGAGATCCTTCGTCGTCGTCTGGCCCGCCGGCAGTGCCTTGCCGTCGAGCAGTGTCTTGGCGGCCACGTCGTGATGCGCATCGAACGGCACCAGGTCGCCGAAATAGTTGACCGTGTTGGTCCACCTCGAAGTCACGCCCGGACGCGCGGCATAGGTCCAGCCGGTGAACGCGCGGGCGAAGGCCTGCACGACGCCCTGGTCGTAGCTCGGCACCGGCACGCCGCCCGCGTCGTTGACGGTCGTGCCGTCGGCGTTGAGCTTCGACAGGCCGATCGAGAACAGCTGCAGTACCTCGCGGGCGTAGTTCTCGTTGGCCTGGACGGTCGCCGACGGCTTGTCGTTGTTGACCATGTCGAGGTAGTCGCCCATGGCCGGGTGCAGCGTCACGCGTTCGATCAACGTGCGGTAGTTAACGAACGCGTTGTCGAGCAGCATCTGCTGGTACGCGCGCATGCCATAGGTCGGCTTGATGTCGATGCCCGAGATCACGAAGATCTGCGAGTACGCGAAGGCCACGCGTTGCCGCAGCTGGTCGGCGCCCACCGCCGCGTTCTTGAAGAACTGCAGTTGCAGGGGGAAGGGCGTGTAGTTGTCCCGGAAGCAGGTTGCCGCTGCACCGGTCGGACAGCCCACCGCGCTGTTCGGATCGATGTAGTCGATCGCGGCATAGCCGGTGGTGGCGGTCGCGAGCTGCGCGTCCACCCAAGTCGACAGGCCCTGGGCCTGCACGACGGAGACCGTCGCGTCGGTCGGACCGAAGGTCGCCTGGTCGAGCAGGCGGGTCGCATCGCCGGTCGATGGCGGTGCGGGTGCCGGGGTCGTGGTCGGCGGGGGCGTCACGCCCGTGGCAGGGGCCGGACTCGAGCTTTCTCCGCCGCCACCACCGCAGGCCGCGAGGAGCGAGGCGACGAGCGCGCTCGTCACGATGGAAGCGACGGCTGCAGGCGCGAGCGTCGGGCGAGGTGCGGGGGTCCGGGAGCCGGAAGGAGTCGATGCCATCGGGATGCCTTTCATGCACGGCACCGGACGATCGATGCCACGCGGCAATGTCGTTCGCGGCCCCGAAGCGCGTCAACGATGTTTACCGACCCTTACATGTTGCGTGGCGACATGATCACAGGTCGAATTCCTAAGCGCGCTCCGTGGAAAGGTGTGGGCCCTTGCTTCGTCGGCCTCGTCGAAAGTGCGAGCCCGTATGCTGGGGCCATCCCGTTTCATGCACCTTTCGTCACCAGTCCGCGAGGACCTCCATGCCCATCGAACCCGCACTCGAATCGACCGATCCCTACGATCGCGAAGCCCAGATCTTTCCGCAGCTGAGCGAGGAGATGGCGGCTCGCATCGCCGGCTACGGCGACGAGGTGCGCCTCGCCACGGGTGAGCACGCGTTCGACCGGGGACAGCGCGGGGTCGACTTCTTCTTCGTGCTCGAAGGCGCCATCGAGATCATCGACCTCGACAGCCACGGCGTGCCGCGCGTCATCCACGTGCACGGCGAGCGTCAGTTCACGGGCGAGATGGACCTCTTCAACAACCGGCAGATCCTGGTTTCGGGCAGGGCATCGCGGGACAGCCGGGTCGTGCGCATCCGACCCGCCGCATTCCGCCGCATGGTATCGAGCGAATCCGACATCGGCGAGATCATCATGCGGGCCTTCATCCTGCGACGGGTCGGCTTCATCCGTCACGCGGCGGGTGGCGTCGTGCTGATCGGTGCGGGCCACGCGGGCGACACCCTGCGCCTGCAGCGCTTCATGATGCGCAACGGCTACCCGCATCGGCTGCTCGATGTCGAGGCCGATCCCGATGCCGGCGGTTTCCTCGCGTGCTTCGAGATCGAGGCCGATCAGCTGCCGGTGGTGATCACGCCGGACCACCAGGTCTTCCGCAATCCGAGCAATGCGTCTCTCGCGGACTCGCTCGGTCTCACCGAGACCTTCGACCCTGCCAAGGTATACGACCTTGCGGTGATCGGTGCCGGACCGGCGGGTCTCGCGGCGGCGGTGTACGGCGCGTCGGAAGGACTCGCGACGCTGGTCGTCGAGGGCATGGCACCGGGCGGGCAGGCGGGCACCTCGTCCAAGATCGAGAACTACCTCGGCTTCCCGACTGGCATTTCGGGCCAGGCGCTGGCCGGCCGCGCGCAGGCGCAAGCGCAGAAGTTCGGCGCGCGACTCGCGATCTCGCGGATGGTGGTCGCGCTCGACTGCGAGGTGCGTCCGTTCCGCATCCGGCTCGAGGACAACCAGGTCGTGCGCGCCTCGTCAATCGTGATCGCCACCGGCGCGCGCTATCGCAAGCTCGACGTCCCGGACTACGAGCGCTTCGAGGGCCACGGCATTCACTACGCAGCGACCGCGATGGAGTCACGCCTGTGCAGCGGCGAGGAGGTGATCGTGGTCGGCGGTGGCAACTCGGCCGGTCAGGCCGCCGTGTTCCTGTCGCGCGAGGTGGGGCACGTGCACGTGCTGGTCCGCGCAGCGGGACTCGCGGCCACCATGTCCGATTACCTGGTCCAGCGCATCCTGTCGTCGCCGCGGATCACGCTGCACACCGATACCGACATCACCGCGCTGCGCGGCGATCGCTACCTGAGCGAAGTGGCATGGACCGATCGGCGCACGGGTGTCGAGAGCGCGCACGCCATCGCCAATCTCTTCGTGATGATCGGCGCCGAACCCAACACGGAGTGGCTGGCGGGCTCCCTCGATCTCGACGATCGCGGCTTCGTGGTCACGGGCCGCGACCGCGAAGGCCGGGCATTGCCCTCGCCGTACGCGACCTCGTGCGAAGGCGTCTTCGCGGTCGGCGACGTGCGCTCGGGATCGGTCAAGCGCGTCGCGTCCGGGGTGGGCGAAGGCTCCGTGGTCGTGCAGGCGATCCATCAGTTCCTGCATCCGGTGGCATGAGTGCGGCACGGACAGGCGGATGACGCCGTCCGGGGCGGAGATGCGGCGTATTCCGAGCGGCATCAACGCAGCGATGCGTCAGGCTTCTTTGCGGTCTGTCGCAGCAACCCTCTCCACCATCGACAGACGCGCTCACTCCAAAGGGAAAACAAAATGCGTCTCTCCACCAACAGTGCGTCGGTCGCCAGCGACCGCGCATTCCACCAGCATTCAGCGCGTCGCGGTGCGGCGCCTTTCAGCAAGCTCGCCGTCGCCATGGCAGTCGTCGCGGCGGCATCGTTGTCGGCCCATCCGCAGGCGAGCGCAGCCGACGACACGATGGCCAAGACGGGCACCAAGTACAAGGCGGACAAGGACATGCAGTCGGTGCTCGATGCGCTGGCTGCGTTGCACGGCAAGCCGATCGAGTCGCTCGATCCGGTCGAGGCGCGCAAGCAACCGACGCCGACCGATGCGGTGATGTCGGTGCTCAAGGCGCAGAGCAAAGACACGACGCCCACGGTGCTGGTCAAGGGCGTGACGAGCGTCGACCAGACCATCCCCGGCCCCGCGTCGACCCTGCCGGTGCGGATCTACACGCCCGAAGGCAAGGGCCCGTTCCCGGTCGTCGTCTACTACCACGGCGGCGGCTGGGTGATCGCCAACAAGGAGGTCTACGACGGCGGTGCGCGTGGCCTGTCCAAGGCGGCGCAGGCGATCGTCGTCTCGGTCGACTATCGCGTGTCGCCCGAAGCGAAATTCCCGGCAGCGTGGGACGACGCGTTCGCGACCTACAAGTGGGCGATGGCCAATGCCGCGTCGATCAACGGCGACCCGAAGAAGCTCGCGCTGGCCGGTGAGAGCGCCGGCGGCAACCTCGCTGTCGCCACTGCCATCGCGGTTCGCGACGCGGGCCTGCAGGCACCGTTGCACGTCGTCGCCGTCTACCCGGTCGCGCAGACCGGCGACATGATGACTACGTCGTACGTCGACTCCGCAACGGCCAAGCCATTGAACAAGGCGATGATCGGCTGGTTCGTCGACAAGCTGCTGGCCAAGCCGGCCGACAAGACCGATCCGCGGCTCGACCTGGTGCACGCCAAGCTGGCAGGCCTGCCGCCGGTGACGATCATCAACGCGCAGATCGATCCGTTGCGCGAGGACGGCGCCCAGCTCGAAGCCGCGTTGAAGACAGCGGGTGTCAAGGTCGAGCGCAAGGTCTACAGCGGCGTCACGCACGAGTTCTTCGGCATGGCAGCCGTGGTGTCGAAGGCGAAGGATGCGCAGACGCTGGCGGGCAAGGATCTGAAGAAGGCCTTCAAGAACTGACCGCATTCGAAGGACAGCGTCACGAAAACAGCGCCGGCAGGCGCTGTTTTTCCATCGAGGGCCCGGGTCTAGACCGACTGCGCCGACAGCAGCATGCCGGCCTCGGCCGCCACGGCGGCCAGCGTGGCTCCGAAGCCCGCAGTCGCACGAAACACGGCGCGGGCGCTGGTGGTGACGCGCGGCGCGGCGCTCCACGCGATGTGCGCGCCAGCCGCTTCGAGCGCGCCGACGATCGCCACGTCCTCGCTGTTGGCGAGATGCGCGAAGCCGCCGACGCTGCGGTACGCGCGCGCGGAGATGCCGAGGTTGGCGCCATGGATGTGGCGGTGTCCGTCCTGGTCAGTGTAGGTGCGCTCGAAGTAGCGGCGCATCGCGTCGCCGTACACATCCCAGTCGTCCACGCCGATCGTGCCGCACACCACGTCGCTGCGCAGTTCGATCTGCGCGGACAACCACTCCCGGCAGACCACGGTGTCGGCGTCGGTGAACGCCAGCCAGTCGGCGCCGCGCGCCAGGGCGGCCTCGGCGCCGAGGGCCCGCGCGATGCCGACGTTGCGGGCGTCGCAGGAGATCGCGGTGTGACCCATGGCTTCCACGATCTCGAGCGTGCGATCGGTGCACGCGTCGCACACCACGATGACGTGGATCGGTAACGGCGCCACGGCTGGCGTACCGACCGCGGCCTCGATCGATGCGAGGCAACGGGCGATCAGCGCCTCCTCGTCGTGGGCCGGCACGATCACGCCGATGGCACCGATGCTCACGGGCGCAAGCCCTCGCGCTGCGCCACCGAGGTATCCGCCTTGCTCCATCCGCCCAGCAAGAAATCGGCGTCGACATACTCGAAGATCTTCGGCAGGTCGAGGGCCGACTCGAAGCGTCGATGGACGTCGTCGCCCGTGTGCCCGTGACCTTCGATGGGATGTCGCCAGTTGCAGGCGATCACGGTGCCGCCCTCGTCGACGCTGGCACGCACGGCCACGGCGACCGCGACGCATTCGTCGGTGTCCAGGAAATAGAGCAGCTCGCTCAGCACGACGAGGTCGAACAGTCGGGCCGGCCAGTCCTCGGGCAATCGATGCAAGGCGACCTGGACGTGCGGACGATGCGCCAGGGCTTGCGACGCAATCGCATGGGCTTCCGCACTGCCGTCGCTCGCGAGCAGCAGGTCGCAACGCTCCGCGAGTGCGGTCGTGATGTGTCCGGTACCGCACCCGGCCTCGTAGATGGATCCATACCGCGACAGCGGCAACGCCGCCAGGAGCAACGACCGCTTGCGGCTTTCGTACCAGCGCGTCGACGTGCCCCAGGGGTCGGGAGAAGCGCGGTACAGCGCCTCGAAGGGGACCAGTGGGTCGCGCATCACGTGAACACGACTTCGAAGGGTCGCAGGAAGCGCGGCAGGACATGAGGCGGCAGGATCGGTGGACGCGATCCGTCGGGCTCGACCTGACTCTTGAACTCGTCGAGCGCCGCGCGCTTGCGGGCGACGATGCCTGCATCGATCGGCAGGCGCTTCGCGCGAGCCCACGGAATCGAGGCTTCGTGGGGCAACGCCCAGTGCCACATCCAGACCGGGTACTCGAACACGGTCGCGCCGGAAAGTTCGCCTGCGAGCACCGCCACGTCGCCGCAGGCCTCGTGGTCGGGATGGCCGTCGAACCGGCAGGTCGCGAGCAGGAGGTCTTCTTTCTCCACGCGTTCGGCAAGCGTCTTCAGCAAGCCCGTACGGTGCGCACCGACGCGGCCGTCGGGCAGTCCAAGCCGGATCACTTCGGCCTCCACCCCGAGCTGGCCCAGGCCGCGCAACATCTCGAGCGGCCTGACCTCGGTCAGTCGCTCGGGCGACCAGGCGGTCGACTGCCTGTGACTCGCCTCGCCATCGGTGACCGAGATGATGCGGATGTCGGCGCCTTGCTGCGACAGCTTGGCGAGCGTGCCACCAAGCGCGAGAATCTCGTCGTCGGGATGCGGCGCGAGGATCCAGATGCGCGCGAAGCGCATCGCCCAATCGGCGGATTCGGCCGGTTCCAGATCGAGAATGTGCGGCGACCCGATCCAGCTCGGCTCGGTGGTACCCGAGCCTTCGATGCGACGCCGCGCCGGCGAATGTGAGGGAAGCTGCATCACCGCGCTCACAAGGACCAGCCCGCTGCCGCCAGTTCCTGCGAGTCGGCGAGCAGCGCGCGGCTCTGCGCGACGCGATCGTGATCGGCCCGTGACTGACGGATGAAGACCGGCAGATCGGCGACACGTTGCGCGAGATCCGCTTCGTTGCACAGGGGACCGGGTCCGATGGCGTGGCTCGCGTGATGGATCACCACCTCGCACAGTTCCGCGATCGCACCGCGGAGGCGCAGCGCGATCCGCATCGCGTCGACCGCGGGCCGCGCATCGATCGCGGCTGCCGTCTCGCGCGACAGCGCGGCGCCTGCGGCCAGCGCGGTATCGATCGCACCGAGATGGACGAGGGCATGGACGTCGTCGCGACCCACCTGCAGGTCGCGCACGCGCGAGCCGATCGCGGCCGCGGCGCCGTACCAGCACGCCGCGATGCCGGCCCCGCCGTGCCAGAAGCCGGGGCGGTCGAGGTAGCCGTCGACCGGTCCGACGACGCGAGCGGCCACGCCTCGACAGACCACGTCGTAGCTGCCCGAATCGCGCATGCCCACGGCCTGCCAGCGACTGCGATCGATGACGATGCCCTGTGAGGCGAGACGGACTTCGACGAGATGACGCTGGCCCTGTGCATCGACGGCCGTCATCAGCGCCGCGTCGACGAGTTCGGCACCCGAACACCACGACTTGCGGCCGTCGATCAGGACGTGCGTCGCGTCCCGCGTTACTTCGTCGGCGCGGATCGTGATCGGATCGATGCGCGCCTCCGATGCCCACACGGCGTAGATCGTGCCAGGACGGGGCATGTGCCGCGTGTCGATCTCCTGGAGAATCGCGAGTGCGTCGGAGTGGCTCTCGTAAAGCTTGACCAGCGCGAGGTCGTGTCGCGCGACACACTCCAGCGCCTGCCAGCGCTTCAGCGTCGCGCCGTGGCCCGGCGCGGGGATGTGGTCAAGTCCGTCACGCAACAGATGGCGCAGTCGCTCCTGCAGCGTGGATACTGCCGGCTGGCGCAGCGCGACCGCTATGCGCCGGTCGATCGCCTCGGGCTGGATGGGCTGCTGATCGAAGCGCGTGTCGAGTCGTGCTGCCATGTTCGGATCCCGTTGCCCCCGTGCAACGTTGCTCCAGACTGGAGTGCAACGGGCGACAAGACGGCATACCGGATTCTTGGCGATCCGGTGCCAAAGCGAGTTCGGACGATGGCTGATCGCGCCGTGGGTCATGCAGGCGAAGCAGGGCGCGTTCCGGTCCTCGGCCATCGTGTCGACGCCGTGTCTTCGCGGCAGCAAGGCCGGAAGATCGCGATCGAACCCCCGGCGGAAACCGACCGGTCAGGCGATCAATTGCTCGATGCGGCGAACCAGCACGTCGGGCCGGAAGGCTTGCCGATCACGGGAGCGTCGACGTGTGCGGGAGCGACGGCGTCGTCGCCGCAGCCGGTGGCGAACAGGTAGGGGATGCCGCGGCCGAGCAGGACATCGGCGACCGGGAAGCTGCGGACACCGGCCAGGTTGACATCGACTCCCGTCGCGGGGCCGATGACCACGCCGCCCTCGTCGATCACCAGCTCGCCGATCAGTTCCGCGACCATCTCCTCGTCCTCGACGATGAGGACGCGCTGGCCGCAGAGCGGCGGCCTCATGCCGGCTACTCCCGGTCGGCCGGCATCTCGCGGACGCGCCGGCTCAGGACTTCCATCGCGAACGGCTTGGTCAGCACCTGCACGCCGGGTTCGAGATAACCGTTGCCCACGACCGCATTCTCGGCATAGCCGGTGATGAACAGTACCTTCGAGTTTCTCCGCACGGTCCGCGCGGCATCGGCCACCTGCCGCCCGTTGATGCCGCCGTGCAGGCCGACGTCGGTGTTCAGCAGGTCGAGATGGATGCTCGACTGGAGCGTCTTCAGCGCGGTGGCGCCGTCTTGCGCCTCGATGGTCGCGAAGCCCATCGTCTCCAGCACCTCGGTCAACGAGCAGGCGGACCGTCGGCTCGTCGTCGACGACGAGGACCATCTGCTCGCGATCGGGCGCATCGACCGATAGCGCCTGCGATTCGGGTGACAGGCGTTCCGTGGACGAGTCGCTCAGGTGACGCGGCAGGTAGATGCAGATCGTGGAGCCCTGGTCGATCTCGCAATAGATCCGCACCGGACCGCCGCTCTGCCGTGCGAAGCCGTAGACCATCGACCCCCCCCGAGTCCGGTACCCGATCCCGCCGGCTTGGTCGTGAAGAACGGATCGAACGCGCGCTGCCGGATTTCGGGCGCCATGCCCGAGCCGTTGTCGGTCACGCACACCGCCAGGTACTGGCCCGGCGGAAGGTCGCGCTGGCGCGCGGCACGGTCGTCGAGCCACTTGTTCGCCGTCTCGATCGTCAGGCGGCCGCCCTTCGGCATCGCGTCGCGACCGTTGATGCACAGATGGAGCAGCGCGTTCTCGAGCTGGTTCTGGTCGACCAGCGCCGGCCACAGGCCCGCGGAGCCGATCACATCGATCTCGATCGTGCTGCCCACGGTACGGCGGATCAGGTCTTCGAGTTCGGCGATCAGCCGGTGGGTCAGTGCGGCCGCGCGGTGAGCCGCGCCCTGCGCCGCGTTGAGGCAACGGTCGAGCTCGCCGACCTGACCCTTCGCGACGCGCACCTGCAGCAGCTCGAGATTGCCCGAGATGCCGGTCAGCAGGTAATTGAAGTCGCGGGCGATGCCGCCGGTGAGTTGGCCGATTGCCTCGACGCGTTGCGTGCGGTACATCGCCGCCTCGATCTTCGAACGTTCGGTGCTCTCGTGTTCGATCTGCTCGGTCTTGCGCGGCAGACGATTTTCGAGATCGAGCGCCAGCGTCGCCTGCATCAGCGCGTTGCCGCGCCGCTCCTTGTCGAGCACGATCTGCGCGCGACCGCCGCGCAGGACCAGCAGTGCCATCGGCGCGATGGTGAAGATGACGAGCGGGGTCAGGGCCGCCCCGGTGCCGAGCTGATGCGACATCGTTCCTTCGCGAAGGAACCAGCCGATCACCGCCGGCAACAGCCACAAGCCGAGCTGTCGACGCGTCACGCCCCCGCCGAAGTAAGACGACATCAGCACCGACGACCAGCCGAGTGCGGGTTCGACCAGCATGGTCGCGAAGCCGAGCAGAAGCAGTCCGATGACCGTGTACGACGCCATCGTGTCGAAGATCGGCACGGAATAGAGGTCGTCGATACCGTAGAGGTAGCCCAGTACCGCGGTGCCGACGATCAGCACCGCCGCGCCGGCGGCCAGATCCGACAGTTCGGCCCGCTTGCGACTGGCCAGCGCCAGAGCGAGCAGCAGCACGGTGAGTGCCGTACCGGTCGACATCCGTCCGGCCGAACTGATCTTCGTATCGAAGACGAGATGGGCCAGCCACGGACTGACGACGTCGGCACTCCGCAAGAGCTGGCTCACGAGCACGATGCCGACGACGACGATCACGAGCAGCACCATGCCGTCGACCAAGCGCGTCCGGCGCCGCGTGGCGGCATCGACGGCGATGACGAGCGCCGCGATGGTGACCGCCGTCAGCGGCGATATCCCCTGGAGCTTTGGATGGATGCGGATCAGCAGCGGCGTTCCGAGCACGTAGCCGGCGAGGATGACGATGGCCAGAGCCAGAGCGGCGCCGGCGAGAGCCCGCGCGATCCTGTACGCACGCTGTTCGATTCCAACGTCCATGGAATCCTTTGCCTGCACCGATCGCGTCGGACCCTGCGCGGCGTCCAATGTACGGAACCGCACCCACCCGCAAAGCTGCTCCAGCTCGAAACAATATGCAATCGGCAATACGCCTTCGGATGTCGCCGATTGCCCGCGAGTCCCAGCCTTGCGGTCAAGCAAGTGAAAACTTCCTGGCGTCAGGCGGCCATCGACTTGAGGTCGATGCTGAAGCGATAGCGCACGTCGCTCTTCAACATGCGTTCGTAGGCTTCGTTGATCTTCTCGGCCGGGATCACCTCGACGTCGGAGACGATGCCGTGCTCGCCGCAGTAGTCGAGCATCTCCTGGGTTTCCTTGATGCCGCCGATCAACGACCCGCCAATGCTCTTGCGTCCCATGATCAGCGAGAACAGATGCAGATCCAGGGGACGCTCGGGCGCACCGACGGTGACCATCGTGCCGTCGACCTTGAGCAGGCCGAGGTATGCGTTGATGTCGTAGGGTGCCGAGATCGTGCTCAGCAGGAAGTCGAAGCTGCCCGCGTGCTTCTCCATGTCGGCGGCGTCCTTCGACACCACGACACCGACCGCACCGAGGCGTGCCGCGTCGTCTGCCTTGCCGGGCGACGTGGTGAGGACCCAGGTCTCGGCGCCGAAAGCGCTCGCGAACTTGACGCCCATGTGCCCGAGGCCGCCCAGGCCGACGATGCCGACCTTGTGGCCCTTGCCGATGTTCCAGTGGCGCAGCGGCGACCAGGTCGTGATGCCCGCGCACAGCAGCGGCGCCACTGCGGCCAGCTCCAGTTGCTCGGGCAGGTGCAGGACGTACTTCTGGTCGACCACGATGCGCGTCGAGTAGCCGCCGAAGGTGGGCGTGACCTTGTCCTGCTCGAAGCCGTTGTAGGTCCCCGACATGCCCTTGACGCAGAACTGCTCGAGGTCGGCCTTGCAATTGACGCAGACCCGGCACGAGTCGACGAAGCAGCCGACGCCCGCGCGATCACCGACCTTGAACTGGTCGACCTGGCTGCCGATCGCGGTGACGTGTCCGACGATCTCGTGGCCCGGCACCATCGGAAACCTGGAGCCGCCCCACTCGTCACGGGCCTGATGGATATCCGAATGACAGACGCCGCAGAACGCGATGTCGATCAGCACGTCCTTGGGACCGACGTCGCGCCGCTCGAAGGACCAGGGGGCGAGGGGGGCTTTGGCGCTCTGGGCTGCATAGCCTTCGACTGCAATCATGGGATGACCTTTCTGATGGGGTGGAGGAGTGTCGCTGTGTGCGGCGCGCTGTGGGGACGCGTCCTGGTTCGAGGGATCAGCCCTCGATGAAATTCTTGATGCGCTGGCCGAGTGCTTCAACCGCAAAAGGTTTGGTCACGATCTGCATGCCGGGATCGAGATGCCCGTGATTGATCACGGCGTTCTCCGCATAGCCGGTGATGAAGAGCACCTTCAGGTCCGGACGCGCGGAGCGCGCAGCATCGGCGAGCTGCCTGCCGTTCAACTCGCCGGGCAGGCCGACGTCGGTCACCAGCAGGTCGATCTTCGCCTTCGACTCGAGCGTCCGCAGTGCAGTCGTCGCATCACCGGCCTCGATCGACGTATAGCCCATTTCCTCGAGCAGGTCGGTGATCAGCATGCGGACCGTGGGTTCGTCGTCGACCACCAGCACCGTGCCGCTGGTCTCGGACTGCGGCATGCCGCGTTCCTCGACGGGCTGTTCCGCCTCGTCGTCCCGTCCGCGATGGCGCGGAAAATAGATGGTGACCTTGGTGCCGCTGCCGACCTCGGAATAGATGCGCACATGGCCGCCTGACTGCCGCGCGAAGCCGTACACCATCGATAGCCCGAGTCCGGTGCCTACGCCGATCGCCTTGGTGGTGAAGAAGGGATCGAATGCGCGCGCGATGACCTCGGACGACATGCCGGTGCCGGTGTCGCTGATGCTCAGCGACACGTACTGGCCGTACTCCAGGTCGCGGTCCGCCGCGGCCGCCGCATCGAGCCAGGTGTTGCCGGTCTCGACGGTGAGCTGCCCGCCGTCGGGCATCGCGTCGCGCGCGTTGATGCACAGGTTGAGCAGCGCGTTTTCGAGCTGGTTCGGATCGATCTCCGTCATCCACAGCCCCGGGGTGCCGACGATCTCGAACCGGATCTGGGCGCCGATCGAGCGCGAGATCAACTCGCCCATGCCGGAGACGAGCCGATCGATGTCCGTGACGACCGGCGAGAGCGTCTGGCGACGTGCGAAGGCGAGCAGGCGTTGCGTCAGGGCGGCGGCTCGCTTCGACGCACCCTGCGCCGCGATGATGTAGCGCCCGAGCTCCTGGACGCGACCCTGCGACAGCCGCAGCTGCATCAGATCGAGCGAGCCAGTGATGCCGGTGAGCAGGTTGTTGAAGTCGTGCGCGAGACCGCCTGTGAGCTGGCCGACCGCCTCCATCTTCTGGCTCTGTCGCAGACGTTCCTCGACGTCGCGCTGCCGGTCGGCGCCTTCGCTGAAGCGCTGATTGGCGTGCAGGTGGGACGCGATCAGTTCGGCGAACAGCCTGAAGGTGCCGCGAATCACCGGCGTGTCGATCTTGGCGGGTTCGGGATCGATGGCGCACAGCGTTCCGAAGAAGGTCCCGTCCTTGAGGACGATCGGCACCGAGATGTAGCTCTGGAACCCGTACATCGCGGGTGTCGGATGGCCGCGGTACTGGGCATCCTTCGAGACGTCGTCGATGACCACGGCCTCTCCGAATTCACGGATCGCGTTGCAGATCGTGGTCTCGACCTTGAGCTCGCCTCCGGCCTTGAGGCCGAAAGCGATGTTGTCGCGGACCTCGCAGGCGATCCACCGGTCTTCGGTCACGCGAGCCACCGCGGCGAAGCCCATGCCAGTCGTGCGACAGACGAGGTCGAGGATCTGCGGCACCGCGTCGATCCCGGCGATGGCTGCGATGTCTTCGGAAAAATCTCTCATCGAATGGGGGGGCGGAGTGCGTCGTCACCTTGAATTTGCAAATCGGCTCGGACCGAAAGCAAGGCGCACTGCACAAGTGACTGTCAGCCGCAGCGAACAGGCGACGTCATCGTGCGAGTGAAATCGCCACGCATCGTACGCTGCAGCCTGAATAACGCTGTCAGAGTCCGAAGCTTGCTGTGCCGCGATGTCGCCGGCGGCTTCGTGAAGCGGACCCGGAGGCCGCTGCGTCGATCAGTATCGCCGCGACCGTCCTGGCCACGGACGCAGCATTCGCATCATGATCCATCCGCGCGGAAACAGAGGCGCCGTCGTAGAGGATCACGAGTTGTTGCGCGAGACCAGCCGGGTCCTTCGCGCCCAGACCCCTGGCAAGGTCCACGAGCAACCCGCGCAGCCATTGGCGCGACTCAGCACAGCACCCTCGGCTACCGATCACCGCTAAACTTCGAACGTGCCCATGAACCCGCCTTGACCACCGCCGGCGCCTGCGTCGCAAGCGCCGCGCCGACCGTGGACAAGGCTACGACCGAGCAACCTCAACCGGCTTGAGATCCAAGCCGAAAACGCTCCACGATAGCGGGG
>JANXTA010000031.1 GCA_025356395.1 Betaproteobacteria bacterium
GGGCAGCTGCAGCTTCACGATGGCGACGTCCGGCGCGGCGCGCGTCAGGCTCGCCACGCGCGCGGGCAGTTTCTTGATCGGGATCTCGCCGATGCCCCGCACCTCGCGGACCTCGATGACGAGGTCGCTTTGCGGATGCGCGCTGCAGAACAGGGCGAGGCCGCGCGTCTCTTCTTCGGGCGACAGCGCGCTTGCCTGATGGGGATCGTGTCGCACGCTGCCCTCGACCACGCGGCCCTTGCATGAACCGCACGCACCGTTCTTGCAGCCGTAAGGAAGACCGATGCCCGAGCGCAACGCGGCGGACAGTACCGTCTCGTCGTCGTTGACCTCGAAGTGATGCCCGCTCGGTTGAACCACTACTGTGAATGTCATACTAATTTAGATGTCTGGAACAGCAGAAGAGATGGCGATGGAGGCAACGTCGGCCGGCAATGCCGCATCGGCTGAAATCTTCCATCCGCCTCGAAGGACCGACGATCCACGTGCCGGGCACTTCGCAGGACCTCGCATTCTAGTGGTTGGCTGCGGCGACGTGGGCCTGCGGCTGGTCCACCTTCTGGGGGATCGCTTTCGGGTCTTCGCGCTCACGCATACACCGCAACGATCGGGCGCGCTGCGTGCGGCGGGGGCCATTCCCATCGTCGCCGATCTCGATCGTCGGGACTCGCTCCTCGCGCTTGGCGGCATCGCCCCGACGGTCGTGCATCTGGCGCCGCCGCAGACGCGCGGCGCGCTCGACCTGCGCACGAAGGCACTGGTCTCGGTGCTGCACGGCGTTCGTCGTCTCGTCTATGTCAGCACCAGTGGCGTGTACGGCGACTGCGACGGCGACTGGGTCGACGAGACGCGGACGGTCGCCCCGCAAACGGATCGCGCGCGTCGACGGGTCGATGCGGAGGTTCGGCTGCGCGATTGGGCGAAGTGCCGCGGCGCAGCGCTGACGATCCTGCGCGTGCCAGGCATCTACGCCAACGATCGCCTGCCGCTGTCGCGCCTGTCCACGGGCACGCCCGTGCTGTGGCCGGAAGACGACGTCTACACCAACCACATCCACGCGGACGACCTGGCTCGACTCGTCGTGCTGACTCTGTTTCGCGGACGACCGCAACGCGTCTATCACGCGGTCGACAGCAGCGCGATGCGGATGGGCGAATGGTTCGACCTGCTTGCGGACTCCAAAGGACTGTCCCGTCCGGGCCGCGCCTCTCGCGCAGAGATCGAGTCGCAGGTGAGCGTGGAGCGCCTCAGCTTCATGAGCGAATCGCGACGGCTGACCAACGCGCGCATCACCGACGAGCTCGGCATGCGGCTCTCGTTTCCGACGGTTCGCGAGGGACTGGAAGCGCCATGAAAAAAAGCCCGCGAACTGCGCGGGCCTTTTTTCGTTACAACCGACTTCAAGCGTCGAGTTCTTCGACTTCCGCAGGGGGCTGCGGGGCGCCGCCACTCTCGGGGAACACGAGACGGATCTTGTCATCGGCATCGAGCTCGACCGTAACCTTGCCACCCCCGACCAGACGACCGAACAGCAACTCGTCGGCCAGCGCGCGACGGATCATGTCCTGGATCAGTCGGGCCATCGGACGCGCGCCCATCAGCGGATCGAAGCCCTTCTTGGCGAGGAACGTACGCAGTCCTTCGTCGAAGATGATGTCGACCTTCTTCTCGTGCAGCTGCTCTTCGAGCTGCATGAGGAACTTGTCGACCACACGAAGGATGATCTCCTCGTCGAGCGACTTGAAGCTGATGATCGCGTCAAGCCGGTTGCGAAACTCGGGCGTGAACATGCGCTTGATGTCACCCATCTCGTCGCCGGCCTGCTTGCTGTCCTTGAAGCCGATCGAATGCTTCTGCAACGACTCGGCCCCCGCGTTGGTCGTCATGATGATGATGACGTTGCGGAAGTCGGCCTTGCGTCCGTTGTTGTCAGTCAGCGTGCCATGGTCCATCACCTGCAGCAGGATGTTGAACACGTCCGGATGCGCCTTCTCGATCTCGTCGAGCAGCAACACCGAATGCGGCTTCTTCGTGATCGCCTCGGTCAGCAGGCCACCCTGGTCGAAGCCGACGTAGCCCGGTGGCGCGCCGATCAGGCGGGACACGGCGTGACGCTCCATGTACTCCGACATGTCGAACCGGATCAGGTCGATGCCGAGGATGAACGCGAGCTGCTTGGCGACCTCGGTCTTGCCGACGCCGGTGGGGCCCGAGAACAGGAAGGCGCCGATCGGCTTCTCGGGCTTGCCGAGGCCCGACCGCGCCATCTTGATCGATGCGGCGAGCGCCTCGATCGCTGGTTCCTGACCGAACACGACGTTCTTCAGGTCGCGCTCGATGGTGGCCAGCTTGCTGCGGTCGTCGGACGACACGTTCTGCGGCGGGATGCGCGCGATCTTGGCGATAATCTCTTCGATCTCAGCCTTGCCAATGGTCTTCTTGCGCTTGCCGACCGGCAGGATGCGCTGCGCAGCACCAGCTTCGTCGATGACGTCGATCGCCTTGTCGGGCAGGTGACGGTCATTGATGAAGCGGGCAGCCAGTTCCGCGGCCGTGGTCAGCGCGGTGGCCGAATACTTGACACCGTGATGCTCCTCGAAGCGTGACTTGAGGCCGCGCAGGATTTGCACCGTCTGCTCGACGGTCGGCTCGTTGACGTCGATTTTCTGGAAACGGCGCGAGAGCGCGTGGTCCTTCTCGAAGATGCCGCGGTACTCGTTGTAGGTCGTCGCGCCGATGCACTTCAACTGGCCGGACGACAGCGAGGGCTTGAGCAGGTTGGACGCGTCGAGCGTGCCGCCCGAGGCCGAGCCGGCGCCGATCAGCGTGTGGATCTCATCGATGAACAGGATGGCGTCGCTGTTCTCCTTCAGTTGCTTGAGCACCGCCTTCAGGCGCTGCTCGAAGTCGCCGCGATACTTGGTACCGGCCAGCAGCGAGCCCATGTCGAGCGAGTAGACCTCGGCCTTCTCGAGGATCTCGGGCACGTCCTTCTGCGTGATGCGCCAGGCAAGGCCTTCCGCGATGGCGGTCTTGCCCACGCCGGCCTCGCCAACCAGCAGCGGGTTGTTCTTCCGGCGACGGCAGAGCACCTGGATGACGCGCTCGACCTCGGCTTCGCGGCCGATCAGCGGATCGATCTTGCCCTGGAGCGCGAGTGTGTTGAGGTTCTGCGTGAACTGGTCCAGCGCGGTCTGGCGCTGTTCTTTCTCGCCCTCGTTGTCCGTGTTCTCCGCTTCCGATCCAGCACCTTGCTGCGCCGGATTCTTGGTGATTCCGTGCGAGATGAAATTCACCACGTCGAGGCGCGTGATGCCTTGCTGGTGCAGGTAATACACCGCGTGCGAATCCTTCTCGCCGAAAATCGCCACCATGACGTTAGCGCCGGTCACTTCCTTCTTGCTGTTGGCGGTGGACTGGACATGCATCATCGCGCGCTGAATCACGCGCTGGAAACCGAGCGTCGGCTGGGTGTCGATCTCGTCGGTACCCGACACGACCGGCGTGTTGTCGTTGATGAAGTGCGTCAGATTCTTCCGCAAATCGTCGATATTTGCCGCGCATGCCCTCAGCACCGCGGCGGCGGTCGGGTTGTCGAGCAGCGCCAGCAGCAGGTGCTCGACCGTGATGAATTCGTGACGCGCCTGTCGAGCTTCGACAAACGCCATGTGCAAGCTGACTTCAAGTTCCTGCGCGATCATGCTTCCTCCATCACACACTGCAGCGGATGTTGGTGCTGCCGTGAGAATTCGATGACTTGATCCACCTTCGTGGCTGCGATATCACGCGGATACACACCGCAGACACCCTTACCTTCGATATGCACTTTCCACATGATCTGGAAAGCTTGGTCCGCGTCCTTGCTGAAGAACTGTTGAAGCACCGTGACGACGAATTCCATCGGCGTGTAGTCGTCATTCAGGATCATGACCTGGAAGATCGGCGGGGGTTCGACGCGTTGTGTTTCGCGATCGAGGACCGTCGTTGGATTTTGATCAGGTTCGTGAACAGACATCGACGCAATTCTAATGCCAACCATACCCAGAGCCAGATGGGCACGCGTCCCTGGAACGCAAGGCTCGAGCATCTGGTCACGCCGTTCAATCGAGTCGAAGACCGTTTCGACGCCAGCCAAGCACGCAAAGAGTTTACTCTCTGACGTGTCGCTGTCACGGCCCCGCCGGTCCTTTTTGCGGAAGACCTGCGTCACCCTCAACATCCCGGCGCGATAGGCGCTTTCCATACTTGACATTGTCGGGCCGACCTCAAAGAATGGCTTGGTGCAAGTAAGCAAGTCACCTAGTACGCCGTCTTAGGTTGCAACACCGGCTTGCTTGCCTGACACGGGCAGAGCTTCAACGTTCAGGGAGGGGCAGGTCGCTCGCGACAAGCTCTTGAACCAAAGCTCGATCATCGACCATCAATTGAGAGTCTTCCTTTTTTGAAAGATCGTTTTCATGGCAACTGGCACAGTCAAGTGGTTCAACGATGCAAAGGGGTTCGGATTCATCACGCCGGACGACGGGGGCGAAGACTTGTTCGCTCACTTCTCCGCGATTCAAATGAATGGCTTCAAGACTCTCAAAGAAGGCCAAAAGGTCCAGTTCGAAGTCACGCAAGGCCCGAAGGGGAAGCAGGCGTCGAACATTCAAGAGCCCTGATCTCTCTTGAACATGTAAAAACCCGGCCGAGGCCGGGTTTTTTTGGGGGTCGACTGGTCGGACCTGATCACATGTGATCGATCATCACCTGACCGAACGCCGAGCACGACACCTGCGTCGCGCCTTCGAGCAGGCGCGCGAAGTCGTAGGTCACCTTCTTCGACAGGATCGACTTCTCCATCGACGAGATGATCAGGTCGGCCGCCTCGATCCAGCCCATGTGCCGCAGCATCATCTCGGCCGACAGGATCTCGGAACCCGGGTTGACGTAGTCCTTGCCGGCGTACTTCGGTGCGGTGCCGTGCGTAGCTTCGAACATCGCGATCGAATCGCTGAGGTTCGCGCCCGGTGCGATGCCGATGCCACCGACCTGTGCCGCCAATGCGTCGGAGATGTAGTCGCCGTTGAGGTTCAACGTCGCGATCACCGAGTACTCGTTGGGTCGCAGGATAATCTGCTGCAGGAAGGCGTCGGCGATCACGTCCTTGACGATGATCTCGTTGCCGGTGACGGGGTTCTTGAACTTGCACCACGGGCCGCCATCGATCAGCTGCGCGCCGAACTCCCCCTGCGCGAGCGCATAGCCCCAGTCGCGGAAGCCGCCTTCGGTGAACTTCATGATGTTGCCCTTGTGCACCAGGGTCACCGATGGCTTGTCGTTATCGACCGCGTACTGGATCGCCTTGCGGACCAGCCGCTCGGTGCCTTCACGGGAGACCGGCTTGATGCCGATGCCGGACGTGTTCGGGAAACGGATCTTCTTCGTGCCCATCTCGTCGATCAGGAACTTGATCAGCTTCTTCGCCTGGTCGCTCTCGGCCGCGAATTCAATGCCCGCGTAGATGTCCTCCGAGTTCTCGCGGAAGATGACCATGTCGACCTTCTCGGGCGCCTTGACCGGGCTGGGCACGCCGGCGAAGTAACGGACTGGGCGCAGGCAGACGTAGAGGTCCAGTTCCTGGCGCAGCGCGACGTTCAGCGAACGGATACCACCACCGACCGGCGTCGTCAGCGGTCCCTTGATGGAGACCACGTAGTCCTTGAGAATTGCCAGCGTCTCGGGCGGCAGCCACACGTCGGGTCCGTAGACGCGCGTCGACTTCTCGCCGGCGAAGATCTCCATCCACTGAATCTGCTTCTTGCCGCCGTAGGCCTTCGCGACCGCTGCGTCGACCACCTTGATCATCACGGGCGTGATGTCGAGACCGATACCGTCCCCTTCGATGTAGGGAATGATCGGCTGGTCGGGCACGTTCAGGGAATAATCGGCGTTGACGGTGATCTTTTCGCCCACGCTTGGAATCTTGACGTGCTCGTACATGAAGGCCTCCAGGGATTGATCTTGTGTGCCGCCGGAACGATCGTCGCGGCGCAGATGGGATGGGAATCGATTGCCGCGCAGCGCCATCGGAACGCCGATGACCGCGCCTGCACCCGCTGCTCGAAGCGCGAAATTATGCCCGAACTGACCGTCTCTTCCTTCCGGGTCCGGATCACCGCCCCATGCTGATCGCCTTCAACAAGCCCTACGGCGTGCTCTCACAGTTCACGTCCGAAGGATCGAAGAAGACGCTCGCCGACTACATCGACCGGCCCGACGTGTATGCGGCCGGGCGCCTCGACTTCGACAGCGAAGGTCTGCTACTGCTGACCGACGACGGACGTCTGCAACAGTCCATCGCCGACCCGGCGCACAGCCTCGCCAAGCGCTACCTCGCACAAGTCGAAGGCATTCCCGACGCGAGCGACCTCGCGCGGTTCGAGACCGGCCTGGTGGTCGGTGAAAGCGCGGGGCGATTCGTTGCGAGGCCCGCGACCGCACGGCCGATCGAGCCGCCGGCAGTCGCAGATCGCGTGCCGGACATCCGCGTTCGTGCGGCGATCCCGACGTCGTGGATCGAGGTCGTGGTGCGCGAAGGCAGGAACCGCCAGGTGCGTCGCATGACAGCCGCCATCGGGCACCCGACCTTGCGCCTGATCCGTGTCGGCATCGGCGGCCTGGATCTCTTCGAACTGGGGATCGCACCCGGTACGTACGCGATCATCGCGTCGAACCGACTGCGCCAGCAGCGCTGTCAACCGGCTGCGACAGCCCGCGTTAGTGGGGGGAGACCCGAACACCTGGCCGGTCGTCCAGAAGCCACTCGAGTCGGACCGAAAACCGATGTGTGACAAACTTTTGAGGGATTGACCCATGAGCAAGCTGATCGCCACCCTGGTTGCCACGTTGTTCGCAGCTACCGCATTCGCACAGACCAATGCCACACCCCCGACGGTACCTGCCGCCGGTACCGTCGCCACATCGCCGATGAAGAAGGACGCGATGGCTTCGGACGCGCCGATGACGGACAAGAAGGCGGCTAGCGCTGCCAAGAGCAAGGCCCGCAAGGCCAAGCGCGAAGCGAAGGTCGGCGACAAGCCCCTGAACTAAGCACGTCCTGCGGCGGGTCCGCGCAGAAGAAGATGCCGGCCCCTGGGTCGGCATTTTTCATCGCGGGGCTCGAACGGATCACCTCAATGGAGTTGCATGTGGCCTACCCGATCGAAACCACGCCCACCGTCAGTGGCCGACTGTCTCGCGCCTGCAGCGGTGCTCTCATCGGCATCGCGCTGTCGTCCGTCATGAGCTTGGCCGTCGGCCAGGAGTCGGTCACCGAATTTCGCGTCATCCCGCTGACCGCCGGCATCCACGTCATCCGCGCCGAGGTCGCGCTGGAGCCCGACGAGCGCGCCAAGGGCCTGATGTTCCGCAAAGTGCTCGGCCCCAATCAGGGCATGGTTTTCCTGTTCGACCAGCCCGCGGTCCAGTGCATGTGGATGCGCAACACCCTGATCCCGCTGTCGGTCGCTTTCATCGCCGACGACGGTCGCATCCTCAACGTCGAGGACATGGCCCCGCAGACCGAGGACAACCACTGCGCGGCCAAGCCCGCACGCTATGCCCTCGAGATGAACAAGGGCTGGTTCGTCAAGCACGGCATCGTGGCCGGAGCGAAGATCTCGGGCCTGCCCAAGGCGGCGCCGTGATCGGCTGAGGCAAACGTGAAAACGGCGTGCGACCGGCATCGGTCGCACGCCACTCGCTCTCTCTTCGCGCGACGGTTCGATCAGGCCAGGTTCTGGCTCGCGAAATCCCAGTTGACGATCTTCCAATACGCTTCCATGTACTTCGGACGCGCGTTGCGATAGTCGATGTAGTACGCGTGCTCCCAGACGTCGCACGTCAGCAGCGGCTTGTCGGCACCCTTCAGCGGCGTGTCGGCGTTACCGGTTGTGACGATCTCGACGCCGTCGCCCTTCTTCACCAGCCAGGCCCAGCCCGAACCGAACTGACCGACGGCCGCCTTCGTGAAGGCTTCCTTAAAGGCCGCGAAGTCGCCCCACTTCGCCTTGATCGCGGCGCCGATCGCGCCCGTCGCATCGCCGCCGCCGTCAGGCGACAGGCTGTTCCAGTAGAACGTATGGTTCCACACCTGCGCGCTGTTGTTGAAAATGCCGCCCGACGACTTCTTGACGATGTCTTCCAGCGATGCCTCTTCGAACTCCGTGCCCTTGATCAGGTTGTTGAGGTTGGTCACGTACGTCTGGTGATGCTTGCCGTAGTGATACTCGAGCGTTTCCTTCGAGACGTTGGGTGCCAGGGCATCCATCGTGTACGGAAGTGGCGGTAGCTTGTGTTCCATAGAGTCCCTTTGGTGAAGCTGGTCATCGACCATTGAAGGTGGCTGGTGGCGTCCGCAACGTGATCTGCGGGGCCATGGCGCCAATGAATGGAAGCATGATTCTATAGGTCCTGCGTGAACGGCGTCGGTCGCGTGTCGGTCGATTCAGGGTTGGGCTGACAGGCCCGATACGGCTCCCGCGTTCACGTCAGTCCCGCTCGACGACCCGCGACACGAAGCGACCGCTCGCGACTTCGACCGTGACGCGCTCGTCGATGCCGAGACGGGTCGCATCGCGGATCACGCGCCCTTCGGCATCCATGGCGATCGCATAACCACGCTCCAGGATGCCGCGCGGGTCGAGCAACCCGAGGCGCTGACGCGCGTTGGTCACCGAGTGCGCGGCATCACCGACGCGCTGCGCGACCGCGCGCACAAGACGATCCCGCAGGACCACCGGACGTGCCGCGAGCCGACCGGCATCGGGTGCGGCCGAACGCAGACGCGCCGTTACGAGCACGATCGAACGCCTGCTCGCGGCGAGCCTCGCTTCCTTGGCGCGCACCAGCCGTCGGGCCAGGGCATCGATCCGTTGTCGCGCGATGTCCAGGCGCTGATCGGGCGATCGCAGCCGTCGGGTCGCCTCGTCGATGCGCTGCGCCCACGCATTCAGTGCGCGCTCCGATGCACGACGCAGCGCGAGCTTCTGCTGCGAGATTCTCCGGGCCAGGGCCGAAGCATCGGGGCTCGCGAGCTCGGCAGCGGCGGTGGGAGTCGGGGCACGCACGTCAGCGACGAAATCGGCGATGGTGAAATCGGTCTCGTGTCCCACGCCGCTGACGACCGGCACCCGCGTTGCGACGATCGCGTGCGCGACCCGCTCGTCGTTGAAGGCCCACAGGTCCTCGATGCTGCCGCCGCCGCGAACCACCAGCAACACGTCGATCGGATGACGGGCAGCCGCCTCGATCGCATCGACGATCCTGGCCGGCGCCTCCTGCCCTTGCACGGGCGTCGGAAACACGATTACCTGCACATGCGGTGCGCGCCTCGCGATAGTCGTCAGCACGTCGCGCAGCGCCGCAGCCTGCAGCGAGGTCACGACGCCGATCACCTGCGGATGACGCGGCAGCGGGAGCTTGCGGTCGGGATCGAAGAGTCCCGCGGCCTCGAGCGTCGCCTTGATCCGCAGGAATGCCTCGAACAGCACCCCCGCGCCGGCCCGCCGCATCTGCTCGACCTGCAACTGGAACTCGCCGCGCGCCACGTAGATGCCGGGCAGCACGCGCGCCTCGACGCGGTCGCCTTCGCGCGGGGCCCAGTCGACGTTCTGGTTGCGATTGCGAAACATTACGCAGCGGACCTGCGCGTCGCGATCTTTCATCGAGAAGTACCAGTGACCCGAGGCCGCGCGCGTGAGGTTCGAGAGCTCACCGGAGACCCACGACAGCGGAAAGCTGCGCTCGAGCAGCGTGGCGACCTGGCGCACCAATTCCCCGATCGGGACGATGCGGCCCACGGGTGCCGGATCGATGAAAGCGGATTCAATGCTCATGCGGGTTTCCAGATGATTTCGACTGTTCTGAGCCGCCAGGTGGGCATCTGTCCACACGGAGGCCGGCGCATCACAATCCTTCACGGCCGGTCAAAGCGACCGCCAGACCGGGCAAAGCGCTTTAGATTCAGCAGCCTCCAACGCGGCGTTGACCATCATCGCGTTGCCCAAAGCTGTTCTTCCCGCCGCAGTCGCAGACTGTGCACAGAGTTATCCACACGCTTGCAGGCGGCTTAAGACGTTGAGCCGGCAGACATTCGTCACAATTGCCCAAGCACCACGGCTTGCCGACCCTCGTGCGAAAAGCTACATTGCGGGTCGCTCAAAGCCGTCCCTCCCCGCCGTCCGCCGTACTTGCCTGCGGACCATCGGGATTCCCGTTTTTCATCTGCTTCAGGAGCACCGTTTGGGTTCGATTTTTCTCGCAGCTGGCTGGCCGATCTGGTTCCTGCTGATCGCCTCCATCATCGCACTGGCCCTGATCATCGAACGCGCGATCGTCCTCCGCAGGTCCAAGATCATCCCTCCGAATCTGCTCGACGAGGTGGTGGGGTTGTACCGGTCCCGCAAGGTGACACCCGAAGTGCTGACGCGCCTCGAGAACAATTCGCCGCTGGGCCGCATCCTCGCCGCGGGCCTGCGCAACGAGAAGGCCTCGCGTGAAGTCATGAAGGAGTCGATCGAGGAAGCGGGTCGTGCCGTCACGCACGAGCTCGAGCGCTTCCTCAACCACCTCGGCACGATCTCCACGGCCGCGCCGCTGCTCGGCCTGTTCGGCACCGTGATCGGCATGATCGAGATCTTCGGGGCGCAGGCGCCCAGCGGCAGCACCAATCCGGCGCAGCTCGCACACGGCATCTCGATATCGCTTTACAACACGGCCTTCGGACTGGTCGTCGCCATCCCGTCGCTAATCTTCTATCGCCAGTATCGCGGCCAGGTCGACAGCCTCGTCGTGGAGATGGAACAGCAGGCGGTCAAGTTCGTCGACATCGTGCACGGCGAACGCACCTGATCGCCCGCGAACGATGAACTTCAAGAAGGGCGCCGGGCGCGAAGAGCCCGAGATCAACCTGATCCCGCTGATCGACCTGTTTCTTGTGATCATCATCTTCCTGATGGTCACCACCACGTACTCCAAGTTCGCCGAACTGCAGATCACCCTGCCGACGGCCGACGCGGACAAGGCCCAGCAACGGCCGGCCGAGATCGACATCGCGGTCACGCAGGATGGCCGCTACACGGTCGACGGCCGCCAGGTCGCCGCACGCGATGCGAACGGACTCTCCGAAGCGATCCGCTCGAGCGCCGCGTCCCGCAAGGATCCGGTCATCGTCATCAACGCCGATGCGCAAGCCACGCACCAGTCCGTGGTGAACGTGATGGAGGCGGCACGGGCCGCGCAGGTCTCGCAGATCACGTTCGCCACGCAGACTTCACAGTCGAAGTGACCGGCCTGCGACGATCGTCGCGGACGGCGCCGGGCATGGATCATGCGAAAATCGCAGCGAAGAGCGCGTGGGAATCAGCCCACGGCGGTCCGACGAAGACGACAACCCCGATGATTCAATCTTGAAGATCCGAAGCGCCTTCTCGGCCATCTGGTTCGGATCGGGCCGGCCGCGATGGCACCCACGTTCGATCGTGCGACGCTCGTTGAGCTTGGGACTCGCACCGCTGTCGATGGTCTTCCGCAGCGCAGTCGCGTGGCGCCGTCGCCGCTTCGTCGGCGCCACCGATGCCGTCGAGCGCCTGCCCGTCCCGGTGGTCATCGTGGGCAACCTGACGGTCGGTGGCTCCGGCAAGACCCCGCTCGTGATCGCTCTGGTGGAAGCGCTGCGGATCGAGGGCTACACGCCCGGCGTGATCTCGCGCGGCTACGGGGGCAGCGATACGCGCCCGAAGGACGCGACGGTGTCGGTCGCCGGTCACGACATCGACGCCGCCGATCGCTTCGGCGACGAACCGGTCTTGATCCAGCGCCGGACCGGCGCCCCGGTGTTCGTCGGCAAGCATCGGGTCGAGGTTGCTCGCGCTCTCCTCGTGGCCCATCCCGAAGTCGACGTCCTGGTGTCCGACGACGGCCTGCAGCACTACGCGCTCGCCCGCAACTTCGAGATCGCGGTGTTCGATGCGCGGGGCGCGGGCAACGGCAAGATGCTGCCGGCCGGACCGCTGCGCGAACCGCTGGAGCGCCTGGCCGAGGTCGACGCCGTCGTGCTCAACGGCGCGTCGACCGTGATGCCGTCGCTGCCGGAGGGCATCGTGACCGTGCTGCCACCTTTCCACATGGAACTGGTGCCGGGCGACGCCTATCGCGTCAACGATCCGGGCACCACGCGGACGCTCGAAAGCTTTCGGGGCCGACGGCTCACCGCGGCAGCAGGCATCGGCAATCCGCAACGCTTCTTCGCGCTGCTCAGGAGCATCGGGCTGAGCTTCCATCGCATGCCACTCGACGACCATCATCGCTATCGCGACAATCCCTTCGCCCGACGCAACTCCGAAGCGGTCCTGATGACCGAGAAGGACGCCGTCAAGTGCGCGCGCTTCGTCGAGTCCCGCATGTGGGCGATTCCCGTCTACGCGCGCATCGAGCCCAAGCTGGTCGAAACCATCCTCGGACACATCGGCGGTCGCAAGACGCCGTCGCTGCAACCCGCAGCCACTACCTGACCACGGAACTCCGCATGGACCATCGACTGCTCGACATCCTGGTGTGCCCGGTAACCAAGGGCCCGCTGACCTTCGACAAGACGCGCCAGGAGCTGGTCTCCGCAGCCGCCCGCCTTGCCTATCCGATCCGCGACGGTATTCCAGTGATGCTCGAATCCGAAGCGCGGCGCCTTGATCCCGAAGCCGCGCCGCGTGCGCCGAGCTGACGCGATCCGCGTTCCGACGATGCGCAGGAAAGCCGGCCCGCTCGACTTCGTCGCCCTCATCCCCGCGCGCCGAGCGTCCACGCGCCTGCCGGACAAGCCGCTCGCGGACATCGGTGGCAAGCCGATGGTGGTCCGCGTCGCCGACCGCGCACGGGACAGCGGCGCGTCGCTGGTGATCGTCGCGACCGACGACGAGGCCATCGCGGCCGTCGTCACCTCGCACGGTCACGAGTGCGCGATGACACGCGCCTCGCACGCCTCCGGCACCGACCGCATCGCCGAGGTCGCCGCGGCGCTGACGCGGGACGGCACGATCGACGGCAACACCATCATCGTCAACGTGCAGGGCGACGAGCCATTGATCGATCCGTTGCTGATCGCCCGTGCGGCGGCCACGCTCGCGGGTGCGCCGGACTGCGCGATCGCCACCGCCTGCCATGCCATCGCATCGCACGAAGACTTCCTCAACCCCAACGTCGTCAAGGTCGTGAGCGATGCGCGGGGACGCGCGCTCTATTTTTCGCGCGCGCCGATCCCTTGGGAACGCGACGCCGACGCATCGAGCCCGCTACGGGCAATGCGCCACATCGGTCTCTACGCCTATCGCGCGAGTTTCCTGGCGCTCTTCACCACGCTGGAGCCGGCGCCCCTCGAGGGCCTCGAGGCCCTCGAGCAGCTGCGCGCGTTGTGGCACGGCCACCGGATCGCGGTCTTCGTCGCCGAGACCGCGCCCGCGGCGGGTGTCGACACGGCGGATGATCTGGCCCGCGTACGCACCCTTGTCGCCGCCGCGACAACTGGGGTCAGCGGCGATTGACCATGCAACGAATCATCCGGTAAGGTTCGCGTCGGCAGGCGGGGCGGCTTCGGGACACCTCGAAGCTTTTCAGCACGGCCAGGCCGCATCGCCGACCGTTCGAAGACGACGCTTCCATCAACGTCGCACACCGGTCACTCCGATCCCCAGTTCTTCCCGAGGCACGACTTCGATGCTGAGAGTTTCATGCGCCTGATTCTGCTAGGCGCACCCGGCGCCGGAAAGGGCACGCAGGCGCAGTTCATCCGCGAGCACTTCGGCATCCCCCAGATCTCCACCGGCGACATGCTGCGCGCCGCGGTCAAGGCCCAGACGCCGCTCGGCATCGCCGCCAAGAAGGTGATGGATACCGGAGCGCTGGTCTCCGACGACATCATCATCGGGCTCGTCGAGGAGCGATTGAAGCTGCCCGACTGCGAGCACGGTTATCTGTTCGACGGCTTCCCGCGCACCATCCCGCAGGCCGACGCGATGAAGCACGCGAACGTCGCGATCGACCACGTACTCGAGATCGCCGTGCCCGACTCGGACATCATCGAGCGCATCACCGGCCGACGCGTCCACCAGGGCAGCGGCCGCGTCTATCACGTGCACTTCAATCCGCCGAAGGTCGATGGCATCGATGACGCCACTGGCGAGCCACTCCTGCAGCGCGACGACGACCTCGAACCCACGGTCCGCAATCGCCTCGAGGTCTACCACACGCAGACCGAGATTCTGATCAGCTACTACTCCGAGTGGGCGCAGCGCGGCTCGCGTGCCGGCGAGCCCGACGCCCCGCTCTACCGCAAGGTGTCCGGCACCGGCAGCGTCGACGAGATCCGCTCGCGGGTCTTCGCAGCACTCGACGAGTAGAAAAGCGGGGCACGCGACGGACCAGGCGATCCGCGCACGAGAACGCGAACGCCGCAGCACATCAAGAACCGCCGGATCCAAAGCCGGGGCAACTGGAGGAGCTAAAGAATGGATGCAGGAACTACGGGCTTGTGGTTTGCCCTGATCTGCGGTGCGGTCGCCGTGGCGTATGGCGTGTGGTCTCGCAGCTGGATCCTCAGCCTCCCCGCCGGCAACGCCCGCATGCAGGAGATCGCCCTCGCGATCCAGCAGGGTGCCGCGGCTTATCTCAAGCGCCAGTACACGACCATCGCGATGGTCGGCGTCGTGATCTTCCTGATCGTCGGCTTCGTGCTCGGCTGGACCACGGCGCTGGGCTTCCTCTTCGGCGCGGTGCTGTCCGGCGCCTCCGGCTTCATCGGCATGAACGTTTCGGTCCGCGCCAACGTGCGCACGGCCGAAGCGGCCAGCAAGGGCCTCGATGCCGCGCTCAACGTTGCGTTCCGCGGCGGCGCCATCACCGGCATGCTGGTGGTCGGCCTCGGGCTGCTCGGGGTCGCCGGCTTCTACGGCGTGCTGGTCGGCTTCGGTTCGCACGGCAACCTCGAACCCACCATGCTGCACGACGCGATCCAGCCGCTGATCGGCTTCGCGTTCGGCGCATCGCTGATCTCGATCTTCGCGCGCCTCGGCGGCGGCATCTTCACGAAGGGTGCCGACGTCGGTGCCGACCTGGTGGGCAAGGTCGAAGCCGGCATCCCGGAGGACGATCCGCGCAACCCGGCGGTGATCGCCGACAACGTGGGTGACAACGTCGGCGACTGCGCCGGCATGGCCGCCGACCTGTTCGAGACCTACGCCGTCACGCTGATCGCGACGATGCTGCTCGGCGCGCTGCTGATGCACGGCGCCGAATTCGCGTCGGTGATGTATCCGATGGTGCTCGGCGGCTTCTCGATCATCGCGTCGATCATCGGCTGCGCGTTCGTCAAGCACACGCCGGGCCGCAAGATCATGACCGCGCTCTACAAGGGCCTGATCGTGGCCGGCGTGCTCGCGCTGATCGCGTTCTATCCGATCACGAGCTGGGTGTTCGGCGGCACGTCGCTGGCGCCGCAGATCATGAACCTGTACCTGTCGTCGGTCGTGGGCCTAGTGCTCACGGGCGCGCTGGTTTGGATCACCGAGTACTACACCGGCACCGAGTACAAGCCGGTGCGCTACGTCGCCGAGGCTTCGACCACCGGTCACGGCACCAACATCATCGCGGGCCTGGCCGTGTCGATGAAGTCGACCGCATGGCCCGTGATCTGCGTCTGCATCGCGATCTACGCGTCGTACACGCTGGGCGGCCTGTACGGCATCGCGGTCGCCGCGACGTCGATGCTGTCGATGGCCGGCATTATCGTGGCGCTCGACGCCTACGGTCCGATCACCGACAACGCCGGCGGCATCGCCGAGATGGCCGAGCTGCCCGAGGCGATCCGCAACGTCACCGACCCGCTCGACGCGGTCGGCAACACGACCAAGGCCGTGACCAAGGGCTACGCGATCGGATCGGCCGGCCTCGCCGCGCTGGTGCTGTTCGCCGACTTCACCCATGCCCTCGACACGGCCGGCAAGACGGTCACGTTCAGCCTCAACGAACCGGCCGTGATCATCGGCCTCTTCATCGGCGGCCTGATCCCCTACCTGTTTGGCGCGATGGCGATGGAAGCGGTGGGCCGCGCGGCCGGCGCGGTCGTGGTCGAGGTACGTCGCCAGTTCCGCGACATCAAGGGGATCATGGAAGGCACCGCGAAGCCCGAGTACGGCGTGGCGGTCGACATGCTCACGAAGGCGGCGATCAAGGAAATGATGATCCCCTCGCTGCTGCCCCTGGTCACGCCGATCCTGCTGGCCGTGGTCATGCGGGTGCTGATGGGTCCGGACGCGGCACGCATGGCGGTCGGCGGCATGCTGATGGGCACGATCGTCACCGGCCTCTTCGTCGCGATCTCGATGTGCACCGGCGGCGGCGCGTGGGACAACGCCAAGAAGTACATCGAGGAAGGCAACTTCGGCGGCAAGGGTTCCGAGTCGCACAAGGCCGCGATCACCGGCGACACGGTTGGCGATCCCTACAAGGACACCGCGGGTCCGGCGGTCAATCCGCTGATCAAGATCATGAACATCGTCGCACTGCTGATGGTGCCGCTGCTCTGATCGGCGTCGACCGATGAAGAAGGGCAGCGCGAGCGGCCCTTCTTCATTTCAGCGACCGAGCTCGATCGCGTCGTCCTTGATCTTGTTGGTCTTGCCGGACCGGTTGCCCTGGTCGGACGAGACGTTGCGGTCGTTGCCCTCCTCGATGTCCTCGGCAGTGACGTCGGCATCGTCCTCGCGGACTTCCGACGCGTCGTCGATGCCGGAGGTCTTACTGTCGTCCTCGTCGCCGATCGACGTGTCTGTGGTCATGCGGGTCTCCTCGAAGTCTTCGGCCGTCGTGCTGCGCCGTCATGCGTTGAAGAATACGCGCTGCGCTAGAATCGCCGCCCACCAGAACGACCCTGTCATCGCGGAGAATTCATGAACATCGAAGGCCAAGTTTTCATCGTCACTGGCGGCGCATCCGGACTCGGCGCCGGCACCGTCTGCATGCTCGTCGAGCACGGCGCGAAGGTCGTCATCGCCGACGTGCAGGTCGATCTCGGCGAGCAGGTCGCGAAGGAACTGGGCCAGCAGTTCGTGCGTTGCGACGTCAGCAGCGAAGAGGACGGCATGGCTGTGGTCGCGGCCGCCACCGCCGCGGGCAAGCTGATGGGATTGATCAACTGCGCGGGCATCGCGCCGGCGATCAAGACGGTCGGCCGCGACGGCGCCCATCCGCTCGCCCCGTTCACCAAGACGATCATGGTCAACCTGGTGGGCTCGTTCAACATGATCCGGCTCGCGGCCGAGGCCATGTCGATGAACGAGCCTGAAAGCACCGGCGAGCGCGGCGTGCTGATCAACACCGCTTCGGTCGCGGCCTACGACGGGCAGATCGGACAGGCGGCCTACGCGGCGTCGAAGGGCGGACTGGTCGGCATGACCTTGCCGATCGCGCGCGACCTCGCCCGCAGCGGCATCCGTTGCGTGACGATCGCACCGGGCATCTTCCGCACACCGATGATGGACAGCATGCCGCAGGACGTGCAGGACGCACTGGCCGCCAGCATCCCCTTCCCGTCGCGTCTCGGCACCCCCGCCGACTACGCGAAGCTGGTCCACCAGATCGTCACGAACGAGATGATCAACGGCGAGACGATTCGCCTCGACGGCGCGATCCGCATGGCACCCAAATAATGTCATCCCGGCGAAGGCCGGGACCTCATTTCACTAGTTCAAGCGCCCCGACGCATTGCGCAGCACGTCCAGCGTGCGGCGGATCTCGCCCGCCTCGGGCGCGTCGGGTGCGTCATTCAGATACGCGGTGAGGTCCTCGAGCGCGGCACGCGGGCACTCGAGCTGCGCGTAGACCAGCCCCCGATCCCGGCGCTCCTCGTGCTGCTCGGGTAGCAGCACGACCAGACGATTCTGCACTTCGAGCAGCTGCGAGTAGTCGTTGCGCCCGTGATAGATGCCCTTCAGGTTGCGCAGCATGCGGGTGAGGATCTCGCGCGATGTCGCCTCGCGGATCGCCTGAGCGAGCGCCATCTCGAAGGCTTCGCCGTCGATCGCCGGCAAAGACCGTTCGGCCGCAGAACGGGTCGCCTCCAGGAACTCCGACAGCCGCTCCTCGAGCTGTTCTCGCGACAGGGACTCACCCGTCATCGGATCGAGATACAGATCGCCCGCACGAACCTTCAACTTGACGAGGAAGTGACCGGGAAAAGCCACGCCGCGCAGCGGCAGGCCGATCTGCTGGCCGACCTCCATCAGCAGGACGGCCAGCGAGATCGGGCTGCCGCGACGCCGCGCGAGCACCGTCGACAGATAGCTGTTGGCCGGATCGTAGTAGTCGTTGGCATTGCCCGCGAAGCCGAGCTCGTGGAAGAAATAGCGGTTGAGCAGCCGCAGCTTGTGGACTTGTCCCACATCGGCGGGAATACGCGCCTTCAGCGTGGCCGCCAGTCGATCGATGTCGGACTGGACGGCCGCGAGGTCGAGCCGCGGATCGACGTCCTGTCCGATCGCCAACGCAGCCTCGGTGAGCGGGATGTCCTCGCCGTCGTCGGGCTGCGAGACCAGGGTGGCGAAGTAGTCGAGCGGGGTCATCACGTCAGGATCCATGTCCGAGGCGCTTCAGGCGAATGGGATCAGAGGCCACGGCGAAAGTGCCGCGGGCGCATGCCGATGACGAACAGCGCGACGAAATAGAGCGCCCCGCCGCCCGCAACGATCGCGGCCAGCGCGCCGATGCGTCTGGCGGGCTCCGCGCGCATCGCGATCCACTGGAACTGGGCCTCGCTCCAGTACAGAAACCCGCCGAGCACGACCAGCGCGAACAGCAGTCGCAGCCCGAATGCCGGCCACCCGGCCTTCGGGCGATAGACACCTCGCATCCGCAGGCCGGTGAACAGCATCGCCGCGTTGAAGCACGCACCGAGGCCGATCGCGAGCGCGAGGCCCGCATGCGCGAACATCGGTACGAACAGCAAGTTCATCAGCTGCGTGCCGACCAGCACGACGATGCCGATTTTGACCGGCGTGCGGATGTCCTGACGCGCGTAGAACCCGGGTGCAAGGATCTTGACGAGGATCAGGCCGATCAGCCCAACGCCGTAGGCTGTGACAGCATGCTGCGTGGCCGTGACGTCGAGCGCAGTGAACTTGCCGTAGTGGAACAACGTGGCGGTCAATGGTTCCGCGAGCAACCACAGACCGAGCGACGCCGGCAGCGCGAGCAGGAAGCTGAGACGCATCCCCCAGTCCAGCAGGCCCGACACTTCATCGTGCTTACCCTCCGCGTTCGCGACCGACAGGCTCGGCAGCAGGACCGTGCCGAGGGCGACGCCGAGCAGCGCCGTCGGAAACTCCATCAGCCGGTCCGCATAGGTGATCCACGACACGCTGCCGCACGCGAGGCGCGACGCGATGTTGGTGTTGATGATCAGGCTGATTTGCGCGATCGACACGGCGAAGGTCGCGGGCACCATCTGCCGCAGCACGCGCCGCACACCGGGATTGGCCAGCGCGCCGCGAATGTCGAACCGGATGCGTGGCAGCATGCCGACCCGCATCAGTGCAGGAACCTGGAACGCGAGCTGGGCGATGCCCCCGACGACGACCGCGATGGCCAGCGCCAGCACCGGCGGGTCGACGTGCGGCGCGACGAACAGGGAACAGCCGATAAACGAGAGATTCAGCAGCACCGGGGTGAAGGCCGGGACCGCGAAGCGCCGCCAGGTGTTGAGGATCGCCGACGCACCGGCAACCAGCCCGATCAGCGCGATGTAGGGAAACATGATCCGCGTCAGCAGCACCGCGAGATCGAAGCCGTCGTCCGCTGTGCCGGTCGCGCTCACGACCCCGCAGCGATCGGACTTGAGCCCGCCGGCCAGCAGCCAGACGACCGCCGGGGTGCCGATGATGCCGATCACGGTGACCGCGACCAGCGACCAGGTCAGCACAGTCGCGACGTGATCGATCAGGGCCCGCGTCTCCTCGGAAGGCCGTTGCGCCTTGAATTCGCCGAGGATCGGCACGAATGCCTGCGAGAAGGCGCCTTCGGCGAAGAGGCGGCGCAGCAGGTTGGGGATGCGGAAGGCGACGAAGAAGGCGTCGGTCGCGACGCTGGCGCCGAAGATGCGCGCCATCAGGTTCTCGCGCACCAGGCCGGTCACGCGCGAAACCATCGTCATGCCGCTGACGGTGGCCAGCACGCGGAGCAAGTTCATCGCTCGGATTATAGGGTTGCGGTCGCCGCGTACCGGGCCGCCCGCAAGGGCATCGACGACCCGCTTGCAGATTCCGGAAACGGCGGCTAGAATATAGGGCTTCGTAGCGTTCGTACACCCTCATTCCAGTCCGTCGGCGCGTTTTTGGATGCGTCGGCCGCAACTAAAAGTCTCATGGCCAATTCAGCACAAGCAAAGAAGCGCGCGCACCAGAGTGCCGCTCAAAACGCACACAACTCCAGCCTGCGTTCGGCACTCCGCACGGCCATCAAGGCCGTCCGCAAGGCCATCGCCACCGGCGACGCCGCCACAGCGACCGAGCAGTACCGCAAGTCGACCGGCATCATCGATCGCATCGCGGACAAGAAGATCGTTCACAAGAACAAGGCAGCACGACACAAAAGCCGTCTCGCCGCAGCCGTGAAAGCTCTAGGCGCCTGAGGCGTCCCGTAACCGGGTCGGATCCGGCACAAAAAAGCGCACCACGGTGCGCTTTTTTTCGTTCGAAAGTCAGCCGGCCGCGGGTGGGATGTCGGGCAGCGTGGGGGCCGCCAGCAGGTCGGCGGCGTTCATCGTGACGAGATCGTTGTCGCTGGCGAACCCGACCACGAAGTCCCAGGCACGCGGTTCGAGGGTATGCAGTCGCGGATCGACGATCACGCAGCGAATGCCACCGACCATCGTGGGCTGGACGTAGGGCGAGTATCCGAAAACCGGGCCGCGGGTTGCGACGAAGCCGGGGCGATAAGCCGCGAGGACGCCACAGAGTCGCTCGGCCCAGTCGCTCGGCCGAAACGGCTCGCCGCTGCGGGTGACGCCCTTGATGATCAGTTCGCAGGGCGACAAGGATTCGGACATGGGGTGCGGGAGGAGCGGTGAATTATAGCGGCCGCGACAGGTGTCGAAGAGCGCGTCGAGGGTTGAAGGGCGAGAGGTAATGCGATGAAGACGATGCTGACGAATCGGTTGCACAAGCTTCTCGCGCTGTGGCGCGCGAGTCTGCTCGCGCAGCGCGACTTCAGGTTGATGTGGCTCTCGTCGACCGCCACTAGCTTCGGGGGCCAGATCACGATGCTGGCGCTGCCGCTGACGGCCGTCGTGTTGCTCGACGCGACGCCCCGCCAGATGGGTCTGCTGGTCGGACTCGAGGCACTGCCCTTCTCGCTGTTCTCGCTGCATGCTGGCGTGCTGATCGACCGCGTCCGCAAGCTGCCGATCATCCTCGTCTGCGAAGTCGTGATCTGCGTCGCGCTCCTGACCGTCCCGGTCGCCGCCCTGCTCGACGAGTTGTCGATGTCGCTGCTGTACGTCGTGGGCTTCGTGCTGGGGACGGTCTTCGTTTTCGTCGGCAGCGCGGCGCAGGTGTACCTGACGCAGCTGGCCGGTCGCGAGCGACTGATCGAAGCCAACAGCCTATTCATCGGCGCCGAATCGACGGCCCGCCTCACGGGTCCAGGCCTCGCGGGCCTGCTGATCCAGTGGCTCAGCGCGCCGCTCGCGATCTTCTTCGACTGCCTGACCTTCGTCGCGTCCCTGCTGCTGCTGACGCGGACACGCCACGTCGAAGTGAGGCCGGTCGTGAAGAAGAACGCGAGCATCCAGCGCGAGATCCGCGAAGGCCTCGCGCTCGTCCTCGGGCATCCCATCCTGCGGCCGCTGACACTGGTGTCGACGTCGTGGTTCATCGTCTTCCAGGGCTGGATCGCGCTGCAGACGCTGTACGCGACGCGCGAACTTGGACTGTCGCCCAGCGAGCTGGGCGCGGCGCACATGTTCGGCGGCGCGGGCGCGCTGCTGTCCTCGTTCCTGGCGAGCCGCGTCACGCGCCGCCTCGGCACCGGCGTCCCGATCCTGATCGGTGTGGCGTGCTCGGCGGCGGCTTGGCTGCTGCTCGCACTGCTGCCGCGCAACGGTCATTCCTTCGCGACGCTCGGCGCGGCGATGTTCGTCTTCGACTTCGGGATCATGCTGTACTGGATCAACTACGCAAGCCTGCGCCAGGCCGTCACGCCCGACCATCTGTTAGGCCGGATGACCGCGACGATGCGCTTCTTCACGGTGGCCGCCGCCCCGCTCGGCGCCCTGGCGGCAGGGCATGCCGCCGAGGCGTTCGGACTGCGCCAGACCTTCGCGGGCATGGGCGTGATCGTGATGGGCATGGTCGCGCTGCTCTACCTGCGTACCGATCTTCGCAACGTCCCCGACGTGTCGAGGATGGAGGCCGAACGGGCCGTGCATCACGACCAGACGATCGAAACGTCTCCCCGCCTGGCCAACGTCAACTAAGCCTGCGTCCCACACGGCCGCGCCTCGTCAGCCCCCGTCAAATCGCTTAATATTGTGGTTTGTTCGTCGAAAGAACTCGTAACCCGCATGAACCCGACACCTCTTGCCCTGAAAGCTGCTCCGGCCACGACATCCCACGTGATGAACACGTACGCGAACCTGCCCGTGTACCTGGCGCGCGGCGAGGGCGTTTGGTTGTGGGACGAAGACGGCCGCAAGTATCTCGACGGCCTCGCGGGCATCGCCGTCAACACGCTCGGCCACAACCACCCGCGTCTCGTGGCCGCGATCGCCGACCAGGCCTCGAAGCTGATCCACACATCCAACGTCTACAAGGTGCGCCTGCAGGAGACGCTGGCCGACAAGCTCGCCGCGTTGTCGGGCATGGACAAGGTGTTCTTCTGCAATTCCGGCCTCGAGGCCAATGAAGCGGCGCTGAAGATCGCGCGCAAGTACGGTCACGACCGGGGCATCTCGAACCCCGAGATCATCGTCTACGACAACGCGTTCCACGGCCGCTCCATCGCCACGCTGTCGGCGACCGGCAACGCCAAGGTCCATAAGGGCTTCGAGCCGCTGGTCCAAGGCTTCGTACGCGTTCCCCTCAACGACCTGGCCGCGGTCGAGAAGGTCGCGATCGAGAACCCCAACGTCGTCGCGGTGTTCCTCGAGGCCATCCAGGGCGAAGGCGGCATCGCACCGGCGCGGGTCGAGTACCTCAAGGCGCTTCGCGCGCTCTGCGACGCGCGCGGCTGGCTGCTGATGATCGACGAAGTCCAGTGCGGCATCGGCCGCACGGGAAAGTGGTTCGCCCACCAGTGGGCCGGCATCCTGCCCGACGTGATGCCGCTGGCCAAGGGACTCGCCGGCGGCGTGCCCATCGGCGCGGTCGTCGCGCGCGGCGCCGCAGCCAGCGTGTTCGGACCGGGCAATCACGGGACCACGTTCGGCGGCAACCCCCTGGCCTGCCGCGCGGCCCTTGAGACGATCGCCGTGATCGAGGACGACGGTCTGCTCGCGAACGCCGAGCAGACCGGCCAGGCGATGCGCGCGGTGTTCTCCCGCGAGCTCTCGTCGGTGGCGGGCATCCTCGACATTCGGGGCCGCGGCCTGATGCTCGGCATCGAACTCGCCTGTCCCTGCGCCGAGATCCCGAAGCGCGCGCTGGCGTACTCGAAGGAATACGGCCTGCTCATCAACGTCACCCAGGATCGCGTGGTGCGTCTGCTGCCCTCGCTCGTGATGAACGTCGAGGAAGCCACATTGCTGGCCGACGGTGTCGTCACGATCGTCCGAGATTTCCTGTCCCAGCAGGCCGAGCCCAAAGCGGCCTAGTACGCCCGAGTCGGGGCGCCGGTGGGAGATCTCCCACCGCCGTCCGGCGGCCTGAAGTGGTCGAATCAGGCGTTTCATGTTGAGCTTCCAAATCATGACGATTCGCCATTACCTGCAGTTCAACGATCTGTCTTGTGAGGACTACGCGCACCTCTTCGGGCGCATGCAGCGGATCAAGGACAAGTTCAAGCGCTATGTCGCCTATCAACCGCTGGTCGACCGCACGCTGGCGATGGTCTTCGAAAAGGCCTCGACGCGGACGCGCGTGTCGTTCGAGGCCGGCATGTACCAGATGGGCGGATCGGTCATCAACCTCACTACCGGCGACTCGCAGCTGGGGCGCGCAGAACCAATCGAGGATACGGCACGCGTCATCAGCCGCATGGTCGACCTCGTCATGATCCGCACCTTCGAGCAGACCCGCATCGAGACCTTCGCCGCCAACTCGCGCGTGCCGGTGATCAACGGGCTGACCAACGAATACCACCCGTGCCAGATCCTGGCCGACATCTTCACGTACATCGAGCAGCGCGGCAGCATCGAAGGCGCCACCGTCGCGTGGATCGGTGACTCGAACAACGTCTGCAACACCTGGCTGCAGGCGGCCGAGACGCTCAACTTCACGGTGCACGTGTCCACGCCACCGGGCTACGAGGTCGAGCCCGAGCGGGCCGGCCTGGTCGACGCGCAGCACTATCGCGAGTTCGCCAACCCGATGGCGGCGTGTCGTGGCGCGGACCTGGTGACGACCGATGTCTGGACCAGCATGGGCTTCGAGGCCGAAAACGAATCGCGGCAGAAGGACTTCGCCGCCTGGCGCGTCTCCGATCGCCTGATGGCAGCCGCCAAGCCGACCGCCCTCTTCATGCATTGCCTGCCCGCGCATCGCGGCGAAGAGGTCGACGCCTCGGTGATCGACGGTCCGCAGAGTGTCGTGTGGGACGAGGCCGAGAATCGCCTGCACGCTCAGAAGGCCCTGATGGAATTCCTGGTCCTCGGGCGCATCCATGACTGATCGCCTCTTCGTCCCGGTGCCAACGCGCGCATGAGTGCTGCCTATCCTCCATCGACGGAACGCCTGCTCGACGCGACGCTCGAGGCGGCGTGGCTCAACCACCCGTGCTCGCCGATCGACGCGGCTGCGATGGCCGAGAACTACCTCGTCATGCATCGCACGGCGCCGACCAACGACCTGGTCTTCGCGAACCTGATCGCCGCCAGCAGTTGCGTCCGCATCGCCGATACGGCGCGGGCGCGCCTCCATCTCGCCAAGGCGCGTGCCGTGCTGTCGCAGTCCATGGCGCGCAGCCCCGCCTTCCAACGCCTGTTGCAGATCGTCCACGGCGTGCACGCCGCGTTGCACTGGGTCGAACGCGATCTGGTCGCGTCGATGGTCTCGTTCGAGCGGGCCCTGGCGCAGCCCGATGCCCTCGAGCCGTCCGACGAGCACTACATCCGCCTGTGGCGGGCCATCACGCTGCTCGGCCTCGGTAAGCCGGAGCTTGCGTTCCGCGACCTGCTGATCGGCCTCGAATTCTTCCGTTTCCACTATCCCCCGGCGCATGCGCTGATGGCGTTCAACGTCGGGGCGACCCTGCTCCAAGCGGGCGACTGGGATGGCGCCGAGAGCTGTATCCGGATGGCGCTCAACGAGAGCGGCCGCATCGGCATGCCCGGCTTCGAGGCGATGTGTCGCTCGAACCTCGCGTACTGCCTGATCAACACCGGCCGGGTCGAGGAAGCGACGATCGAGGTCAACACGGCCCTCCATCAGAACCGCGAGGAGCTGCTGCTGTTCAGGCCGGGCGACGTGATGACCACGGTGGCCGAGAACCTGATCGAGACCGGGCATCTGAAGGAAGCGACCGACTACGTCTTCGACGCGCTCGACGCCGCCATCGGCCGCGAGTACACGATGGGCGTCGGCACCGCCAAATGGAACCAGGGGCGCATCGCCGCCGCACAGGGCAAGGTCACCGAAGCCGTTGGCGCGTGGCGCGTGGCGCTGTGGAACCTGCGCCGCCACCCGCACCTGACGCAGTTCTGGAAGACCGCGATGGCGGTCTCGACGTTGTACGCGCAGCACGGTGACTATCGTCGCGCGTACCGCTGGCATCAACGCTTCCACGCCTCGCACCGCCGCTGGCAGGACACCACCCGCGACGTCCGCCTCGCCTATTCGCAAGCCATGCTGCAGATGGAAGCCATCCGTCGCGAGCGCGATGCCGCCGAGGCCGAACGCATCCGCCTGCTGCAGGCCAAGACCGAGCTCGAGGCCGTCAACACGGAGCTGCAGACGCGCTTCACCGAGATCGAGGCGATCCACGACGAGCTGCGCGAGCAGGCGTCGCGCGATCCGCTGACCGGTTTGCTGAACCGCCGCAACCTGTTGCCGACCTTGAACGCGATGCTCGAGAAGAGCGCGATCGGCAAGCAGCACGTGATCGTCGCGATGCTCGACCTCGACCGCTTCAAGCAGTTTAACGACAAGCACGGCCACGTCGCCGGCGACCAGATCCTGGCCGCGGCCGGGCATCTGCTGCGCGACTTCTTCCGGGACGAGGACCGGGCGTTCCGCTACGGCGGCGACGAGTTCTGCATCTTCCTGCCGCGCACCAACCGCATCGTCGGCCAGGCCCGCCTCGAAGCCTTCGCGGACGGCCTCAACGATTTGCTGCCGCGCTCACCCGACGGCTCGCCGTCCGGGGTCGCGGTGTCGTTCGGCGTCGCCTGCTTCCCGGAGGACACGATGCAGGGCGGCGAGCTGCTGGCCATCGCCGACGCCGCGCTCTACAAGGCCAAGCGACGACGCAAGGAGCTGGCGGCGAACAGCAACGCGCGATGAAGCAGCAGCGCAGCGCTCGTCTATACTCCGCGCCCGACGCAGTACCCGCCTGATCCCGCGCTGCTCCCATGCAGGCGGTGACCTGAAACCCAAGATCGGCATCACGCCGCTTCGCATGGCCCGAGCGAACACCATGAGCGACATCAGCAAAGTCGTCCTCGCCTATTCCGGCGGCCTCGACACGTCTGTCATCCTGAAATGGCTGCAGGACAACTACCAGGCCGAAGTGATCACGTTCACGGCCGACATCGGCCAGGGCGAGGAACTCGAACCCGCGCGCAGCAAGGCCATCAACGCGGGCATCAAGGCTGCGAACATCTACATCGACGACCTGCGCGAAGAGTTCGTCCGCGACTTCGTGTTCCCGATGTTCCGCGCCAACGCCATCTACGAAGGCGAGTACCTGCTCGGTACGTCGATCGCGAGGCCGCTGATCGCAAAGCGCCAGATCGAGATCGCCCGTATGACCGGTGCCGAGGCGGTGTCGCACGGCGCCACCGGCAAGGGCAACGACCAAGTGCGCTTCGAGCTCGGCTACTACGCGCTCGAGCCGGGCATCAAGGTGATCGCGCCGTGGCGCGAGTGGGATCTGCTGTCGCGCGAGAAGCTGCTGGCCTATGCCGAAGCCGCGGGTATTCCGATCGAGATGAAGCACAAGGCCGGCGGCGCGCCTTACTCGATGGACGCCAACCTGCTGCACATCAGCTTCGAGGGCCGGCACCTCGAAGACCCGAAGGCCGAGGCCGAGGAGTCGATGTGGCGCTGGACCGTGTCGCCCGAGGCGGCACCGGACACACCGCAATACATCGACATCGAGTTCACCACCGGCGACATCACCGCGATCGACGGCACCGCGATGACACCGGCCGAGGTGCTGACGAAGCTCAATGAGCTCGGTGGCAAGCACGGCATCGGTCGCCTCGACCTGGTCGAGAACCGCTACGTCGGCATGAAGTCGCGCGGCTGCTACGAGACGCCGGGCGGCACGATCCTAATGAAGGCGCATCGCGGCATCGAGTCGATCACGCTCGATCGCGAGGTCGCGCATCTGAAGGACGACCTGATGCCGCGTTACGCGAGCCTGATCTACAACGGTTACTGGTGGAGCCCGGAGCGGCGCGCGCTGCAGGTGCTGATCGATCACACGCAGAAGAACGTCAACGGTTTCGTGCGGCTCAAGCTCTACAAAGGCAGCGTCAGCGTCGTCGCGCGCGACTCGAAGGACACGCTGTTCGACCAGAACATCGCGACCTTCGACGACGACGGCGGTGCGTACAACCAGGCCGACGCGGGTGGCTTCATCAAGCTCAACGCACTGCGGATGCGGATCGCGGAGACTGCGAAACGCAAACGCGGTTGAACGGTCGGGGGCCGCTCGATCGACCCCATCGAAGGAGTCCACGATGCGTACTGCTTTGACACGTAGCGCCGTTCTCGCGACCACGCTGCTGACGATGGCTTCGACCGCCCAGGCCCAGTCCTTCAATGCCAAGCCTGGCACGTGGCAGATGACCACCTCCATGTCGGGCGCGACGATCCCGCCCGACGTGCTGGCGAAGATGCCATCCGAGCGTCGCGCGATGATCGAGAAGAAGATGGACGAGGGCAACACGCCGCAAAGCCGCAAGTCCTGCGTCAGGAAGGAGGACCTCGACCAGGATCACTTCATGCAGAGCCAGGACGCGAACTGCACGGTGAAAACCGTGTCGCGCTCGGCGACCAGGCTGGTCATGGCGACGACCTGCACCGGGGAACGCCCGTCGACCGGAACGATGACCTTCGAGGCGAAGACGCCCGAGAGCATGATCGGCAGCATCGACCAGACCCGCAGCAACGGCAGCGCCTTCCACATCGGCATCGCCGGCAAGTGGCTCGGTGCGAGTTGCGACGGCATCCTGTCGATGCCCACGAAGTAATCCTTCAGACGATCAGCGGTTCGGGTTCGAGGTTCACGCCGAAGCGTCCAGCGACGCTTTTGCGGATCGTGTCGGCGAGCGCGAGCATTTCGGCGCCCGTCGCTCCGCCGCGATTGACGAGCACCAGCGCATGTCGTTCGTGGACGGCCGCACGGCCACTGGAGCCGACGAGGCTCCGGCCGCGCCAGCCGCAGCGATCGATCAGCCATCCCGCCGCCAGCTTGAAGCGGCCATCGGCCTGCGGATGGGCGACCAGTCCGGGCGCCTGTTCACGCAACGTCGCGCAGGTCTTCGCATCGACCAACGGATTCTTGAAGAAGCTGCCCGCGTTGCCGACGACGGCCGGGTCCGGCAGCTTCTCGCGGCGGATGGTCGTCACGAGGTCGGCGATCTGGTCCGCGCTCGGCGTGACGATCGCGTTACGCGCGAGGCGTTCGACCAGGTCGGCGTAGGTCAAGCGCGGCTCCCAGCGCAAGGGCAGCCGAAAGACCACGCGCGTGATGATCGCGCGGTCGCGCAACCCGTTCTTGAAGATGCTGTCGCGGTAGCCGAATGCGCAAGCCTCGGCATCCATACGCAGCGACGCGCCCGACACCGCATCGAGGGCATCGAGCCAGGCGAAGCGCTCGGCGAGTTCGAGGCCGTAGGCACCGATGTTCTGGACCGGCGCCGCGCCGACCGATCCCGGGATCAGCGCGAGGTTCTCCAGCCCCGGCCAGCCGGCACGCAGGCTGGTCCGCACGAATCCGTCCCACGACTCGCCCGCCGCGACGGCGATCAGTCGATCGTGGCCCTCGTCGCCGAGGTCCTCGTGGCCTTTCGTCGCGAGATGAACGACCAGCCCGTCGAAGTCCTTCGTGAAGAGGACGTTGCTGCCGCCGCCGACGATCAGGCGCCGACCGTCGCGCCATTCGGGCAGCTCGCACAATGCCCGCAGCGCGTCGACCGATTCGACACGGGCGAAGCGCTTCGCCCGCGCGGCGATGCCGAAGGTGTTGTACGGCGTGAGCAGCACATCGCTCTGGATGTTCGAAGGCATGGACGCCGGGGAGGTCCGCAGAGCGGCGCAGTATAGCGATGCCCTCGTCTATACTTTTCGTTCCTCGTGATCTTGCCTCCGGAATCCGCATGCCCTCGTTCGATGTCGTCTCTGAAGCCAACCTGGTCGAGGTCCGCAACGCGATCGACCAGACCAACAAGGAGGTCGGCACGCGTTTCGACTTCAAGGGGTCCGATGCGCGCGTCGAGCAAAAGGAGCGCGACCTGACGCTCTTCGCCGACTCCGAGTTCCAGCTCAGCCAGGTCCGCGACATCGTCAACACGAAGATGACCAAGCGCGGCGTCGATGTGCGTTTCCTCGATGTCGGCAAGGTCGAGAAGATCGGCGGCGACAAGGTCAAGCAGGTCGTCAAGGTCAAGAACGGCATCGAGTCCGAGGCAGCGAAGAAGATCGTCAAGGCGATCAAGGAATCGAAGATGAAGGTGCAGGCCAGCATCCAGGGCGACGCGGTGCGCATCACCGGCGCCAAGCGCGACGACCTGCAGTCGGCGATCGCGTTGCTGAAGACGTCGATTACCGACATGCCGCTCGACTTCAACAACTTCCGCGACTGAACGTCCCATGCGCTTCGCCGGGCAGTCGATTGTCGCGGCATGCGTGCTGGCCGCAGCGTGCGATGCGTCCGCCGCGAAGATCGACGTGGTCGGCGTCTTCCCCGGCAAGGCGGTGGTCTCGGTCGACGGCGGCGGGCCACGCAGCGTCAGCGTCGGCGACACCGTCGCCGGGTTCAAGCTCGTGGCGGTGAACGGCGACGGCGCGACCTTCCTGGTCGATGGCCGCCGCCAGACGGTCGCTATGGGCTCCTACGTCGCGGGCAACAGCGAGCACGGCCGCGCCACGGCGTTCCTCGGCGCCGACAGCAGCGGTCACTACATCGCCCAGGGCGCCGTCAACGGTTCAGCCACGCGCTTCCTCGTCGACACCGGCGCGACCATGGTGGTGATCTCGGTGAGCGAGGCCGAGCGTTTGCGGCTGCCCTACAGGCTGGGTGCTCAGTCCAACGCCAACACGGCCAACGGCCGCGTGTCGTATCGGATGGTGAAGCTCGATCGGGTGAAGATCGGCGACGTCGAACTCACCAACGTCGAGGCCGGTGTGCTCGACGGCTACGACGGACCGAACCTGCTCGGCATGAGTTTCCTGTCACGTACCGAGGTCAGTCGGGACGGTCAGAGCATGGTGCTGACCAGGCGGTTCTAGCGTCGAACGCGGATCGAGCAAAGAAAAAGCCCCGCAGACTTCACGGGGCTTTTAACGACCACTAAAAGTGGTCAGAGCTTCGCATTCGGTGCCGCCCTTTCGATGCGCGCGTACGCGCTGTGGTTGTGGATCGATTCGAAGTTCTCGACCTCGACCACGTAGCGGCCGATACGCGGCTCGTCGTTCAGGCGCTGCACCACGTCGCGGATCAGGTCCTCGACGAATTTGGGGTTGTCGTACGCGCGCTCGGTGACGTACTTCTCGTCGGGGCGCTTCAACAAACCGTAGACCTCGCAGGACGCCTCTTCCTCGGCGATGCGCACGAGTTCCTCGACCGCGATGTCCTGGTCCTCGCCGAGACCGGCTTCGATCGTGACGTGCGAGCGCTGGTTGTGCGCGCCATAGTCGGAGATCTGCTTCGAGCACGGGCACAGGCTGGTCACCGGCACGACGACCGTCAGCGACACGTCGGTATTGCCCTGCGCGATGCGACCGGTCAGTGTGACGTCGATATCGAGCAGGCTCTCGACGCCCGACACCGGCGCGACCTTCGTGATGAAGAATGGAAACTTCACGTCGATGCGTCCAGCGTCAGCCGCGAGCTTACCGATCATCGTCGACAGCAACGTGCGGAAGGCCGCGAGGTCGAGCACGCCGTTGCGCTCTTCAAGCAGCGCGACGAAACGCGACATGTGCGTGCCTTTGACCGACTCGGGCAGATGCACGTCCATGTTCCACGTGCCGACGCTGTGCTGCGTCGCGCCCTGGACATTGCGCACCGTCAGCGGATGGCGCACGCCCTTGATGCCGACACGCTGGATGGCGAGATGACGTTGATCGGGTGAACCCTGGACATCAGGCAGATCGAACACGATGGACTTGATCGGATCGGGAGCATTCATGATGATGACCCGTGCGCGCACGGGTGATGGGTAGGTGGAATCGAACGGGCGGGTGGAGCGGGATTCGAGACGCCTGCGAGAACCGGCGAATGACCAGTTGCAGGATGGCGAGGCAGTGTACGTGCGGCCAGATTCTTGCACGCTTGCAACGAAATTTCTTTCAACCGTTATTTACGACGAGCCGCGGCTCGCGAAGTTCGCCCAAATTATTGCTATCGCGACGATTCGTGAACTGCATCAGCCGGTTGCGGATTGAGGCCACGATGCCTTGCCCATCGAGCCCGCACTGCGCAAGCAACTGCACCGGGTCGCCGTGGTCGATAAATAAGTCCGGCAGTCCCAAATGCAAGAACGGCCGCACCAGCGCCGTCAGTGTCAAGGCTTCGGCGCAGGCCGAACCGGCGCCGCCCATGATCGCGCCCTCTTCGACCGTGACGAGCAGGTCGTGATGCTGCGCGAGTTCGGTGATCAGCGCCGCATCGATCGGCTTGACGAAGCGCATGTTGGCGACCGTCGCGTCGAGCGTCTCGCCGGCGGCGAGCGCCATCGGCACCATCGAGCCGAATGCGAGGATCGCGACGCGCGGCCCGGCATTGGCGGCGCGCGACGAAGCCTCGCGCAGCACCACGCCCTTGCCGATCGTCAACGGCAGCAGCGTCGCGGTGCTGCCCGACGCGGCATGCGATGCCGCGGCCGCGCCGCGCGGATAGCGGATCGAGGCCGGACCGTCGTACAGGAAGCCGGTGGTCAGCATCGCGCGGCACTCGGCCTCGTCGGAGGCGGCCATCACGACCATGTTGGGAATGCAGCGCAGGAACGCGAGGTCGTAGTTGCCCGCGTGGGTCGCGCCGTCAGCACCCACCAGTCCCGCACGATCGAGCGCGAACGTGACGTCGAGATTCTGCAACGCGACATCGTGAATCAGCTGGTCGTAGCCGCGCTGTAGGAAGGTCGAGTAGATCGCGACGACCGGCTTCATGCCCTCGGTGGCAAGGCCGGCCGCGAACGTGACCGCATGCTGTTCGGCGATGCCGACGTCGAAGTAGCGTGCCGGGAAGCGGCGCTCGAACTCGACCATGCCCGAACCCTCGCGCATCGCCGGCGTGATGCCGACGAGACGATGATCCGCTGCGGCCATGTCGCACAGCCAGGTCCCGAAGGTCTGCGTATAGCTCTTCTTCGACGGTGCCGTCGGGGGGACGAGGCCAACCGCCGGATCGAACTTGCTCGGCCCGTGGTACGCGACCGGATCGGCCTCGGCCATCTTGTAGCCCTGGCCCTTGCGGGTGACGACGTGCAGGAACTGCGGCCCGCCAAGCTCCTTCAGGTTCTGCAGCGTGGGGATCAGCGACTCGAGATCGTGACCGTCGATCGGCCCGATGTAGTTGAAGCCGAACTCCTCGAACATCGTGGCCGGGACCACCATGCCCTTCGCGTGCTCCTCGAACTTCTTGGCGAGCTCGAACAGCGGCGGCGCGACACCCAGCACCTGGCGGCCGACGTTCTTCGCGGTCGCGTAGAACTTGCCGCTCATCAGGCGCGCGAGGTATTTGTTGAGCGCGCCCACCGGCGGCGAGATCGACATGTCGTTGTCGTTGAGGATCACGAGCAGGTCGGTGTCGGGCATCACGCCGGCGTTGTTGAGCGCCTCGTAGGCCATGCCGGCCGACATGGCCCCGTCGCCGATCACGGCGATGCTCTTGCGATGCTTCTGGCCCTTCAGCTTGGCCGCGGTGGCCATGCCGAGCGCCGCCGAGATGCTGGTGGACGAGTGCGCAGTGCCGAAGGTGTCGTACTCGGACTCGTCGCGCTTCGGGAAACCCGAGATGCCGTCCTTCTGCCGCAGCGTGTGCATGCGGTCACGGCGACCCGTCAGGATCTTGTGCGGGTAGGTCTGGTGGCCGACGTCCCACACGATCCGGTCGCTCGGCGTATCGAACACGTAGTGCAGCGCGATGGTCAGCTCGACGGTCCCGAGGTTCGACGACAGATGGCCGCCGGTCTTGGAGACCGAGTCAAGCACATAGGCCCGCAACTGCTGCGCGACCGTATGCAGCTGGTGGCGGTCGAGCTTCCTGAGATCGGCCGGTGAATCGATGATTTGAAGCAGATCGTTCATGCGGATGGGCTAAACGAGTAACGACGGTGAATGGATGAACGGCGGGGATTCGATGCAGGTCAGAACGAACGACCGATGATGAATTCAGCGATGTCGCGCAAGCGTCGCGCATCGCCGCCGAGTTCCGAGAGTGCGTGGCCCGCGTCGCCATGCAGCGAGTGGGACAGCGCCTTGGCGCGCTCGAGGCCCAGCGTGGTGACGACCGTCGGCTTGTCGTGCATCGCATCCTTGCCCGCGGTCTTGCCGAGCGTGGCACTGTCGGTTTCCACGTCGAGCACGTCGTCGACGACCTGGAACGCCAGTCCCACGGCGGCGGCGAAACGGTCAAGGGCAGCGCCCTGAAGATCGGTCGGAGTATGCGCCGCGGTCGCGCCCAGCACCACGGACGCCCGCAGCAGGGCGCCGGTCTTGGCGCGATGCATCGCCTCGAGGTCGGACCAGGCCAGCACCTTGCCGACGCTGTCGAGATCGATCGCCTGGCCACCGGCCATGCCGAGCGAGCCGCTGGCTGAAGCCAGCAACGTGACCTGCGCCGCGACCCGGCCGGCCGCGGAAGATTTCGCGAGGACCTCGAACGCGAGGGCCTGCAAGGCATCGCCGACCAGCAGCGCAGTCGCCTCGTCGAAGGCCACGTGCACGGTCGGCCGACCGCGCCTCAGATCGTCGTCGTCCATCGACGGCAGATCGTCGTGCACCAGCGAATAGGCGTGGATCAGTTCGACCGCGCAGGCGGCCGCGTCGAGATGGGCGATGCCTTCGTCCGACGCCCCGACGCCGGCCCACTCGCCCGCCGCGTAGACCAGCATCGCGCGCACCCGCTTGCCACCACCGAGCGTCGCGTAGCGCATCGCTTCGTGCAGCTTGGCCGGCGACCTGACCGCGGCCGGCAGCACGTGGTCGAGCGCCAACTCGACGCGTTCGCGCGCAGCGCGCGACCAGCCCGGGAAGTCGGATTGCGCGGATTTGGCCAAGGCCGCGACGGCGCTCATCCGCGATCCGATCCGCGTGGGGCGACCTCGGACAACGGCCGCAGCAGATCGCCGTCGAGCACGCGGACCTGCTCCTTGACGTGTTCGAGTGCCGTCTCGCAGACCTTGACCAGTTCCGCGCCGCGCTGATATGCCGCGAGCGACTGGTCGAGTGACAGCGTGCCGTCCTCCATGTGCTGGACAATCGTCTCGAGCTCCTCGAGCGCCTGCTCGAACGGAAGCGGCGGCACGACCACGGGGTCGGGAATGGCGGGCTGCGAGGAAGCCTTCGGCATGAATCGAGAGACGGCGGTGGTCGAATCCCGCATTTTAAGCGATCGACGGCGAGACGACACGGAGGCGTGCCGCGGCCGGCAGCGGGCGCGCGAGTCGCCTTTTTGCTAGACTTGTTCTCGAGCAAACAGGAGGTCCTGTTTAGCGGTCCCGCACACGGGAATGCGGCTCCTTCGCCGCGGTTCGCAAGTCAGCAAGAGTCTCGAGTCAGGTCCACGACCAGGGGTCACGCGCCCCATCATCCGCGACCGGTACGGAAGCTTCTTGATTCGCTTGGGTTGGGTCGGTGCACCGTCGCATACGCGTCGAGATCGCGCATGCACGATGCCGCCACTTCATTCGGGAGGGTTGGGATGTCCGATCTGGGTAGCGCAGGCACGCTCGCGCGCAGCAACGCGCAGCTGCCGGTTTCCGCATATTTCGACGCCACGCGGCACGACCGCGAGATCGACCGCCTGTTCAGGCGCAGTTCCCGCTATGTAGGGCATTCGTTGATGGTTCCCGAGGTGGGCGACTTTCACACCCTCACGCAGGAGCGCGAGGGCCGCGTGCTGGTCCGCACGACCGACGATCCGGTCACCGGCGCCTCGCTGCTGTCCAACGTCTGCCGCCATCGCCAGGCGATCATGAAGAACGGGCGCGGCAACGACGGCGGCAACATCGTCTGCCCGTTGCATCGCTGGACTTACGGACTGGATGGCAAGCTCCTCGGTGCCCCGCACTTCGAGGACAACCCGTGCCTCGACCTCGGCCGCACGCCGCTGTCATCGTGGAACGGCCTGCTGTTCGAAGGCCCGGGCGATGTCGCGGAGGAACTCGCGCAGGTACGCATCCCCGAACTCGACTTCAGCGGCTACCAGTTCGATCGCGCCGAGATCCACGAGTGCCCATACAACTGGAAGACCTTCATCGAGGTCTATCTCGAGGACTACCACGTCGGACCGTTCCATCCGGGCCTCGGCCAGTTCGTGTCGTGCGACGACCTGTCGTGGCAATACGGGCGCAACCACTCGGTGCAGATCGTCGGCGTGAAGAGCGGGCTGCAGCGTCCCGGCACGCCAACCTACAGCGCATGGCACGACCAGGTGATGCGCCTCTCGAACGGCGTCACGCCACCCCACGGCGCGATCTGGCTGACGCTCTATCCGAACGTGATGGTCGAGTGGTATCCGCACGTGCTCGTCGTCTCGACGCTGATCCCGCGCGGACCGCAGCACACCACCAACGTCGTCGAGTTCTACTACCCCGAAGAGGTCGCGCTGTTCGAACGCGACTTCGTCGAGGCGAATCGCGCGGCCTACATGGAGACCTGCGCGGAGGACGACGAGATCGCGCTACGGATGGACGCCGGACGCCGGGCGCTCCTCGATCGCGGGGAGAGCCAGGTCGGGCCCTATCAGTCGCCGATGGAAGATGGGATGCAGCACTTCCACGAATGGTTGCGGGGGGAGATGGGGGAGTAGTTCGATCTCCTTCTTCCTGGCGCCAACAACGACGCTCGCTTCGCTCGCCCCCGCCCCGGTCCTCCCCAAAAGGGGAGGGATTCAACATGCAATCCATCTGGATGGTCGTCGCGGCGCTGCTGTTCTCGCTGATGGGCGTGGCCGTCAAGCTCGCATCGGTGCAGTACAACACCTGGGAGATCGTGGCCTACCGCGGCCTCGTCGGCATGGCGGTCATGGCAGCCCTGATCGGCGTGCGCGCGCAACGCGGCGGCGCGTCCGTCGTGCAGGCCCTCTCGACACGCCATCTCAAGATGCACCTGCGGCGCAGCGTCTCCGGCACTGTGTCGCTGACGCTTTGGTTCCTGGCGATCGCGGGACTGCCTCTCGCCACCGCAATGACGATCAATGCCTCGTCGCCGCTGTTCATCGGCGCGTGGGTGGCGTGGTGCGCGCTGCGCGGCGGCAAGCGCATCGATCGGGCGATGACGGTCGCGCTGATCGCCGGCTTCCTCGGCGTGCTGGTGCTGCTGCAGCCGACCTTCAACGCCGACCAATGGAGCTACGCGGTGATCGGCACCACATCGACCGTGTTTACGGCCATCGCCTACCTGTCGGTCAAGGCACTCGGCCAGGTCGGCGAACCCGACACGCGGATCGTCTTCTACTTCTCCAGCTTCAACGCGCTCGTCGGCATCGCCGGCGCCGTCGTCTTCGGCATGCATGCACACGATACCCGCGGACTCGCGCTGCTTGCGGCGGTCGGCCTGTGCGGCGCACTCGCGCAACTCGCGATCACCCGGGCGTTCGGGGCGGGCGGCACGCTGCTGACCGCCAATCTCGGCTACTCCGGCATCGTGTTTTCCACCGCCTGGGGCTACTTCATCTTCGGCGACACGCTGCATCTCAGCAACGGCGTGGGCATGGCGATCATCGTCGCGTCCAGCGTCGTGGCGACGCTGATGACCGCGCGGGCGCTCAAGCGTGTGGCGGCCGAACCCGACGAGGCCGTAGTCGCCCCACTCACTTCCGGAGTCCTCGAAGATGCATCCGCTCGTTAGCACTGAAACCCTCGCACGGCACCTCGGCGATCCGTCGTGGATCGTCTTCGACTGTCGTCACGACCTGATGGCACCGACGGCCGGCGAAGCGTCGTATCGCGAAGGACATATCGCCGGTGCCCGCTTCGCGCCGCTCGACCGCGACCTGTCGGGCCCGAAGGACGGACGTAACGGTCGACATCCGTTGCCGACCCGCGAAGCCTTCGTGCACTTCCTCGCGGACGCCGGCGTCGGTCGCAGCAGCGTCGTCGTCGCGTACGACGCGTCGAACGGCCTCTACGCGTCACGGCTGTGGTGGCTGACGCGGTGGATCGGCCATGCCGACGTGGTGGTGCTCGACGGTGGACTGCCTGCGTGGCTGCGGGCGGGGCTGTCGCTGACGGATGCGCAGCCTCGACCTTCGACGGGCGACATCGCGCTCGGCGCATCGCTGGTCTCGACCGTCGACACCAGCGACCTAGAAGCAAACCTCGATACGAAGTCGCGACTGGTCATCGATGCGCGCGCGCCGGAGCGGTATCGCGGCGACGTCGAGCCGCTAGATCCGGTCGCCGGACACATTCCCGGCGCCGCCAACCATCCGATGGCGCGTAGCCTCGAGGCTGACGGATGCTTCAGGGACGGCTCGTCGCTGCGGGCTGAGTTCGAAGCCACGCTCGGTGATCGATCGCCCGGGTCCGTGGTGCAGTCGTGCGGCTCCGGCGTCACCGCCTGCCACAACCTACTCGCGATGGAAGCTGCCGGACTGCCCGGTGCCGCGCTCTATGCCGGCTCGTGGAGCGCGTGGTGCGCCGACCCGCGTCGGCCGGTCGCACGCGGCGAGTGACGACTCAGGCCTCGGCCCAGCGGTTCAGGACCAGCACCACCACGACGCCGGCCGCGATCAGCGCCGCCTGCCACACCGTGTCGCGACCGCGATGCCCGTGCGGATCGATGCGATGCATCTGCGGCACGAGATCCGACAGCGAGATGTAGAGGAAGTTGGCGGCGGCCACCACCAGCACGTAGGGGACCAGCGCCGTGATGCGCTCGAGGAAGGCGAGGCCGATCAGCCCGCCGACGACGATCGACGAGCTCGAGATCGATGCGTAAGCGACCGCCCTCGTCTTCGGCACGTGCGCATTGATCAGCACGATGAAGTCGCCGATCTTGTGCGGAATCTCGTGCGCGAGGATCGACAGCGTGGCGGCCAGTCCGATCCACGGGCTCGCGAGGAAGGCGCCCGCGATGACGATGCCGTCCGAGAAGTTGTGGACCGCGCTGCCCACCAGCACGAACACGCCGCCGCGTCCGGCTTCGTGCGCGTCGTGGCCGTGCGCATGGTGGTGACCGTCGCCTTCGAAGTGATGGCTGTGCCGGTACACCGCGATCTTCTCGAGGAAGAAGAAGCCGAACAGGCCGGCCAGCATCACCGCGCAGAGGTTGCGCAGCGAGGCGCCCGACTCGAAGGCCTCGGGGATCAGGTGCAGGAAGGCGGTGGCGAGCAGCACCCCGATCGAGAAGCTGACCATGCGATTGACGAAGCGCCCGAGCAGGCGAAACGAAAGGTAGGCGGCGAGCGCGATGCTGATCGCGCCCACGCCGAAGGTGGCTGCGATCGTCGCCGTGATGACGGATGCGACGGGCATGTGGGGGAAAAAGCAAGTGAAGACGGCCGCACACGAGGCGATACGCAGCCAGTTCAGGCGTAGATCAGGCGACGCCGTGCGCCTTGAAGAAAACCAGCATCTTCGCCCATCCGTCCTCGGCATCTGCCTTCACGTAACTGGGACGATAGTCGGCGTTGAAGCCGTGTGGCGCGTCGGGATAGACGACGATCATCGAGTCCTTCGCCGTCGCGGGCGCCGTCTTCAATGCCTCGGTCATCTGGTTGCGCGACTCTTCGGTGATGCCGGCGTCCTTGCCGCCATAAAGGCCGAGCACCGGCGCCTTCAACTGTCCGGCACCGTCGATCACGGACTTGGGCTGCATGTCGCTGGGCTTGCCCGCGAGCGGGCCGTACCACGCCACGCCGGCCTTGAGCTTCGTGCTGTGCTCCGCGAACAGCCAGGTCTGGCGACCGCCCCAGCAAAAGCCCGTGGCCGCGACCTTGTCGGCATTGCCGTTGTTCTTGGCGGCCCAGGCCACCGTCGCGTCGAGGTCGCCGGTGACCTGCGTGTCGGGCACCTTCGACACCACGTTGGAATACAGCTCGGGGATCGTCGGGTACTTGGACGGGTCGCCCTGGCGCGCGTACAGCTCGGGCGCGACCGCGAGATAACCGAGCTTGGCAAGACGGCGGCACAGGTCCTTGATGTGCTCGTGCACGCCGAAGATCTCCTGGATCACGATCACCGTCGGCAGGTTGGTCTTGCCCGCGGGTTGCGCGCGGTAAGCCGGCATCTGTCCGTCGGCAACCGGGATCTTCACTTCGCCGGCGTCGAGTCCGCCGGCGTCGGTGGTGATGGTCTGGGCGCTCACCGGCATGACGGCGGCGGCGAATCCGGTACCGAGCGCGGTCACCACGAAGCCGCGACGCGTGAAGGTCGCCTTGGGGAGTTGACTCGCGAATTCCTGTTCTAGAAGGTCCATGAATTTTCCTTTCTGAAGGGCTGACGGGACGGCCGAGCCGCAGAAGTGTAAGGGCAAACGGAAGGCATCGAGACTGCGTTCGGTCAACGCGGCGGCGGCCGCGGCCATTCCGCCGTCAGCGTGACCATCGATCCCGAAAGCGCGGGACGCTGCGGTCGCTGTGCTGTAATCGCGCCGCGACGAAAGCGATCGTTCGCGACCCTTCGTCCTCACCCCGACCCGATGGCCAGCGATCCTCAAGTCACCCCCGCGACGACCGACGCACGCCCGCTCATCGGGCCCGCGCAACTGTTCCTCGCGTTCTCGAACCTGGCGTTGTCGGGCTTCGGCGGCGTGCTGCCGTTCGCCTATCGCGCGCTGGTCGAAAAGCGCAAGTGGCTCGACTCGCGCGAGTTCGCGAGCCTGCTCGCGATCGCCCAGGTCATGCCGGGTCCGACCATCTGCAACCTGTCGGTAATGATTGGCCAGCGCTACGCGGGCTTCGCGGGCGCGTGCGCGGCATTGGCCGGCATGGTGCTCGGACCCTCGTGCATCGTCATCGCGCTAGGCGTCGCGTGGCAGCACTTCGGCGAGCTGACCGCGGTCAAGCAGGGACTGCACGGCATGTCGTCGGTCGCGATCGGCCTGATCCTCGCGACCGCGGTCAAGATGGGCATCAATCTCTTCAAGCCCGATCCCGAGCCACTGGACGCCCGTCCGGCACCGGGCGCCGAAGCGGTCGCCGCCCCCGTCGCCATGGCGACCCCAGTGCCCTACTGGACGATCCCAAGCATTGTGCAGATGGGCCTGTGCGCGCTGGGCTTCGTCGGCGTCGGGCTGCTGCGCTGGCCGCTCGCCGCCGTCGTCGCCGGCCTCGCGCCTGTCGCCATCGGGCTGTCGTGGTTCATCGAGCGGCATCCACAGGATCCGTGATGGACGAATACATCAGCGAAAGCCCGCTGTGGTTGCTGACGACGCACCTCGCGCTGCTGTCGTTCGCGGCCGTCGGCGGTGGCGTGATCATGCTCGCGCCCGACATCCATCGTTATGTCGTCGACGTTCATCGCTGGACCACCGACGAGCAGTTCGCTGCTGCCTACGCCATCGCGCAGGCGGCACCGGGTCCGAACATGCTGTTCGTCACGCTGGTCGGTTGGCAGGTCGCGGGATGGCTGGGCGCGGTAGGGGCGACCGGCGCGGTGATCGTCCCGCCTGCGTTGCTCACGTTTGTGCTGACCCGCGTCTCGAGTCGTCGCGCCGGCGCTGTCGGACTTTTCGGCAAGGCCGTGAGGAACGGATTGGCGCCGGTGTCGGTCGGATTGCTGCTCGCCGGGGTGTGGGTGCTGTTCACCACGACCGGCGGCGGGCTGCGAGAATCGATCGTCGTGCTGGCCACGCTGGCCATCATGCTGAAGACGAAGATCAACCCGCTGTGGCTGATCATCATCGGTGCCGTCGTGGGCATCGCCGGACTGATCGGGTAACCAAGGACCTTTCATGATTTCAAGACGCATCACCGCCGGGCTCGCCTCGGTCATCGCGGCCGTCGCTTTGCTCGCCGGTTGTTCGAGCACGCCGGTCAATCCCAACCCGCGCGCGAACCAGGAACTCAAGCTCGCCAACCTCGACCTACCGAAGTACATGGGCCACTGGTACATCATCGCCAACATCCCGTACTTCGGCGAGAAGGACTATGTCGGTGGACAGGCCGAATGGAAGCTCCGCGCCGACGGCAAGATCGACGACGCGTACATTGGCCGCAAGGGCAACTTCGACGCGCCCGAGACGCGACGCGAGTTCGTCGACACCGTGCTGCCCGATACCGGCAACGCCCACTGGCGCGTGCGCCTGTTCTGGCCGATCTCGGTCAGCCAGCTGACCCTCTACGTCGACCCGATGTACCAGTACACCGTGCTCGGCTATCCGGACAAGAGTCTCGGCTGGATCTTCGCGCGCACGCCCTACATCTCCGACGCGAAGTACCAGGAGATGCTGACGAAGCTCGAGGAACAGGGCTACGACATCTCGCGCGTGAAGAAGGTGCCGCAGCAGCGGGAACAGATGGGCAAACCGGGATTCCACACGCCGGGTGACAAGGATTGAACGGACGATTCATGACCTTCGAGAATGTAAGGAGTGCTTGCCGGACTTCATTCCGTTCGTCGGGAAGATTGCCTAGCCTGGCGTACGAACTCGACGGCGAACAGCGCTAGCGCGATCGCACCGAGTGCGATCGTCCACGGTCGTGTCTGATCGGCGAGCGACTCCATCGCGCAGAGGGCGACCAGGAGAGCACTACCCACCATCAAGACCAACTGGAAGCGGTCGCCGAGCTTTGCCCTGAAAAGAAAAGCGACGCAGAGCAGCACGACCAGGACGATCTCCACAATCAACCAGCCATTCATTGCCGCTCTCCTTGAAAAATCCGGCGGAGCCAAGACCCCGCCGGACACATGGACCACTTTCAATCTTCCATCGTCTTGGAAAAAAGGACGCCGAGACCGATCAACGCAGCAGCGGCACCCCACGCAGGTGCCGTGCAAACGGCGATGCTCAAGCCGACTACCGCGATGACGTTGGACAAGGCTGGTTGTCCACCGCCGATTTCCTGGATCTCCTGCAGATCGAGCGTTCTCATCTGTTTCTCCGGTGATGGCGACGGCTGGTTGCCGGGCCCACCCCAACTTAAGCGGATCCCCGGGTTCTCGCATCGTCGCAAGCGATTAGGCGATTCGCGCTGTTCGACGTGACGCACTACCGAAGAATATGGGCGGTCCTGCATCATTTGGACCACCTCCCGAGCACTGCTGCTGAAGATGCGCAGAAAGCCGACCGAGTGCCATCACCTGTATGGGTGACAAGGCAGGACGCAGAGCGAGCGGCGGACGAAGCACGATTGCTTCGTCGATGTAATACTTACGCTTCACGGTCGGTGATCGAGCACCCTACCGCATCAATGCGCGTCATCCCAGTTGGGGCCGGCACCCAGTTCGACCTCCAGCGGCACCTTCAGGTCGGCCACCGAGGCCATCAGCTTCGGCACCTGCTCGCGCACCACCGACAACTCGGCGTCCGGCACCTCGAGCACCAGCTCGTCGTGGACCTGCATCACCATCCGCGTCGCCAGCCCGTCGCGCTCGATCCAGTCCTGCACCGCGTTCATCGACAGCTTGATGAGGTCGGCTGCGGTCCCCTGCATCGGCGCGTTGATCGCCGCGCGCTCGGCGCCGGCGCGGCGCGGACCGTTCGGGCTGTTGATCTCCGACAGCCACAGCCGACGCCCGAACACCGTCTCGACGTAGCCCTTCGCTTTGGCGCTCTCGCGCGTCTCCTGCATGTAGGCCGCGACGCCCGGATAGCGCATGAAGTAGCGATCGATGTAGAGCTTCGCCGCGTCGCGCTCGATCCCGAGATTGCTGGCCAGCCCGAACACGCCCATCCCGTAGATCAGTCCGAAGTTGATGACCTTCGCGTAACGACGCTGCTCGCTCGTGACCTCAGCAGCCGTCGTGCTGAAGACCTCGGCCGCGGTGCGTCGGTGGACGTCCTCGCCCTTCGCGAACGCATCGATCAGGCTCTCGTCTCCCGAGATGTGCGCCATGATCCGCAGCTCGATCTGCGAGTAGTCGGACGACACGATGGACGATCCCTCCGGCGCGATGAAGGCCTCGCGGATGCGGCGGCCTTCGGCGGTGCGGACCGGGATGTTCTGCAGGTTCGGATCGTTGGACGCGAGGCGACCGGTGACCGCGACGGCCTGCGCGTAGTTGGTGTGCACGCGACCGGTCGACGGATTGACCATCTTCGGCAGCTTGTCGGTGTAGGTGCTCTTGAGCTTCGACAACGAGCGATGATCGAGCAGCACCTTCGGCAGCGGATAGTCATGGGCCAGCTTGGCCAGCACGTCCTCGTCGGTGGACGGCGCACCGCTCGCGGTCCGTCGCGCCACCGGCAGCTTGAGCTTGTCGAACAGCAGCTCGCCGATCTGCTTCGGTGACCCGAGGTTGAACGGCTGGCCCGCGAGCTCGTAGGCCTTCGCCTCGAGCTCGGCGATGCGCGCGGCGAGCTCGTTACCCTGGCGGGTCAAGAGGTCGGCATCGATCAGAACGCCGTTGCGCTCGACCTTTTGCAGCACGACCGATGTGGGTAGTTCGATCGTGCGATAGACCGCATCGAGCGACGGACTCTTCGCGATCGACGGATACAGCGCGTGATGGACCCGCAGCGTGAGGTCGGCATCCTCGGCGCCGTACAGCGTCGCGACCTCGATCGTCACCTCGTCGAAGCCGATCTGCTTCGCGCCCTTGCCGCAGATGTCCTCGTAGGACACGAGGTCCTCGACCCCGACGTGACGGCGCGCGAGATCCTCGAGGCCGTGATTGCGGTGCGACTCGAACACGTAGGACTGCAGCAGCGTGTCGTGCTCGATGCCGGCCAACTTGATGCCGTGGTTGGCAAGCACGTGCGTGTCGTACTTGAGGTTCTGCCCGACCTTCTTCTGCGCCGGGTCCTCAAGCCAGGGCCTGAGCTTTGCCAGCGTCTCGTCGAAGGGCAGTTGCTGCGGAGCCGTCGCGTCCATCGTGCGATGCATCAGCGGCAGATAGGCAGCGCGACCCGGCGCGATCGAGAACGACATGCCGACCAGTTGCGCGCGCATCGGGTCGAGCGACGTGGTCTCGGTGTCGAAGGCCGTCAGGTCGGCGGTCGAGATCAGCGCGAGCCATTCGTCGAGCGCTTCGTTCGTGAGGATGGTGTCGTAGTGGCGATCGATGTCCGCGTTCGGCTTCACCGCCGGCAGCGTGTCGTCGACGACGCCGGTCGCGGCCTCGGCACCGGGCTCTCCAGCGGCATCGTTCGCGGCGTCCTCCTGCGACACTTCCTTCAGCCAGGTTCTGAAGCCGTAGCGGTCGAACAGCTCCAGCAGCGCATCGCGGTCCTCGTCGCGCGGCACCAGCGTGGTCGCGATGTCTGGCACTTCCTCAAGTGGGCAATCGGTCTTGACCGTGACCAGCCGGCGACCCATCGGCAGCCAGTCGAGAGCCTTGCGTAGGTTGTCGCCGACCGCGCCCTTGATCTCGTCCGCGTGCGCGACGATGGCGTCGAGCGAGCCGTACTGGGCGAGCCACTTGGCCGCGGTCTTCGGGCCGACCTTGTCGACGCCGGGGACGTTGTCCACCGTGTCGCCGACCAGCGTCAGGTAGTCGACGATGCGGTCCGGCGGCACGCCGAACTTGGCCTTAACCCCTTCGATGTCGAGCACTTCGCCGGCGCCGTTCCAGCCCGACGCGGGACCCGAAATGGGCGGCCGGTTCATCGTGTTGACCAGCGTCACCTGCCCGTCGACGAGCTGGGCCAGATCCTTGTCGCCGGTGGAGACCAACGTGCGCAGGCCGTTGGCGGTGGCACGCTTCGCCAGCGTACCGATGACGTCGTCGGCCTCGACCCTGTCGATCATCAGGATCGGCCATCCTAGAGCGACCACGACGGCGTGAATCGGGACGATCTGCTGGCGCAGGTCGTCGGGCATGGCCGAGCGCGTCGCCTTGTACTCCGGGTACCAATCGTCGCGGAAGGTCTTGCCCGGAGCGTCGAAGATCACGGCGCTATACTGTGCTGGCACATCCTGTCTCAAACGGCGCAGCATGGACACCATGCCGTAGATCGCGCCAGTCGGCTCCCCCGCCTTGTTGCGCATGTCGGGCAGAGCATGGAAGGCGCGGTAGAGATAACTCGAGCCGTCCACCAACAACAGCAAATCCATATGAAAGATCCGAAAGTCGTGCCCACCCTGCGCGAACTCGACGGGACGCGGCGTGGCACGTGGAACCGCAGCAAGCGGAATGAATTTGCGACCGGGAAGGCACCAGCGACGAAGGCCCGCGAGTCGTGGCACGTATTAGGAATTATGTCAGAGTTCATCGAGGCGGCTGAGCGCCTCGCGGACATCCGACCCGCGATCAGCATCTTCGGCTCGGCCCGCATTCCAGCCGGCACGCCCGAGTACATCCTCACCGAACAGATCGCCCGCATGCTGGCTGATTCCGGCTTCGCCGTGATCTCCGGCGGCGGACCCGGCCTGATGGAAGCGGCCAACAAGGGCGCCTTCGAGGGCAAGGCGCCGTCGGTTGGTCTCAACATCGAACTGCCGCACGAACAGAAGGGCAACGACTACCAGGACGTGGTCCTGCGGTTCCGTCACTTCTTCTCGCGCAAGGTCGCGTTCGTCAAATACGCCTCGGCCTACGTGGTCATGCCGGGCGGTTTCGGTACGCTCGACGAACTCAGCGAGGCCCTCACGCTGATCCAGACCGGCAAGACCCGCGTGATGCCGATTGTGCTGGTCGGCTCCGCATTCTGGGGCGGCCTGCTCGACTGGTTCCGCGAGCAGCTCGTCACACGCGGCCTGATCCGGCCCGACGACCTGGACCTGATGACCGTGGTCGACGACGCGCAGTCCGTGGTCGACACCATCTTCGAGTTCTACGAGCGACGCAGCATCGCGCCCACCTCGTCGGAATTCGAGCAGATGCTCTACCTGTGATCTCCGACAAGGACACCATCATGTCGAACGCTTCCCGCTTCATCCTCCGCACGATCGTGGTAGTCGCGATGACCTCTACCGCAGCCTTCGCGCAGGCGCCGAAAGGCCTCGAGCCGCTGCCGGACATTCCGCCGCCGCCGAAGCTGTCCAACTCCACCGCACCCGACGACGAGGCGCCGCAGGTCACGATCCGTCAGGACGCCGACAGCAAGGTCGAGGAGTTCCGCACCAAGAGCGGCAAGATCTACGCGGTCCGGGTGACCCCGCGGATCGGCAAGCCCTACGTGCTGGTCGATCCGGACGGCAAGGGGACGATGACGAACGCCGGCGAGATCAACGGCGGTGTGCGGGCGCCGCAATGGACGCTGTTCGAGTTCTGAAAAAGATGAACGGCCCTGGCCTGCATCTGCGCGCCTCGGGCCGCGCCGTCCCATCCGGCATCCACTGACGCATCGCCATGGCGGTCTACACGGCGCTCGAGCAGGACGCGCTGATCGCCTGGCTTGCCTGCCACGAGGTCGGCGCGCTGGTCGACTGGCGCGGCATCCAGTCGGGCATCGAGAACAGCAACTACTTCATCACCACGCGCGACGACTTGTTGGAGCGGCACTTCGTGCTGACCCTCTTCGAACGGCTCGACGTCGACCAGCTTCCCTACTACCTCTCCCTGATGCAGCACCTTGCACTCCAAGGCTTACCCTGCCCCGCGCCGATGGTCGATCGCGAAGGGGCGTTGTTCTCGATGCTGGCCGGCAAGCCGGCGGCGCTCGTGACACGGCTCGAGGGTGGATCGATCCTGCGTCCCGATGCGACCCACTGCGCGGCGCTCGGGACACTGCTCGCGCGGATGCACGTGGCAGGCGCGAGCTTCGCATTGCATCAACCGAACCCGCGCGGCATCCACTGGTGGATCGTCACTGCAGCGCGCGTGCGTCCCTTTCTCGACGACCGACAGCGCGCGCTGCTCGACGACGAGATCGCATTGCAGACCTTGCGATGGACCGACACGGTCGCGTCGCTGCCGTGCGGTCCGATTCATGCCGACCTGTTCCGCGACAACGCACTGTTCGTCGCCAGAGCCGACGCGCCGTCGCTGCGCGGGGTGATCGACTTCTACTTCGCGGGCAACGACGTCTGGCTGCTCGATGTCGCGATCTGTATCAACGACTGGTGCGTCGACCTGGACAGCGGCGCGCTCGATGCCGCACGACGCGCTGCCTTCCTCGAAGCCTACGCGCGGCAGCGGCCGCTGGGTACGGCCGAGCTGGAGGCGTTGCCGCTGGTGCTGCGGGCCGCAGCTTTGCGCTTCTGGCTGTCGCGCCTCGACGACCTGTACAGTCCGCGGCCTGCGACGATGCTGGTCCCGCACGACCCCACCCACTTCGAACGTCTGTTGCGCCGGCGTCGCAGCGAAGCGCTCGCGACCCCAGGAACAGGCAGCTGATCGCATGCAGGCACTGAAACTCGAGGCAATCTCCGGCTGGCGTTGGGTCGGTACGGGCTACCGCACCTTCCGCAAGCAACCCTTCAGCTTCGCGGCGCTGCTATTTTTCTACTGGCTGCTGCTGATCGGCTCCAGTGCCGTCATCGAATGGCTGGCGCAAGGCATCGGCCTGTTGCTGCCCTTCCTGTCCGTCGGCATCCTGACGCTGCTCGGCGGGCTGCTGGTGACCATCGCCACGCCGGCACTGACGGTCGGATTCCTGCAGGCCTGTCGGATCGCCGACAGCGGTGTGCAGGTCCACCCCGGCCTGTTGTTCGCCCCGTTCCGCTCGGGTCGACAGACCGTGGTTCGCCTCCTCGCGCTCGGCGCGGTCCAGGTCGTCGCCCTGGTCTGCGTCGTGTTCCTCGCCAACGGACCTTCGGCCTTCCAGACGGAAACACCATCCGAAAGCAAGCCCGCCGCGACCGTCGTCGCGCCACCCACTGCCGCCGCGGGCCAGCCGGCAGATGCTGTCGGCCTGCCCACGGCCGAGCAGCAGGAGGCGATGCGGCGCGAGGCGTTCGCGCGTCTCAAGCTGGGCCTGGCCTACCTGCCGATCGCGCTGTTGATGTGGTACGCGCCGATGCTGGTCGCGTGGCACGGGCTGCCGCCGGGCAAGGCGATCTTTTTCAGCATCGTCGCGGTTTGGCGCAATCGCAGCGCCTTCATCGTGTACGGGGCCGCGTGGCTCGCGATCTGGATGGTGCTGTCGATCGGCGTGGGGATCGTCCTGGGCGTGATGGGCATGCTGGGCCTCGGCAGCTTCGCGGCGCTGCTCGCGGTGCCGCTCGTCATGCTGCTGCTGACCTGCATGTACTGCTCGGTCTATCCAACCTATTCCACCGTCTTCGTCGTCGAGCCTTCGACGCCGTCCTGAAGATTCACGCGGGATCGGTTTCCTCGGCCCATGATCTGACGGCGAAGCGGCCGTCGTCGTAGGTCAGCCGGTTGATCACGGCGTTGGGGATCGGACATGACCGCTCCGCATCGAGAGCGAAACCGGTGGCCGCCCGATGCAGCATGTCGAGCACGCCGCCATGCGTGACGATCAGGATCGTCGGCCGGTCGCTCCCGCGCGAGGCCGCGGCCTCGGTCTCTGCCCGAGCGATGCGCGACACGGCATCGACGACACGACGATGGAAGGTCTGCTGGCTCTCGCCACCGCGCATCGTGTGAACGGCATCCCGCGTGCGCAGGCGCTCCGCTTCCTCGGGATGCTGTTCGAGGATCTCGGGGAACGTCTTGCCTTCGAGCATCCCGTAGTTGCGTTCGCGCAGCAGCACGCTGCGTTGGATCGGAAGCTTCAGCGCGCGGGCGGCCGGCTCGGCCGTCGCCATCGCGCGCGACAGGTCGCTGGCATGAATCGCCTCGATCACCTCATCCGCCAGTGCCGCCTGCAGGCGCGCGGCCTGCTCGATGCCGCTGGCGTTGAGCTGGATGTCGGTGTGGCCCTGCAGCCGCCGGATGCGGTTCCAGTCCGTCTCGCCGTGACGCACCACGATCAGGTCGATCACGATGCCGCGAGGCCGTCTTTCGTCGATGTTCGCGGAACGAGGTCGGCGTTGAGCGAGTAAAGGCCGGTGATCGTTGCTTCTGCAACGATATGCCCGGCCATGGCGGCGCGAACCGCTTCGGCGGTCACGCGACCCGTGACGGCGAGGCGGTCGATCGACAACGCGTAGAGCGTGAAGACGTAGTGATGGACGAGGCTGTCGTTCCACGGTGGGCACGGGCCGTCGTAGCCGTAGTAGTCGCCCGCCATGTCCGCGTCGCCCGCGAACCAGTCGGTGTAGCCGTTGAGTCCGTGCAGCGCTTCGGGGACCGGTCCATGCGCGATCATCGGTCCGTGCTCGCCGTGCGGCGTGACCTTGTCGGAGAACGCGCCGGCCTCGATGGAACGCAGGCCGGCAGGCAGGTCGAACAGGACCCAGTGGAAGAAGTCGACGCGCGGCAGCTCGGCCGGGATCGAGCGCCCCTCCTGATTGACGTCGTCGGGCCTGCTGGGCACGTCGTAGTCGTGGACGATCAACGCGAACGACACGGCCTCCGCGGGTACGTCGTCCCACGCCAGGTGCGGGTTGCGGTTGTCCGATAGAGAGACATGCGAGACGCGATCGGGCTTGCCGAACGCGCATTCCGTCGGCACCTCGGTCCCGTCGGCAAACGAATCACTCCACAACTTCAACGTCGATCCTCGGTTCGGTTCCGTAGCGCGTTCGAGACCTCGACAAGGTTGCCGTCGGGGTCGTGGAAGTACACGGAGATCAATGGGTGCACGGCCCCGGTCCGTCGCACCGGTCCGAGGATCACGGGGACGTCGCAGACGCCGAGATATTCGATGACGTCGGCCATCGGCGTCTCGGTCAGCAGGCACAGGTCGGCCGATCCGGGCGTCGCATGGCGCACGTTGGGGTCGAGCACGTGGTCGGTTTGATGCAGGTTGAACTTCTGCGAGCCGAAGGCCAATGCATGCCGCTCGACGCCGCCGCTGACGAAGCGTTGCGGCGTCATGCCGAGTACCCGCGCACAGAACGATAGCGTGCTGGCGATATCCGCGACCGTCAGGACGAGGTGGTCGAGGCTGGCGATCTGGATGGTCATGACAGCGTCACCCGTGCGAAACGACGCTTGCCGACCTGCAGCACGTACACGCCCGCCGACAACTTGAGCGCCCTGTCGCCGACCGCGCTGCCGTCCACCTTGACGCCGCCCTGGTCCACGTTGCGCAGCGCATCCGAAGTCGAAGGCACGAGGCCCGCCTGCTTGAGCAGTTGGGCAATCCCGAGCGGGGCGCCGCCGAGCGCGATCTCGGGGATCACGTCAGGGATGCCGCCGCGGGCGCGCAGCTCGAAGTCGGTCAGCGCCTCTTGCGCGGCACGCGCGTCGTGGAAGCGCGTGACGATCTCCTGCGCGAGCAGCACCTTCGCGTCGCGCGGATTGCGTCCGGACCCGATCTCGCCGCGCAACGTCGCGATTTCGGCGGTGGCACGGAACGACAACAGCTCGAACCAGTTCCACATCAGGTCGTCGGAGATCGACATCACCTTGCCGAACATGTCGTTTGCGCGGTCGGTGATCGCGACGAAGTTGTTCTTGGATTTCGACATCTTCTCGACGCCGTCGAGACCGACCAGCAGCGGCATCGTCAGGATGCATTGCGGCTCCTGCCCGTAGTCGCGCTGCAGCTCGCGACCGACGAGCAGGTTGAACTTCTGGTCGGTGCCGCCGAGCTCGAGATCGCTCTTCAACGCGACCGAGTCGTAGCCCTGCATCAGGGGGTACAACAATTCGTGGACCGAGATCGGCGAGCCACTCTTGAAGCGCTTCGTGAAGTCCTCGCGCTCGAGAATGCGGGCGACGGTGTAGCGGGCCGACAGCTCGATCATCCCGCGCGCGCCGAGCGGATCGCTCCACTCGCTGTTGTAGCGGATCTCGGTGCGTGAGGCATCGAGCACCAGGCTGGCCTGCGCGAAGTAGGTCCTCGCGTTCTCGTCGATCTGCGCGCGCGTCAGCGGCGGTCGCGTGGCGTTGCGTCCCGACGGATCGCCGATCATCGACGTGAAGTCGCCGATCAGGAAGATCACGGTGTGCCCGAGCTCCTGCAGCTGGCGCATCTTGTTGAGCACCACCGTATGACCCAGGTGCAGATCGGGCGCCGTCGGATCGAGGCCGAGCTTGATCCGCAGCGGCAGGCCGGTCCTGGCCGAACGTTCGAGCTTCGTCGCGAACTCGGCCTCCACGATCAGTTCGTCCGCACCGCGCCGCGCGATCGCCATCGCGCCGGCGACACCGACGTCGGGCATCGGCGCTGAAAGTGAAGACGTGTCGATCAAGTTCTTTGCGGCATGGGCCGTTAAGTTTGGAAACGGCCCGATTCTATCGCGCGACCGACCTCGCTTTGTTGGTACGCGACGCCGTCATCACGCGGTCATGGAACGCGGGGAACGGGTTGCGGGACGAGCTGTCCGTGATAGACTGCGGCGCGCTGGAAAGAATGTTCGCTCGGGTGTTGCACTATCAGCGATACACCGAATTCGTCCGCTTACAAGCCGCAACCGAAACCGAGTGAAATCGTCGTGATTTCGCCTTGATCCGATGGCAGACACCGCACCTTCGCCTGATCCCCAGAACCACCCTTCGCCACACCCCGTCACATCCCCCCAGCAGTCCACAGCCGTCGCCGAGGCTCGCAGTCCGTCGATCTTCCATCGGCATCGCTTCGCCATGCTGGCCACTGCCACCGTCCTCTCGCTGGGCGGCGCCGTCACCGCGTTCGCGGTCGCGGACGACATGCCGTTGCCCTATTCCCGACAGATCGTCGAGGACCTCGCGGCACCCGACACCCATGCGCAGCTCGAAGCGCTCGCCGATCGCGCCGATTCGTTCGTCACCGAGGAGCGCATCCGTCGTGGCGACACCATCGGTTCGCTGCTGACGCGACTCGGCGTCAGCGATGCCGAGGCCGAGAGCTTCCTGCGCACCGCACCCGGCGCACGCGCCCTGCAGCAACTCAAGCCGGGCCGCCTGATCCAGGCACGCACCGACGACGACGGCGCGTTGCAGTGGTTGCGTTACGCGTACAGCACGAACGAAAGCAAGGATGCCGGAGCCGCGCTGAACGGCCGGTCGCTGGTCGTCGAGCGCGCCGGCGATGCACTGCTGGCGCGCGAGATCGCCATGCCGAACGAGCGTCGCGTCGAGTTGCGATCGGGCGAGATCCGCTCGTCGCTGTTCGCCGCGACGGACGATGCCGGCCTGCCCGACGGCATCGCCACGCAGATCGCCGAGATCTTCTCCGGCGACATCGACTTCTATCGCGACCTGCGCCGCGGCGACCGCTTTCGCGTCGTATTCGAGAGCTTCTATCAGGGCGGCGAATTCGTTCGCGCCGGTCGCATTCTCGCCGTCGAATTCGTCAACGGCGGCAAGCCCCATTCGGCGATGTGGTACGGCGGACCGTCGGCCACGGACGGGGCGATCGCGGGCCACTACTACGGCTTCGACGGACACAGCCTGCGTCGTGCGTTCCTGCGCACGCCGCTCGAGTTCACGCGCATCAGTTCCGGCTTCGGCGGTCGATTGCATCCGATCGCGAACGTCTGGCGTCAGCACACCGGCATCGACTACGCGGCACCGAGCGGTACGCCGGTGCGCACCACGGCTGATGGCGTCGTGGACTTCGCGGGCGTCAAAGGCGGTTACGGCAACCTCGTGATCATGCGGCATCAGGGCGTGTACTCCACGCTCTATGGTCACCTCTCGCATTTCGCAAGCGGTCTGAAGCGCGGCCAGCACGTCCAACAGGGTTCGCTGATCGGCTACGTGGGCATGACCGGATGGGCCACCGGCCCGCACCTCCACTACGAGTTCCGGATTTCTGACCACGCGACCAACCCGCTCACCGCGGCCTTGCCCGAAGCGCCACCGATCTCACGCAACGAACAGGTTTCGTTCCGCGCGGTCGCCAGCAACTTCGATCGTCAGATCGAACTGCTGCGCGCCAGCGAGGGCCTCGTGGACACGACGGCCGCAGCGCGGACCGGCAGCCTTCGCGCCGCGGCTCCGGGCGCCTGACACGACCTCGGTGCGCGCGCCCGCTGGCGACCGGCGCCGCGATGGATGATCTCTTCGTCGGCATCATGTCGGGCACCAGCCTCGACGGGGTCGACGTGGTGCTCGCCTCGTTCGATGCTGCCGGCCGCCCGCACATCCGCGGCGCGGCCAGCGCGCCTTTCGAGCTGACGTTGCGGAGCGAATTGCTCGCCTTGCAGTCGAGTGGCCCTGATGAACTCCATCGTGCCGCGCTCGCCGCCAATCGCCTCGTCGACTTCCAGGCGCGACTGGTCGACCAGCTCTGCTCGCAGAGCGGCGTCGACCATTCTGCCGTCACGGCCATCGGCGCTCACGGGCAGACCGTGCGCCATCGTCCCGAGCTCGGTTACACGATCCAGCTGAATGCACCGGCCCGCCTGGCCGAGGCCTGCGGCATCGCGGTCGTGTCGGACTTCCGCAGTCGCGACATCGCCGCCGGCGGCCAGGGCGCACCCCTCGTACCGGCCTTCCACGACGCGCTGTTCCGCAGGCCCGGCGTGCATCGGGTGGTGTTGAATCTCGGGGGCATGTCGAACGTCACCGATCTCCCGGCGGACCCGACTGCAGTGGTGCGCGGCTGGGATTGCGGTCCGGGCAACGTGCTGCTCGACGGCTGGATCGCGCGTCACCGCGACGCGTTGTTCGATGCCGACGGCGCATGGGCTTCCTCCGGCCGCGTGCATCCAGGGCTTCTCGAACGTCTCCTCGACGACCCGTGGTTCGCGCTGCCGCCGCCGAAGAGCACCGGCCGCGATCTCTTCGACGGGGCATGGCTCGACGCCAGACTCGCAAACTTCGACCCGATCGATCCCGGCGACGTGCAAGCCACGCTCGCAGCGCTGACAGCAACAGTGGTGGTCGATTCGATCCGGCGGCACGCAGGCCAGCCCGACGAACTGATCGTCTGCGGCGGCGGCGCGTACAACGGGGATCTGTTGCGGCGTATCGGCGAGTTCATGGATACCCGCATCTCGACCTCGGCCACCGACGGCATCGCGCCCGAGCACATCGAAGGACTCGCATTCGCGTGGCTCGCGATGCGCTGCCTGTCTCACCGGTCCGGCAACCTGCCGGCGGTCACCGGCGCCGCCGGGCTGCGCGTTCTCGGCGCGATCAACCCGCGCTGAAAATGCGAAAGGGCGCCGGAGCGCCCTTTCGATCGAAGCGGGAACGCCCTACGCGGAGAACGACGATCCGCAGCCGCAGGTCGAGGTCGCATTCGGGTTCTTGATCACGAACTGCGCGCCCTCCAGGTCGTCCTTGTAGTCGATCTCGGCACCCACCAAATACTGGTAGCTCATCGAGTCGATCAGCAGCGTGACGCCGTTCTTCTGCATCGCGGTGTCGTCTTCGTTGGTGATCTCGTCGAAGGTGAAACCATACTGGAAGCCGGAGCAGCCGCCGCCCTGCACGAACACGCGCAGCTTGAGGTCCGGGTTGCCTTCTTCCTCGATCAGATCCTTGACCTTCATAGCGGCCGAGTCAGTGAAGACAAGTGGCGCGGGAGCGAGCGAGATGGATTCGGTGACGGCATTCATGGGTGGATTTCCTTTCGACAGACCTTCCCGAGTTCGGGTCGGTGCAGGCAAGTACAAGAGCTTACGCGAAACCCGTCAGGCCTGTGGGTCACGCTGGTTTCATGGACGCGGGAGGGAGACCGTCTGTGGCTCCTTGGTCGCTCCGAGCTTGAGATCGGGTCGCACGAGGTCGCCATCGAAGTGCGACATGATGCCCTCGACCATCGCGCCGCGATGGATGGTGACGTCGCGATAACGGACCTCGCCGCTGACCTTGGCCTTCGGTTGCAGTTCGACGATGCCCGAAACCGTGATCGACCCCTGCACGGTCCCGTTGACGATCAGGTGCACCGCGACGATGTTGCCGTCGACGCGCCCGTTCTCGCCGATCACCAGCAGCCCGGCCGAGCCGTCGCCCGCCACCACGTCGCCACGTACGTAGCCGTCGATGCGCAGACCGCCCTGGAACACGACTTTGCCCTCCATGCGCGTGGTCGCGCCGATTAGGCTGTCGATCGTGGTCTTGACGCTGGGTTTCCTGTTGAACATCTCTGTTCTCCGCGAGGGCCGCATGCAGCGCCCGATATCGTCACGGCCCGGTCACGGCCACGGTTTGCTGGACCCGCGGCACACCCTTCTCGAGGATGCGCACCAGCACCGACTTGAGGACCGCGTCGACCGGCAATCCGAAAGATCCGTCGATGCGCTTGTAAGACTTGAAGACCACCGAGTACGGGTTGGCTCCCGAGGGTGAGTCGGGCGGGGGGGCGGCGTCACCGGGAACATCGATATTAACAGCTCTGCCCGCCTGCAAAACGGTTGCGACGAGCTGCAACTCGCCCGTGAAATCGCGGTTCGCCTTGCTGTCCTGGGTCAGCAGGATGCGATACCGCGCGGTGTGCGCGGCTTGGTCCTGGGTGACCTGGAAACGGCGGATCGCGATGCCCCCGTTCGCGTTCTTCGCAGGGGTCGTTGTCCGGTCGGCCGTGGCCGCCTCGAAGAACGCCACGTCCTCCTTCAGGCGCGTGTTGTCCGCCTCGAGGCGCGCGATCTGCTCGCCCAGTTCCTTGATCGTCGAGCGCTCCATCACGCGATTACTGTCGACCGTGTTGCTCGATTCGAGCAGCTTGTCGTGATCCTCGCGCAGCGTGAGGTTCTCTTCCTTGAGCTGCTTGACCTCGGGGTTCGGGTCGCCAAAGACGCGATGTGCGAAGTCGCTGCGGGCGGCGAGACCGCCGAGGAGGATCGCCGCGAGGATTGCGACGACCCCGATCGCGATCGTCGCACCCATCGGCAGATGCGATCGCACCGTCATGCGCGGTGCGCTGACCGACAACCTCTGGCGCAGCAGTCGAACCTTCATCGGGATCAGATCGTCGGGCCAGCCCCGTTCACGGCAGGACCGGCACGTGTCGCAGTCCGGCCGTCTCGTCGAGCCCGAACATCAGGTTCATGCACTGCACCGCCTGCCCCGACGCCCCCTTGACCAGGTTGTCCTGCACGACCAGCAGCACGACCGTGTCGCCGGCGTCCGGGCGATGGACCGCGATGCGCAGCATGTTCGAGGCCCGCGTCGAGCGCGTGTCCGGATGCGAGCCCGGCGGGAGCACGTCGACGAAAGGCTCGTCGCGGTAGGCATCCTCGAACAGAGCCTGCACGTCGGTGCCCAGCGCCTCGGGCTTGAGCCTTGCGTACAACGTGGAATGCATGCCGCGGATCATCGGCACGAGGTGGGGCGAGAACAGCAGGCCGACCGGCTCGCTGCTCAGCAGCTGCAGCTTCTCGATGGTCTCCGGATGATGACGATGGCCGGTGACGCCATAGGCCTTGAAGTTGTCGCTGGCTTCGCTGAAGGCGGTGCCCAGCTCGGCCTTGCGACCGGCTCCCGACACGCCGGACTTGCAGTCCGCGATCAGGTGCGACGCGTCGACCAGGCCCTTCTTCAGCAAGGGGGCGAAACCGAGTTGCATGGTGGTCGGATAGCAACCCGGGTTGGCGACGATGCGAGCCTTGGCGATTGCCGCGCGATTGAGTTCGGGCAGGCCGTACGCTGCCTCCGCCAACAGGTCGGGACAGCTGTGCGAGAGCTTGTACCACTGCTCGAATTTCGCGGGATCCTGGAGCCTGAAGTCAGCGGCCAGGTCGATGATCTTCACGCCGGCCGCGACCATCTTCGGCGCGTCGGCCATCGCGACGCCGTGCGGCGTGGCGTAGAACACGACGTCGCACTGCGAGAGGTCCGCGGTCGCCGTGTCGCTGAACGGCAGGTCGAGGAATCCGCGCAGCGACGGATAAAGGTCGGCCACCGGCGTGCCCGCTTCCTTGCGCGACGTGATCATCGTGAGCTCGGCGCCCGGATGCTGCGCGAGGATGCGCAGCAGCTCGACGCCCGTGTATCCCGTTCCTCCGACGATACCGACCTTGATCATTGCCCTCTTCCTTCCAACCGGGAGCGCGGCCAAAAAGCGGACGCAGATTGTAGTGCCGTGGATAAGTCGTTTCGCCGGAACGTTTCGTTCCGGCGAATCCAAAACAAAAGGGCCGCTGAAAGCGGCCCCTTGTTCGACGCCCGCGTCAGCGAGCATGCAGTGGTCAAGCCATCAGCGCTTCGAGAACTGCTTCCGACGTCGTGCCTTGTGCAGGCCGACCTTCTTGCGCTCGACCTCGCGCGCGTCGCGCGTCACCAGACCAGCCTTCGACAGCGTCGGCTTGAGGGTCTCGTCGTAGTCCATCAGGGCGCGCGTGATGCCGTGGCGAACCGCACCGGCCTGACCCGATTCGCCGCCGCCGATCACGTTGACCATGATGTCGAACGTGGCGGTGTGGTTGGTCAGCTCAAGCGGCTGGCGCACGATCATGCGGCCGGTTTCACGAGCGAAGTATTCGTCGACGGGTTTGCCGTTGACGAGAATGGCGCCGGTGCCGGTCTTCATGAAGACACGGGCGACCGAACTCTTGCGACGGCCGGTGCCATAGTTGTAATTGCCGATCATGCTCGAATCTCCAGGGGCTTCGGTTGCTGAGCCGCATGCGGATGCGTGGCTTCGGCATAGACCTTCATTTTCTTGATCATCGCGTAACCGAGCGGACCCTTGGGCAACATGCCCTTGACGGCCTTCTCGAGCGCGCGACCCGGGAAGCGTGACTGCATCTTCTCGAAGTTGGTCTCGTAGATGCCGCCGGGATAGCCGGAGTGGCGGTAGTACTTCTTGTCGGTGGCCTTGGCACCGGTCACGCGCAGCTTCGCGGCGTTCACGATGACGATGAAGTCGCCGGTGTCGACGTGCGGCGTGAATTCAGGTTTGTGTTTACCGCGCAGGCGGCGTGCGACTTCACTGGCCACACGACCAAGGACCTTGTCCGTTGCGTCGATCACAAACCAATCGTGCGTCACCTCGGCAGGCTTGGCAGAAAAGGTTTTCATGAGTTGATCCGAAATTGCCGGTCGATGTGGCGTTGGAGCGCGATGTCGACCGATCACGTTGAAGACGTATCGTGCGTTGCCCGGATGCTCCGCTCGTTTGGCGGACTATCACTACGAATACGGTGAAAAGCCCACGACTATAAAGGACTTTTCACAAAGCCGTCAATTAACAATCGCTGGGAAAAAAAAAAGCCCGAGCTGTGAGGCTCGGGCGTAATCCACCTATGGAGGAGGGTGGAGGAGACGCTGTCAGAAGCCACCTGCTGCTTCCATAAACCACATGATACCGGAATCATGATGCAACGCAAAACATTTTTGCTGCGCCCCAACATGACGCTTAAGAATAAGAGATGTATCTGCGCTTATTTGTTTATAAACAGTTACTTGAATGCATTGAGTATTGACGAGTAGCCGCCCTCGTTCATCCGTCGCGCCGCGAGTGGCGAGCCTCACCGTCGAAAACTTCTATAGTTAACGTCCTATCAAAGGAGCGGACATGGAAGCGACGGTCAGTTGGGGTGGCCCGGCCCTGGATGAGGACGGCAGCGGCATGCAGTTCATCGGGCGGACCGGCAGCGGTCACGTCCTGGCGATGGATGGCGCGCCGGCCGAAGCCGGCGGCCCGCTGGGCGGACGCAATCTGGCGCCGCGCCCGATGGAGGTCGTGCTGGTGGGAACCGGGGGTTGCACGGCGTACGACGTCGTCCTGATCCTGCGGCGCGGGCGGCATGCGGTGACGCGCTGCGACGTGACGCTCAAGGCGGAACGCGCCCCCACCGACCCGAAGGTCTTCACGGCGATCCACTTCCACTTCGTCGTCGTCGGGCAGGGTCTGCGGCACGAGGTCGTGGACCGCGCGATCAAGCTGTCGCACGAGAAGCTGTGCTCCGCCTCGGTGATGCTGGAGAAGACCGCCGTGCTGACCCACTCCTTCGAGATCCGCGAAGGCTGAGCCGCTAGATCCAGTAGGCCGTCGTCGTCATCAGCTTCGACGCGCCGCGCATCAGCGAACCGACGATCGACGGCAGCTCGGCGGCGCCGGCATCCTTCGCCTTCTGCCCGTGACGGATCTCGTCCTCGCGCATCGCGGCGACGATCGCGCGTGACGCGTGATCCTCGGCAGGCAGTGTCTCGAGATGCTTCGCGAGATGCTCCTCGACCTGCCTCTCGGTCTCGACCACGAAGCCCAGGCTGATCGCGTCGCCGGCCTTCCCGGCGAGCCACCCCATGGCATAGGCGCCGGCGTACCAGGCCGGATTGAGAAGGCTGGGGCGCGCGTCGAGTTGCCGCAGCCGGTCCGCGGTCCAGGCGAGGTGATCGCCCTCCTCGCGCCCGACCTCGAGCAATTCGGCTCGCAATACGTCGTCGCGGGTGGCGACCGCCTGCCCCGAGTAAAGCGCCTGGGCGCAGACCTCACCCACGTGATTGACCCGCATCAGGCCCGCCGAATGCCGCCGTTGCGCCTCGTCGAGCGCCGGTTGAGGCAATCGGGACGCCGGCATTTCGCGCGCGGCGGTCGGTGGCGTGAGGAGGGCCCGGAGGACCCGGTCGAACGATCCGATCAAACGGTCTGCAGTTGCGGTCACATCAGCCTCGCTAGTAGGAATTTCGGGCGGCAAATTGGTGCTTGCTCAATGGTGAAAATCATGCATTCGGCCAATCACGCGAGCGAATGTTGCACAAAGGCGACAAACACAAAGTAATCACGCCCGTTCACGTCCATAAGTTTGCACCGCGTAGGGAAGTTTGATGAAATCCGTCAGGACTTCTTATCCGCTGATGTCAGTCCCTGGTAAGAGTTTTCGGCAAGACATAAGAGGCGATGTCATGCCTCAGCAAGATAACTTTTGGAGAGAATGGAATGAAAAAACTCGTCATGGCAGCCGCCGTATTCGGCGCCTTTGCTGGCTCGGCACAAGCGCAAACGAGCGTGACGCTCTACGGAATTGCTGACGGCGATGTGCGTTTTGACCACACCAATATCGGCACGCTGAAATCGGTCGGTAGCGGCGGCGAATCCGGTTCGCGCTGGGGTCTTCGCGGTACAGAAGATCTGGGCGGTGGTCTGAAAGCCAACTTCATTTTCGAACAGGGCTTTGACCTTAGCGACAACTCGGTTCCCCAGGGCAGCATCGGTGGTGGCGCGTCGGCTGGCTTCGGTGGCTCGAGCACGCAGAACCACAGCTCCAGCGGCAGCCGCTTGTTCGGTCGCATCGCGACCGTCGGTCTCTCTGGTGGCTTTGGTGAAGTCCGCTTCGGCCGTAGCTATAACCCGGTCTTCCTGGTCCAAGCCACTGCTGATCCGTTCGGTGCCGGTTTCGTCGCCCAGATCAGTAACCTGTACACCAACCTGACGATCCGTAACGACAACGCGATCTACTACGACTCGCCGAAATTCGCTGGTGGCCTCCAACTGTCGGGTGCTTACCAGTTCGGCGAATCGACGACCAATACGGCCGCTCCTTCGGCAACCGGGCAGGCCAAGCGCGGCAACGATCGTTACGAAGCCGGTATCACGTATGCCAACGGGCCCCTGTTCGTCGGCGCTGCCTACGAGCAGATCAAGTCGAACCTGGACACGTACCGCGTCCGTACGGCTGACGCGGCTGCAACTTACGACTTCGGATTCGTGAAGCTGCACGCGATCTACTACCGCACCAAGAACGACAACCCGAATCAGTTGATTGCGCTAGGTAATACGGTCTCGCTCAAGGAAAATACCTACAACGTCGGTTTCACGGTTCCCTTCGGCGCTTGGACTTTCCTGGGTCAGTATGGCCACCTGTCGGACAAGAGTGTCTCGAACGTTCCGGGCGTCGATCTGGGTCATCCCAAAGTCAACAACTTCGGACTCGGTGGTCGCTACAGCTTCTCCAAGCGCACGATTTTCTACTTTGCCTACTCGCGCTTCAACATGAAGAATGGTTCGGCGGGCAACGCGTACCAAGGCTTCGGCGGTATTGCTGACGCGTCGAACGCAGGTCTCTACACGGCTGGTAATCTGTACGACACAACCACGCCGGTTGTCGCCGGCAGCAACGCAGCGCTCGTCCGCGCGAGCGGTGTCGGTATCAACCAGAACGTCAGCCCGTACTCGTACCAGGTCGGTATTCGTCACTCTTTCTAATCGAAGTTGTTTCTGCAGAAAGGGCGCTTCGGCGCCCTTTTTGTTTTTGAGCGCCACCCGTCGCGTCGATCGTTTGACAATTTGCTTGCAACCTCATAATTTGAGGTTTCAATCAATTCGATCGAAGATGCCGTGACCGCGATCCTTCCGACGCAACGTGCTGCCCGGCCACAGGCCCTCGTCGACACAGCCGCAGATCTGCGCTCCCTCGATCACGAATCGCGCGTCGATGATGGCGACCATCGGGCGCTCAAGCTCTGGCTGCGTCTCCTCACCTGCAGCAACCTGATCGAGACCCGCGTGCGCAGCCGCCTGCGCACCGAGTTCGATTGCACCCTACCCCGCTTCGACCTGGTCGCCCAGCTCGATCGTCATCCCGACGGACTCAAGATGGGTGAACTGTCGCGTCGCCTGATGGTGACGGGCGGCAACATTACCGGCATCACCGACCAGCTCGAGGCCGACGGCTGGGTCGAGCGCACCGGTGTCGAGAACGATCGACGCGCCTGGCGCGTCAGGCTGACGCCTCTCGGCAAGAAGGCCTTCCGTCAGATGGCATCGGTCCACGAGGAATGGATCGCCGAGTTCTTCCAGCAATGGGGCGAGCGCGACCAGGACCAGCTCTACAAGCTGCTCGGCAAACTCAAGGATGCGATCCACGCGTCCGCACCAACCGCGTCGGGTCAGGCATGAGCACGATGCGCGGACAACTGCGGCCGATGGCGTCGCGCACACCGAGCCACTTCCGCTGGGACGTCACCGAGAGCGGGCGCGTCGCGACGATCACGCTCGATCGGCCCGAACGGAAAAACCCGCTGACCTTCGAGTCCTACGCCGAACTGCGCGACCTGTTCCGCGACCTCGCCTACGCGCCCGACATCAAGTGCGTCGTCGTGCGCGGCGCCGGTGACAACTTTTGTTCGGGCGGCGACGTGCACGAGATCATCGGCCCGCTCACGCGCATGACGATGCCCGAACTCCTCGCCTTCACGCGCATGACCGGCGACCTGGTGCTGGCGATGCGTCGCTGCCCGCAGCCGATCGTCGCGGCAGTGGACGGCATCTGTGCCGGCGCCGGCGCGATCGTCGCGCTCGCGGCGGACCTGCGCATCGGCACGCCCCGTGCCCGCACCGCCTATCTCTTCACGCGCGTGGGGCTTGCGGGCTGCGACATGGGCGCCTGCACGCTGCTGCCACGCCTGATCGGCCAGGGACGCGCTGCAGAACTGCTCTACACGGGCCGCGCGATGACCGCTGATGAAGGCCTCGCCTGGGGCTTCTTCATCCGCCTCGTACAACCCGACAACCTCCACGCCGACGCACTCGCGCTCGCGGGTGACCTGGCCTCGGGACCGACCTTCGCGCACGGCATCACCAAGACGATGCTGCATCAGGAATGGAACATGAGCATCGACCAGGCGATCGAGGCCGAAGCGCAGGCACAGGCGCTGTGCATGCAGACCCAGGACTTCCGTCGGGCCTTCGACGCCTTCGCGGCGAAGCAGAAGCCCGTGTTCGAAGGCGATTGAAGATGACGCTCGAGAAAGCCACCAGTAGCCAATGGATCGACGTCCCGTCCTTCGACGGCAAGACGTTCAAGGCCTACCTGGCATTGCCTCCCGTCACGCCACGTCGCGAGCCGGCGCCGGGCCTCGTCGTGCTGCAGGAGATCTGGGGCGTCAACGCCCACATCCGCGCGGTCGCCGACCAGTACGCGAGCGACGGCTACACGGTCCTGTCACCCGACCTCTTCTGGCGCCTGCAGCCACGCGTCGACCTGGGCTACGACGACGAAGGCACCAAGCAGGCGTTCGGCTATCGCAAGGCGATCGATCTCGACCTCGCCGACCGGGACATCAAGTCCACCGTCGCCGTGCTGAAGGCCATGTCGACGGTCGCGGGCGGTACAGCGGCCGTGGGCTATTGCATGGGCGGCATGCTGGCGTACCGCGCAGCCGCGAAGGCCGGCATCGACTGCGCGGTCTGCTACTACGGCGGCGGCATCGCGCAGATGCTCGACCTCGCCCCGTCGATCACGGCCCCGATGGCCTTGCACTTCGGCAACAAGGACGCGCACATCACGCGCGATCACGTCGCATCGATCAGGGCCGCGCTGGCCGGACGCCACAACGTCACCATCGACACCTACGCGGCCGCCGATCACGGCTTCAACTGCTGGGCCCGGCCGAGCTATCACCAGCAATCGGCCGCCCTGGCGCATGGCCGCTCGCTCGCCTTCTTCGCGACCCATCTCGGTCGCGACGAGACCTGAAGCCATGCAGCGCGCGCATCTCGACTGGCCCTTCTTCGACGCCCCGCACCGGGCGCTGGCCGAGGGCCTCGGCGACTGGGCCGCGAAGACGCTGCATCACGTCGACGACGCAAGTCGCGACGCCAACGACACGCGCTGCAGGGACTTGGTGGCCAAGCTCGGTGACGCCGGCTGGGTGCGCTACGCGGTGCCCGCGGCCTACGGCGGCGCGATGGAGGAACTCGACTCGCGCGCGCTGTGCCTCGTGCGCGAGACGCTGGCCTATCACGACGGGCTCGCGGACTTCGCGTTCGCCATGCAGGGGCTCGGCTCCGGTGCCATCACGCTAGCGGGCAGCGAGGCGCTGAAGCAGGCATACCTGCCGCGCGTGGCCGCAGGCAAGTCGATCGCCGCGTTCGCACTGTCGGAACCCGATGCCGGCTCCGACGTGGCCGCGATGAAGACACGCGCGGTGTCTGACGGCGACCACTTCGTCCTCGACGGCTACAAGACCTGGATCTCGAACGGCGGCATCGCGGATTTCTATACTGTCTTCGCCCGCACCTCGGACGAGCCCGGCGCGCGCGGCATCAGCGCCTTCGTCGTCGATGGCGAGACACCCGGCCTCACGGTCGCCGACCGCATCGACGTCATCGCGCCGCATCCGCTGGCCACGCTGCGCTTCGAAGGCTGCCACGTGCCCGCGACCCATCTGCTCGGGCCGGTCGGCCAGGGCTTCAAGGTCGCGATGCGCACGCTCGACATCTTTCGCGCGTCGGTCGCCGCCGCGGCGCTCGGCTTCGCGCGGCGGGCCTTCGACGAGGCGCTCGCACATGCCCGCCATCGCAGGATGTTCGGCCACACGCTCGCGGACTTCCAGCTGACGCAGGTCGCGCTCGCCGATATGGCGACCGACATCGATGCCGCCGCGCTGCTCACCTATCGCGCGGCGTGGCAGCGCGACGTACCGAAGATCAACGCGACGCGCGAGGCCGCGATGGCCAAGCTGACGGCCACCGAGAACGCCCAGCGCGTGATCGATCGCGCGGTGCAACTGTTCGGCGGGGCCGGCGTCGCCAAGGGCAACATCGTCGAATCGCTATATCGCGAGATCCGCGCGCTGCGCATCTACGAAGGCGCGAGCGAAGTCCAGCGCCTGGTCATCGGCCGCGAGTCGCTGAAGAACGCAGCCCTGTCCTCCGGCGAACGACGGACGGCGTGAAAGACCAACCTCTTTTCTCCAGCGGACCCTCATGAACGGTGACGACGCCTACGCGTACACGGCGCACCTGGACAGCTTCGCGGCCGACCACCTACCACCGCGCGAGCAATGGCCCGACTTCCGCTTCGAGCTGCCCGAACTGCAATACCCGCGACACCTGAACTGCGGCGAGGCCTTGCTCGACGCGCAGGTCGAACGCGGCCACGGCACCTCGCGAGCCGTCGGGGCGATGGTCGACGGCCGACCGGTCTTCGCAACCTACGACCAGTTGCTGGCGCAGGCTAACCGCATCGCCAACGTCCTGGTGAACGATCTCGGACTGGTCCCCGGCAACCGCGTGCTGCTGCGCGCGCCCAACAACCCGATGATGGCGGCGTGCTGGCTCGCGGTGCTGAAGACCGGGCTGATCGCGGTGCCGACGATGCCGCTGCTGCGCGCCAAGGAGCTGCACCAGATCGTCGTCAAGGCGCGCGTCGCGACCGTGCTCTGCGACGCGGCGCTGGCCGACGAGATTTCGAAGTGCCTCGATCCGTCGAGCGAGCACTACGCGTCGGGCCTGATGCGCGTCGTGCTGTTCAACGGCGGGCCCTCGGCCAGGACCGCCCACGAACCGACGCTGGAGACGCTCTGCGCGAAGCAGTCGACCTTCTTCTCGAACATCGACACCTCGCGCGACGATGTCTGCCTGCTGGCCTTCACGTCGGGCACGACCGGCGAGCCGAAGGCGACGATGCATTTCCATCGCGACGTGCTGGCGATGTGCGACACGTTCTCGCGGCATGTGCTGAAGCCACAGGCCGACGACCTGTTCATCGGTACGCCACCGCTCGCCTTCACGTTCGGACTCGGCGGCATGTTGTGCTTCCCGCTGTCGGTCGGCGCCGCGACCTTCCTCATCGAGCGCGCCACGCCCGAGTCGCTTCTCGAGCTGATCGGCCGGTCGGGCGCGACCATCAGCTTCACCGCGCCGACCTTCTACCGGCAGATGGCCCTGATGCTGCAGACCGGCAAGCATCGCAACGCGACCGCGACGCTGCGCAAGTCGGTGTCGGCCGGCGAGGCACTGCCCGACGCGACGCGACAGCTGTGGAAGAACACCACCGGCATCGAGATGATCGACGGCATCGGCGGCACCGAGGTCATGCATATCTACATCTCGGCGGCCGGCAGCGACGTGCGACGCGGCGCGGTCGGCAAGGTCGTGCCGGGCTTCGAGGCGATGATCGTCGACGACGCGATGCAGCCGATGCCGCACGGCCAGGTCGGCCGCCTCGCATTGAAGGGACCGACCGGCTGCCGCTATCTGTCCGATGTCCGCCAGAAGGACTACGTGAGGCAGGGCTGGAACCTGCCGGGCGACGCGTTCGTGATGGACGCCGACGGCTACTTCTTCTACCAGGCGCGTACCGACGACATGATCGTGTCCGCCGGCTACAACATCGCCGGGCCCGAGGTCGAGTCGGCGATGCTCGCGCACGATGCGGTGGCGGAGTGCGGCGTCGTCGGCGTACCCGACGTGGTTCGCGGTCAGCTGGTCAAGGCCTTCGTGGTGCTGAAGGATGGCCATGTGCCCAGCCACGAACTGGTCATCGAACTGCAGACCTTCGTGAAGACCACGGTGGCGCCCTACAAGTACCCGCGCCAGATCGAGTTCGTCGATGCGCTCCCGCGCACCGAAACCGGCAAGCTGCAGCGCTTCAGGCTGCGCAAGAAGGAAGAAGACAGCGCGATCTGACGCATGCCCGGTCGGGCCGGCGGCATCAGCCCTCCACCGCGTCGACGCCGCGCAAGGCACGCGGCAGGTACCAGGCCGGCATCAGGAACGCGACGATCGTGAGTGCGATCGACACGATCCAGAGTCCGGTCACCGCCGTGCCGGTCGCGCCGGCCCACAGCAGGAATTGCAGGCCTTCGATCATCGCCATGAACCCGCGACCCTGGTGTCGTCGCTGGAAGTCGCTGCGCTTGCCACTGACCGCCGACGCGGCCGCGAGGATGGTGGCGCTCGCGCACGCGAGACAGCCGAACACCAGCAGGATCGATCCGTCCGCTAGCGAACGTTGCATCGTGCCCGCCGCGACGATCGCGAGCAGCGCGATGGGCGGCAGCGACGCCGCCAACAGCTTCGCCGACAGGATCATCGAGCGGGTCTTCGGGCTGCCGGCCATCAGGTCGGGCGCGTCCTCGGCGGAGACGGTCAGCCACGCCAGCGACGTGGCCAGCGTGCCGGTAACCCCCACGATGCCGGCCGCGAAGGCGCCCGCCCCCCATTGCGGACCCGAGCCCTTGTGCCCGAACGCCACGAACATTAGCGGCATCAAATAGAGCAGTTGCAGCAGGATCTGCGAGATCAGTTGCGGCGAACGCAGGATCAGTCGCCACTCCTTGAGCAGCAGCGCCTGGAAGGCCCGGCGCGCGAAGCCCGTCCGGATGCGGCGGTCCACGGCGCTGCGCCGGGGCGTGACGACAGGCGCGTCGGCCTCGGGCTGCTGCGCGACCTCGAGGAAACGCTTGCGGGCCGACCACACCGACGCGGCGAAGAGGCCGGTGGCGAGCAGCGCGAATGCCAGCCACGCCAGCACGTCCCCGTCGGCGAGACGGGCCGCGCCGACGACCGGCCATGCGGTCTCGCCATCGCGCGTCACCTCCATCATCCAGTGCATCGCGGTGCTGGACACTTCGGCGGGCAGGAACTGGCGTGCCTGCGAGACCAGGTAGAACGACGCGCCGATGAGGGCCGAGAAGATCTGCAGGCCGACACGCGCGCGACGCACGCCGACGAGTCGCACGAAGGCGCCGGTCAGCACGAGAGCCGCCGCCGTGCTGACCATGGCCATCAGCGGTACGAGCGGAAACAGGCGCGCCATCCACCACCGTCCGCTCGCGACCCCCACGTCAGCAAGTGGATAGACGAACAGCGCGAACAGCGCGCTCACGGATCCGACGATGGTGATCGCGCGGATGACGAGGATCAGGGCCGGCGAGATCGGCGCGCTCAGCAGCAGGTCGAGATCGCGGCGTTCGTGGAACGCCGACACGACGCGCGACATGGCGGTCGACAGCATCAGCGTGAACAGGAACAGCAGCAGCGCGGCCGCGGCGAGACGCGTGAACTGCGTGTCGGACCAGTGGCGCGGCAGGAACAGGCTGATCAGGCCGCCCATGTGCAGCAGGGTGAACGCCGCGACGTAGTTGAAGATGCGGCGCTTGCTGCCGAGCGGCTTCCTGACCTTGACATTCGAGCCGCGTCCGCGCGCACCACTGCCGAAGGCGCGAAACGTCAGGCGCCACTCGTGGCGGACGAGCACCCACCACAGCGGAGCGCGACGCCCCGGAATGCCGTCGTCGATCACGCCGACGGGCCGACCGACGTGGCTGGGAGCGCCGCTGCCTCGGGCGTCGACACGAGCTCGAGGAACACGTCCTCGAGCGTTGCCGCGGCGCCACCGTGCGCGTTGGCGCGCAGCTCCGCGAACGTGCCTTCGGCGATCAGTCGGCCGCCCCGGATCACGCCGATGCGCTCGGCCATGCGCTCGGCCACGTCGAGGATGTGCGTCGTCAGGATCACCGAGCCGCCGTTGCCGACGTGCGCGTTGAGCAGATTCTTGGCGAGCCTCGCGGCCTCCGCGTCGAGCCCGGTCAGCGGCTCGTCGAGGATCAGCAGCTTCGGGTCGCGGATCAGCGCACCTGCGAGCACGAGCTTCTGGCGCATGCCGCGCGAGAAGGTCTCGCAACGCTGCATCGCATGCGGCATCAGGCCGAGCAGCTCGAGCAGTCGCGTGGCTTCGGAGCGGGCCCGCGCGGGCGCGACGTCCCACAGCGCGGCGATCAGTTCGAGGTACTCGATCGGCGTCAACTTGTCGTAGAGCATCGGCTCGTCGGGCACGTAGGCGACGACGCGCTTGGCCTCCATGGTCGAGCGCGCGAGGTCGACGCCGCAGATCGTCACGGTGCCGGCATCGGGCGCAAGGAGCCCGGCGATCATCCGCAGCGTGGTGGTCTTGCCGGCGCCGTTCGGGCCAAGCAGCGCGTAGAACTCGCCCGCCGCGACCTCGAACGTGAGGCGATCGACGGCTGCGCGATCGGCTCCGGCGAAGTGCTTGACGAGCTGGGAAACCTGGAGCGAGGGAGGCATCGGGGATCGAAGGATCGGGTCGTTGGAGCGCAATGATTCTAACGTTCGGTCCTTGCTTCGAGCACGGGGCTTCGCACCGGCAACCCGCGTTCTGTCGCGCGACGTCGCACCCGATCGCAAGTCGGCTGGCGCCGCGCCGGTCGCTCGCCTAAGCTCTGCCGATGGCCTCACCCTTTGCCCCGCGTTCCCTACCCACCCTCGTCGAAACATCGTCCCCCTCGCGGCCGCTGTGGGATGGTCTGACGATCGAACGCGTCGGTTGGGTGACGATGATCGCGCTCGTCGAGGCGGGCTCGACGGTCTGGTTCTTCAACAACGAGTTCCTGGACCTACTGGTCTCGATGCTGTGCGTCGCGTACACGGCCATGCTGCTGTTCACGCTGGCCGGCAATCTGCCGATCGTGCAGCGTGGCCGGGTGCCGCGCGAGGCCGCGCAGATCCTCGCCGTGATCGCGGGCTCGGGCCTCGGCACCGTCGTCGCGGCACTCGTCAAGGGCCGCAGCCTTGACGGTCTGCTCACCGAAAGGCTCGCTGGCTTCGTGGCCACGAGCGGACTCGGCATCGGCTTCGGCTGCGTCGCGGTGACGGTTTACTTCTATCGCGAGCGCGACGCGCGCATGCGTGCCGAGATGGCGCGCATGGAGGCCGAGTTCGACGCGTCGCATGCCAGGGAAGAGAAGCAGACGCTGAGCGCCCGCCTGCAACTGCTGCAGGCTCAGGTGGAGCCGCACTTCCTCTTCAACACGCTGGCGAACGTGCAGCACCTGACCGCCACCGATCCACAGCGCGCGACCGAAATGCTGGGCAGCCTGATCCGCTACCTGCGAGCAGCGCTGCCGCAGATGCGCGAGCAGGCCAGCACGCTGGCCCGCGAGATCGAGATGGTCCGCGCCTATCTCGAGATCCAGCGCGTGCGCATGGGGGATCGACTCAGCTTCTCGATCACCCCGCCGCGAGAACTGCTGGCGCATCCGATGCCGCCGATGATGCTGATCTCGCTGGTCGAGAACGCGATCAAGCACGGCATCGATCCGCGGCCGGATGGAGGCCGCATCGACGTGACCGCCGAGGCCACGGCCCATGGTCTTCGCGTGACGGTCGCCGATACCGGCTGCGGCCTGTCGGAACTGCGCGGCATGGGCATCGGGCTCGGCAACATCCGCGAGCACCTCGCGACGCTCTACGGGCAGGCGGCGCGACTCGATCTGGTGGAGAACGCGCCGCACGGCGTCGTGGCCTCGATCGAATGGCCGCGAGCACACTGAACATGACGACCGCGCTGATCGCTGACGACGAGCCGCTGCTGCGCGAACAACTGCGGTCGCGCCTGCTCGCGCTGTGGCCCGAGATCGACGACATCGAGGAGGCGGGCAACGGACTCGAGGCGCTGGCGGCCTTCGACGATGCGTCCGACCGCGCGCTTCCGGCCGTCTGCTTCCTCGACATCCACATGCCAGGACTGTCGGGTCTCGAGGTCGCGCAGCGGCTGCGTGCGCGGTCTCGCGAGCGTCGTGCCCGCGCGCCGCACCTGGTCTTCATCACCGCCTTCGACACCTATGCCGTGGAAGCCTTCGAGCAAGGCGCGATCGACTATTTGTTGAAGCCTTTCGAGCCGGAACGGCTGGCCGAGACCATCGAGCGATTGAAGGAGCGACTCGCGCAGCCCGCACCCGACGAGCGATCGTCGGACGAGGGGGACGTGCTGGCGCAGCTCGCCGATCGGCTCGCGCGGCTGGGACCGTCGCGGCGGCCACCGTTGCAATGGATCAAGGCCAGCATCGGCAGCACCGTCCGCCTGATCTCGGTCGAGGACGTGGTGTACTTCCACGCCGACGACAAGTACACGCGCGTCATCACCGCCGACGGCGAGGCGCTGATCCGCAAGCCGATCAAGGAACTCGTCGCAGAGCTCGACGGCTCACGCTTCTGGCAAATCCATCGCGCGACGATCGTCAACACGCGCGCGATCGCGGGTGTGGTTCGCGGGCTGAAGGACAGCGCGGACCTGAAGCTGAAGAACCGGCCCGAGACGCTGATCGTCAGTCGAGCGTATCTGCATCTGTTCCGACAGATGTAGACCCGCGCAGGGTCGTCGGCCAGTCGGCGGGAGCGTCGAAAAACTTTACAGACCGGCCTTCGCCACCTGCACCAGAACACCGATCGACCGCGTCCAAGTATCGCGCTGTCGGGCTACAGCCCTGATCATGGAGCAGGCGGGCCCGGAAAATGCTTGATAGGCCCATCGTCGATCCGCCAGCCAGGAACACGCCATGTCGCTCTCGCAATCTCTCGTTCGCCGCCTGTCAGCTGTTGCAGCGGCCTGTTTCCTCCTGGGCGCTGCCACGGCGGCACAAGCGGGCGTCATCGCAGCTTTCGATCCGGTCTTCGGACTCGCCTTCCCCACCCTCGGGTTCAGGGGCACGACCACGTTCGATGTCACGGATGGTTGCTACGCGCTCGGAAGCGGCGTGCAGGTTACGGGCGGCGCGTGCACGATCACGGCGACGAACGCCGAGATCGATTTCTACAACGTATTGAACCCGAGCACCATCATTTCGAACATCGTGACGCTGACCGGTACTGCGTTCCCGACCGGCTACGTCACCGGCTTCTTCAAAGACCCTCTTACCGGCCAGATCACGGGTTTCGATACCACCGACAGCAATCTCTTCGTGGTCTTGGTCCCCTCCCTCGGTATCAACACGATCATGGTCCTGTCCTTCCGGACCGCGTCCCCCGTGGTCCTCTTCGAGGACGCCCTCGAGTCGGTGCCCGGCGTGGGTGGTGCCTTCCTGGCGAATTGCTCGGACACCTCGGATACCTCTTGCAACAGCGATGCATTCAACACGTCGAACCGGGCTACGCTGACGATCACCAGGATCCCGGAACCCGACAGCGTCGCCCTGGCACTACTCGGACTCGCCGCGCTGGTCGTCGCCCGCCGTCGCAACAAGCCGATCGCACGCTGATCGCCTGACACCGGGCACTTTCCCGAACGGTTGTCCGGCGGGCGCTTCAGGTCGGGTCATCGCTCGGTCGTCGGCGCCGCCTGCGTCGCTGCCCAAGCGATGACGATCTCCCGGTTCGGCGGCACGCGCGTAAAAAAGCTGTTGCGCAGCGCCGGATCGTTGATTTCGGCAGCCCGTATCTGAAGCGCTTCGTGGGCCTGCGCCAGCAATGGCAACGCGCGTGGGTCGCCCGATCGCTCCAGCACCTGCCAGCAAACTAACTGGATCGACGTCCCATCCAGCGTGCCATCCAGGCTGCCGCCCGCATCGAGCGCCGCGAGCACCGGTGCCAGCGCCTTGACGGCGGCAGCCAAATCTTGTCGCTCGAGTGCAACGCGAGCCAAGCCAGCACTGGCGTCGTGATCCTGTGGATTTTTCGCAGACCGCGCCAGGTCGAGGGCTCGCGCATAGGCGGCGTCGGCGGCATCCAGATCGCGGAGGGCCAGTTCGGCATTGCCGAGGCACCACAACGCGAACAATTCGAACAGACGGTCTTGCACTTCCGTTGCGATCGCCAGCGCGGTGGCGGCATGCTCGCGGGCCAGGGCGGCATCGCCTTCCCACAGGGCCAGTTGCGACAGGTTGGCCGTCGGCACCGGCTCGAGCGCCCGGTCGCCCATCGCCCGCAGCACCCGCAGGCTCTCGTTGAGATCACTTCGCGCCTGCGCGAAATTGCCCAGTTCCAGCCAGATGGTTCCCAAGCTCGCCAGTCCGATGGCCTCGTTACGTCGGTCGCCCAGTGCGCGTCGCAGCGCGGTCGCCTGCTGACTGGCGGCCAGCGCCGTGACCGTGTCGTGGCGCCGATGCGCGATGATGCTTAACGTGTTGAGGAAGCGACTCTCCGGCCCGGGCAATCGGAGCACTCGCGCCTCTCCAAGGCCCTTCCGCGTCAGGGCTTCGCCCGCACCAAGATCGCCTTGGAGCACCAACGCCAAGGCCAGCAAACGCATCGCGTTCAGGCGCAGCGACGCGTCGTCGCAACGCTCGGCCAGTGTCATGCCCTCGCGCGCGGCGCTCTCCTGATCGGCGAGGTCGCCGTTGCGATAGGCCAGCATGCTGCGGCGCGTGGCCACTTCGGCGCGCCGACAGTCGTCGCCGAGCCGGTCGGCCATTTCCCGCAGAGCATCGAGGTCGGCACGCTGCTCCGGTCGCCGTCCCAACTGCTCGTAGGTGCGCTCACGCGCGTCCAGCAATCGCCAGCGCAGCGCGAGCGTCGTTTCGTCCTCGCCGTCTAGCAACCGAATGGCATGGGCCACGTTGTTGAGCGTCGCCTCGTGCGCATAGCGCCGACGTGCTTCCTCCGCGGCACGGGCGTAATACTCGCTGGCTCGTCCCGGTTCGCCGCCCCGTTCGTAGTGCCAGGCTGCCGCACCCAGGAAGCCGGCAGCGCGCACGCCCGTGAGGCCGGCGAACCACGCGGCGGCCCGGGCGTGCAGCGTGCGGCGAGAGCGCTTGAGCACGGTGTCGTAGGTGACCTCGTGCAGGATCTGATGCTTGAAGCCGTACTCGTGAACGCCATCCAGGCTGGTGTCGACGTGCGCCAGCGCGAGTTCGCGGCGTACCAGCGCGGGGAGCGCTCGGGGTGCCTGTGCATCGAGTGCGGCCAGCGCCTCTTCCCAAAAGACCATGCCCACCACGCTGGCCTCCTGGAGCGCCATGCGCTCGGCAGCGGGCAGGCCGTCCAGCCGCGCCTGCAGGATGCCGATCAGCGTGGGCGGCACGGCATCGCCGAGGATCTGGTCGGGGCCCAGCGACCACGCTTCGGCGCCGGCTGTCAGCGCGCCGCGGTCGATCAGCATCTTCACCAGCTCCTCCATGTAGAACGGGTTGCCGTCGGCGCGGCCGATGAGCAGTTCGCTGAGCGAGTCGGGTATCTCGGGCAGGCGCTTGAGCAGTTCGCGGGCCAGCTGCCCGCTCACCGCCTTGTCCAGCGGAAACAGGTCGATGCGCTGAGCCGGGCCGGCCGGCTCGCGCAGCTCTGGCCGGCGTTCGAACAGGGACGGGCGCGTCAGGCACAGGAGCAGCATCGGCACGTCGCGATTGACGTGCATCAGATGCTTCATAAACTCGAGCGAGCCGTCGTCGGACCAGTGCAGGTCGTCGAGCTGCAGCACGATGGGATGCTCGCCTTGGGCGCTGAAATGGCGGAAGGCCTGCGCGGCCGCATGGAAGGCACGTGTGCGGATCTGCTTCGGATCGTCCAGGATGCCGCGCAGGTGCGGGCTGTCGCTGAAGTCCAGGCCGATCAGGTGGCCCAGCAGGTGAGCGTGGGCCTGAGCCAGCTCGGGGCCATCGTCGTCGACGAAGAGCGGCGCGATGCCCTGCTCGATCTTGAATTTCGCCAGCTCGATGGTGTCCGTGTCCGAGATCTGCAAGCGCCATGCCAGCACGTCGCGCAGCAGGCCGAATGGCTGGTTCTGGGTGCGCGGGTCGGCGCGGCCGTGAAAGCTGAAATACACCTCAGGCCGCGTCTCGGCCCAGTCGGTGAATTCGTAGAGCAGGCGGCTCTTGCCGACCCCGGCGTCCGCCACCACCAGCAGCATCTCGAGCTTTCGCTGTACGAACAGGCGCTCGAAGGCCGACTGCAGGCGCTGCAGTTCGGCGTTGCGGCCCACCATGCGCGTGGCGACACCCTCGATACCGCGCGTCGTCGTTCGGAAGGCTCGCGGCTTGGCGCGCAACACCAGATAGGAGGCGATTGGCTCCTCGATGCCCTTGACCTCGATCCGCGGCTGCGTCTCGACGTCGAAGACGCCTCGCACATGGCGCCAGGTGTCCTGGCTGATCCGCAAGGCGCCCGGGGGTGCCGTCTGCTCCATGCGCGCGGCGATATTCACCGCCATGCCGCGGATGCTGCCTTCGGCGTCGACGCCACCTCCCAGCAGGACGCCCCCCGTATGCACACCCACGCGCACCGCGAAGCCCGCGTAACTATGTTCGCGCAGTACTTCCTCGCCCAGCAGGCGACCTTCGGCGAGCATGTCAAGGCCAGCACGCACGGCACGCTCGGCATCGTGATCCTGCGCCTCGTCGGCAGCAAAGACAGCCAGCAGGTTGTCACCGGCGTACTGCAGGACCTTGCCGCCATGCTTCAGCACCATCGACGTGCATCGCATCAGCGCGCCGTCCATCACCTCGTGCGTTTCCTCAGGGTCCAGATACTGGCTCAGAGCGGTCGAGCCGACGATGTCCAGGAACAGGATGCTGACCGCACGCAATGCCTGTTCCGGCTGCGACGCGAGTGCCGCTTCGGGCAGTGACAGCGACTCGTGCGCGTCCAGTGCCGCGAGCTGGGCGCGCAACGGCGCCACGGCAATGTCGACGACGGCGTCGCTCAGCAGTCCCCGTTGGGCTTCGAGCGCCGCGATGGCAATTTCCAGGGGGGCGGCGGCCGGCGAGCGCATTCTTGCGAGGATACCCCGGCTGCCTCTGCAGGCACCGCACGCCTCTGCGCACCTTTAGGGACGGTCCGTCCACGCCCGTCACACGCTGCGTCGGCACGTCGGCATAGGCTCGTCGCACCCCTTCGGGCATCGGAGCAGTGCGGTCGACCTGTCGTAGCCGGCCTGCTTCCCGCCTGAAACCTCGGCCGTCCGCGTCTGCACCCGTCCCGGCAGATACGATTTCTACGACTGCAGGCCAGGCGGCAGCTTGCCACCGTTGTCCGCGATCTTCTGCATGACCTGGCGATGCAGCCAGACATTCATCGATGCCGAATCGTTGGTGTCGCCGGTGAAGTGCAGCTCCTGTGCGAGCTGCTTGCGACTCGCAAGGCTGCTGTCCATTCCCACGAGCTTCATGAGGTCGACGATCGACGTCTTCCAGTTGAGTTGCTGGGGATTTTTGCTCTGCATCTCGGCGAGAACCGCCTCGATGTCGACGGGTGGCCGCGACGCCTCGCCGGCGACCGGTACCGCGCTGCCCGGCACCGCGCTGGGTTGCGCGCTTGCCGGGTCGCTCTCGTTCGCGGGATGCGACGTCGGGAACACCTTGTGGAACAGGTCTGAAAGGATACCCATGGATAACTCCTCGTTGGTCTAGGTTGAACAGCGACTTGCATTGTCGTGATCACGGCAGCCACGCTTTGTCTGAGCAGGCCTCAAACGGCAGGCGGACCGCGCAGGGCTAACATGACGGCTCGGTCCACGGTAGTGGACCGAGCCGGATCAAACGGTCGGGTCACGACCCGCGAGGAGCCCTCAATGCGCATCACAGGTCACGGCAGGTCGATCGTCATGGGTTGCCTGTGCATCACGTCGTTGCTCGTCGCAGGTGAAGTCCGGGCGGCAGCGGAACGCGACGCCGCCGACGGCAAGCAGCGCGGTAACGCGTCCTACTACTCGAAGCATCTGAACGGCCGCAAGACCGCGAGCGGCCAGAAATACGACCCGAGCGCCTTGACGGCGGCCCATCGCACGCTGCCGCTCGGGACGCAGGTCAAGGTCGTCAATCCGAAGAACGACAAGAGCGTCGTGGTCACGGTCAACGATCGCGGCCCGGTCCCGAAGAACCGCGTGATCGACCTGTCGGGCGCGGCTGCCAACGAACTCGGCATGAAGAAGTCGGGCGTGACCCGGGTCGAGACCCAGGTCGTTGGCAAGACCGCGTTGCCTAAGTCCGACGAACCTACGCCGCCTTCGCGACCGTGACGGTGCGCAGCTCGCGTCGCAGGATCTTGCCGACGTTGGTCTTCGGCAGGTCGGTGCGGAACTCGACGAACTTCGGCCGCTTGTACGCGGCGAGCTGGTCCTTCGAGTAGTCGATCAGCTGCTGCTCGGTCAGCGACGGATCCCTCTTGACGACGAAGATCTTCACGACCTCGCCCGAATACTCGTCGGGGAAGCCGATCGCGGCGACCTCGAGCACGCCGGGGTGGCCGGCCATGACGTCCTCCACCTCGTTCGGATACACGTTGAACCCCGACACCAGGATCATGTCCTTCTTGCGATCGACGATCTTGGTCTGGCCCATCGCGTTCATCACGCCGATGTCGCCCGACTTGAAGAAGCCGTCGGCGTACATGACCTTGGCGGTCTCGTCGGGCCGGTTCCAGTAACCGGCCATCACCTGCGGCCCGCGGATGCAGATCTCGCCGGGTTCGCCGAGCGCCACGTCGTTGCCGTCGTCGTCGCGGATGACGATCTCGGTCGACGGCAGCGGGAAGCCGATGGTGCCGCTATACGACGTGGCGTCGGTGGGGTTGCAGGTGGCCGACGGCGAGGTCTCGGACAGGCCGTAGCCTTCGACGATCGGACAGCCGGTCTTCTCGAACCACTTCTCGGCCACGGCCCTCTGCACCGCCATGCCGCCGCCGTTGGCGACCCGCAGATGGCTCCAGTCGACGCTCGCGAAATCGGGGTGATGCAGCAGCGCGTTGTACAGCGTATTGACGGCCGGCAGCATCGCGACCTTATATTTCTTCAGCTCGCCGATGAAGCCCGGGATGTCGCGCGGATTGGTGATCAGCACCACCAGCGAGCCAGTCTTGACGCCGAGCATGCAGCAGACCGTCAGCGCGAAGATGTGATACAGCGGCAACGCGCAGACCACGACGATCTGTTCCTTCGGGTCGCGGTCGTGGAGGCCGGGCTGCATCCACGCTTCAGACTGCAGCACATTGGCGATGATGTTGCGATGGAGCAGCGTCGCACCCTTGGACACGCCGGTGGTGCCGCCGGTGTACTGCAGGAAGGCGACGTCGTCGGCGTTCAGCGCCACGGGCCTGAGCGTGTGCTTCGCGCCTGCTGCCAGCATGGTGTTGAAGCGGGTCGCGTTGGGAACCTCGTAGGCCGGCACCATCTTCTTCACGTTGCGCACGACGAAGTTGACGATCGGGCCTTTCGGGAAACCGAAGAGATCGCCGATCGCGGTGACGACGACATGCCGGATCTTCGTCTTCTCGACCACCTGCTCGAGCGTCGCCGCGAAGTTCTCGAGCACGATGATGGCCTCGGCGCCCGAGTCCTTGAGCTGATGCTCGAGCTCGCGCGGCGTGTACATCGGATTGACATTGACCACGACGCAGCCGGCGCGCAGCACGCCCAGGATCGCGACCGGATACTGGAGCACGTTGGGCATCATCAGCGCGACGCGCGACCCGCGCTCGAGACCGATCGATTGCAGCCAGGCCGCGACCTGGTTCGCCATGCGATCGAGCTGGTCGTAGGTGATGCGCTTGTCCATGCAGACGAACGCGTCGCGATCGCGGTGCTGATCGATCGCCTCGTCGAACAGTTCGACGCACGAGCGATAGCGCTTCCAATCGACTTCAGCAGGAACGCCGGCCGGATAGTGCTGCACCCACGGCTTCGGTCCCCCTGCCGGCGTGCACTGCGATCCCGCCTCGACGACTGTGTTCATGGCTGTCTCCTGGTCTCGTCGGAACGACGATAGCCTGTGTCCCGGTTCTGATTTGTTCTGCGACGAGCGGTCAGCGAGCCGCGCTGATGCTACCTGCTGTTCCACCGCCCAAATCGTCGAGGCGTGCGTTGCGCTCGGCGACCGGCAGACTCGCGAGCGCAGCAACCGCTCGATAGAAGCGCGGCAGGTCGCCGCGCCCGTCGGCGAGCAGCTTAGCAAAGGCCGTCACCCTCTGGGTATAGGTAGCAACCGCAGCAAGGTTCGCGTTGTTGAGGGCCTGCGCGAAGTAGCGGTCGTAGCCGTTAAAGCCGTGGAATGCACTCGAGGGATCGCGCTTGAGGGCCTCGTAGTCGCTGTGCAGGGCATCGAATTCGACACGCTTCGCGGCCCGCTTGGCCGCGGGGTCCTGGTCGGTTTCGTAGGCCGCCTCGAGCGCCTTGCGATGTCGCGTGAGCAACGCCACGAAGACCTCCTTGCGATCGACCGACAATCGATACGCCGTCGCCGCAGCGGCACCATCGTCCTCGCCCGCGAACCAGCGCTTCACGCCCTCTTCCTCGACCGCCACCGCGAACGACTCGTTGAAGGTCGTGTCGCCGGACACGTAGACCACCTGATGCGCGAGCTCGTGGAAGATCAGCCGCGCGACCTCGCCTTCGGGGAAGCCGATGAAGGTCGACAGCACCGGGTCGGTCGTGTAGCCGAGCGTCGAATAGGCCGGAATGCCGCCGACGTAAGCGTCGTCACCGGTATCGCGCAGGGTCTGTGCGTAGCGGTCCGCGTCGTCCTTGCTGTAGTAGCCGCGATACGTGACGCAGCCCACGACGGGAAAGCACCACTGCCGCAGGCGCAGCGAGAGTTCCGGCGTGGCGAACACGCTCCACACGACGTAGGGGCGCTTGAGGTCCGCGTAAGTCGTGTAGCTGCGGTTGTCGGGCAGACCGAGAGCGGTCGCCGCGAAGCGGCGCATCGCGCGCACCTTCTCGAGCCGCTGGCGCAGCGCTGCCGGCGTCGCCGGATCGTCGAGCCAGTCGTCGATCGGCCGCGCGGCCCGCAACACGTCGATGTGACCTTCGATCGACTGCGAGTAGTAGCCGACCGTGCTGCAGGCATTCAGGCCCGCGGCGAGGCCGATCGCCACTAGCACCGCCAGCAGCGCGCCGCGCCAGGTTTTCAGAGCGGCCAGGGCCGGTCGGACCCGCATCACGGGTTGCCGTCGATCGCGCGCTCGATCTCGACCAGGCAGTCGTAGAAGGTCGGAGCCTGGCCCATATCGGTCAATGCCTGCCCGGTGAGTTCATTGGCATTGCGCCCGTCCTTCGCCAGCTTCTTCCACCAGATCGACAGCGCGACGACGACGCCGCGACGCGCGCGATCGGTGACTCGCGCGCGTAGCTGCATCGCGCCGCGGTCGTTGAACACGCGGACCGTGCAGCGGTCCTCGATGCCGCGCGCGGCAGCGTCGTCCGGATGGATGTCGAGCCAGGGCTCGCCCTCGGTCGCACGCAGGCTCTCGACATTGACAAAGGTGCTGTTGAGGAAGTTGCGTGCCGGCGGCGAGATCATCGCGAGCGGATAGCGCGATGCGAGCGCGCTGCGCGTGTCCTCGTACGGCGCCGTGTACGCGGGTAGCGGATCGAGGCCGTCTGCCTCTGCGCGGGCCGAACGGAATTCGACCTTGCCCGATGCGGTCGGGAAGCCGCCGTCGCCGAAACGGGCGACGGCGGGATCGACCGACGTCAGTCGACCCCAGCCGAGTATCTTCGCCGCCTCGAAGTCCCATGCATCCGTCGACGTCCCGGCCGCCGCGATGGTTTCGTCGTCGTCGTCGAAGCAGGCCTCGGTGTAGCCCATGCGCTTCGCGAGCAAGCTGAAGATGCGCGTGTTCGGCTTCGCTTCGCCGAGCGGTTCGATCGCGCGGTTGTTGACCATCAGGTCGTAATGGCCGTAGGGCTTGACGACGTCGAAGTGTTCGAGCTGCGTCGTCGCGGGCAGCACGATGTCCGCGTAGTCGGCCGTGTCGGTCTGGAAATGCTCGAGAACGACGGTGAAGAGATCCTCGCGCGCGAAGCCGGCGGCGACCTTGCGCGAGTCGGGCGCGACCGCGACCGGGTTCGAGTTGTAGACGATCAGCGCCTCGATCTTCTTGAAGTCGGGGCTCTCGGCGCGCAGCAGGTCGTCGCCGATGGTGGACATGTTGATCGTGCGCGGGTCGCGACCGGCGAGCAGGTCGGGGCGCGTCAGCGCGGCCTTGTCGACGCTGCCGGCACCGGACGTCGACAGCAACACGCCGCCCGCGGCATGGCGGAAGGCGCCGACGATCGCCGGCAGACAGGTGATGTTGCGCACGGCCATGCCACCGCCCCGCGCGCGCTGCACACCGTAGTTGACGCGGATCAGCGCGCCGTCGCCCTGTCGCGCGGCCTCGCCGTACTGACGCGCCAACGACTCGATCGCTCCTGCCTCGATGCCGCAGATCGCGGCCACGTGCTCGGGCGTGAAGCTCGCGGCTCGTTCCTGCAACGCATCGAAGCCGATCGTGTGACGCGCGACGTAGTCGTCGTCGACCAGATCGTCGCGGATCAGCACATGCATCAGCCCGAGCGCGAGCGCGCTGTCGGTGCCGGGCAGCAACGCGATGAGCTCGTGGCACTTCTCGGCCGTGAGCGAACGATAGGGATCGATCGCGATCAGCCGCGCGCCGTTGCGCTTGGCTTCTTGCGCGCGGCTCCAGAAATGCAGGCTCGACGCGATCGCGTTGGCGCCCCAAAAGACGATCAGCTTCGCGTCCTGCACGCGCTCGATGTCCGTGCCCATGCGCGGACCGAGCGTGTACGCGTAGCCGACCGAGCCCGCCTCAGCGCAGATACTCCGATGCAACCGACTGCCGCCGAGCTTGTGGAAGAAACGCTGCGCCATCGACTCGCCCTGCACGAGACCCATCGTGCCGGCATAGCTGTACGGCACGATGCGTTCGGGATCGCGCGCGGCGATCGCGGAAAGGCGGGTTGCGATGGTGTCGAGCGCCTCGTCCCAGCCGATGCGTTCGAAGCGTCCCTCGCCCTTGGCGCCGACGCGCTTCAACGGGTGCAGCAGCCGATCGTGGTGATAGGTCCGCTCGACGTAGCGCGCGACCTTCGTGCACAGCGTTCCGGCGGTCGGTCGATGATCGGGATTGCCGGTGACGCGGATCGCGACGCCGTCGCGCACTTGGACCAGCATCGCGCAGGTGTCGGGGCAGTCGTGCGGACAGGCGGCGCGCACGAGGCGGATCGCGGGGTCGGTCGCGTCGCTGGAACGGGCGGTGACGAGGGTGGGTGCGTAGAACGAGTCGGGCATGATGGATCGCCTGTCGAACAACGCGAAAGGATACCCCGCATGGCCGGTCCACTGAGTGGCTTGAAGATCGTCGAGATGGTGGGCATCGGACCCGGGCCGTTCTGCGCGATGGTGCTCGCGGACCTCGGCGCCGAGGTGCTGCGCGTCGACCGGCCGCGTCAGCCGGGGACCGGTGCCACGGCCAACGTGCTGCCCGCGGACCCGCGCTTCGACCTGATGGCGCGCGGCCGCACCACGCTGGAGATCGACCTCAAGCAGCCCGGCACGGTGGACGACCTGATGGCGGTGATCGGCCGCGCCGATGCGCTGATCGAAGGTTTTCGGCCCGGCACGATGGAGCGTCTCGGCCTCGGACCCGATGCCTGCCTGGCCGCCAACCCGCGTCTGGTCTACGGCCGGATGACCGGTTGGGGACAGCACGGACCGCTGTCGCAGGCGGCCGGCCATGACCTCAACTACATCGCGATCTCCGGCGCCCTGCATGCGATCGGCGCGCGTGACGACAAGCCGATGGTGCCGCTCAACTACATCGGCGACTTCGGGGGTGGCGCGATGCTGCTCGCCGTCGGCGTGCTCGCCGCGCTGCTCGAGGCGAAGGGTTCGGGCAAAGGCCAGGTCGTCGACGCCGCGATGACCGACGGCGCCGCACTGCTGTCGACGATGATGTACGGCTTCGCGGCCAACGGCTGGTGGAACAACCGGCGCGGCACCAACATGCTCGACGGCGGCGCCCACTTCTACGGCACCTATTGCTGCGCCGACGGCAAGCATGTCGCGATCGGTGCCATCGAGCCGCAGTTCTACGCGACCTTGCGCGAACGCTGCGGGCTGACCGATGCGGCCTTCGACGCACAGATGGATCCCTTGGCCTGGCCCTTGCTCCAGCAGAAGCTGGAAGCCCTGTTCGTCACGAAGACCCGCGACGAATGGTGCGCGCTACTCGAGGGCAGCGACGCCTGCTTCGCGCCCGTCCTCGACTGGGACGAAGCCCCACGCCACCCTCACAACGTTGCGCGCGAGACCTTCATCACCGTCGATGGTGTCCTGCAGCCGGCCCCGGCTCCCCGCTTCAGCCGCACGCCTGCGGGCGCGCCAAGATCGATCGCCGAAAAACCCGATGCATCGACGATTCTCGAACGATGGGCCGTCGACAAGAGCGTGACGGAGCGGCTCGCGAGCGCATAAAAAAAAGCCCGGCATCGCCGGGCTTTTCATGTCGGGTGAAACACTGCTTATTTCAGGTGACCCTGAACCAGGCGCGTCATCTCGAACATGTCGACGCGTGCCTTGCCGAAGACGACCTTGAGCTTGTCGTCGGCGTTGATGAAGCGCTTCGCTGCGGGATCCTGCAGGTTGTTCTTCTTGATGTACGCCCACAGCTTGCTCGTCACTTCGGTACGCGGCACGGCCATCGCGCCAATCACCGCAGCGAGTGCAGGGCTTGGCGTCATGGCCTTCATGAAGGCGGCGTTGGGCTTGCGTGCCGCGGCTTTCTTGGCGACGACCTTCTTGACGGCAGCCTTCTTGACGGGCACCGACTTGACCACGGCCTTATTCACGGCGACCGCCTTCTTGACCGGCGCTTTCTTGGCAGGGGCCTTTTTTGCCACAGCCTTCTTTGCAGTAACCATATGGGTTCTCCTTGATTACGTGGAATTACGAATACAGCGTCCTACCTTTGAAAATTACCGCCCTGGCGATTCATCTGATTCTCGACCACCGACTTGTCGACGATCACCGCGCCGGTGCTCTTGCGCGGGATGTTGCTGCCGGTCGTGGTGCGACTGTCGTAGAAGGAGGTGTCCGCCGTGGGATCCGGGTTCTGGGCAGCACAGGCGGCGAGCAGGCAAAACGAAAGAAGAGAGACAGCAAATCGCACAAAAAACTCCCGACGGAACAGGTCATCGAATAAGCCCATTTCCCCTATGAAAACCGGCTTGTCGAGCGCGGCAAAGTGTAAACCATGTTTTTTTGGAAAGCACCATATTTCCCCTATGAAAGCCAGGCTTCGTGGCGATTGTGCCAGCCGCTTTCGACCTCGAAACCACATCGGCGACGCACTTGCTCCCACCACGCAGCGACTTCGATTGACGCTCCCCGACCTCTTCGGCATCATCGATCGGTTTGCAGGCATCACACCCGACGCGGCGCCTCTCGATCCGGGGCCGTCGCCAACCTCCCGCAGTCATCCCGACGCTTTCATCCGATGCTCGCCTTCGTTCTGCGCCGTGCGTTCCAGGCCGTGCTCGTGATGCTGGCGGTGGCTTTCGTGTCCTTCATGCTGTTCCAGTACACCGGCGATCCGGTGGCCTTCATGGTCGGCCAGGACGCCTCGCCGGCCGAACGCGAAGCCCTGCGGCGCGACCTCGGACTCGATCAACCCTTCGTCGTGCAGTTCGCCAAATTCGTCGGCAATGCGGCCACCGGCGACTTCGGCCTGTCGCTGCGCGAAGGCCGCAAGGTCTCGTCGCTGATCCGCGAACGTCTGCCCGCCACGCTCGAGCTCAGCCTCGTCGCGGCGCTGCTCGCGATCGTCGTCGGGGTGCCGGCAGGCGTGTACTGCGCCTTGCGTCGCAAAGGCTGGCTGGCGCAGACGCTGCTCACGCTGTCCCTGCTCGGCGTATCGCTGCCCACCTTCCTGATCGGCATCCTGCTGATCCTCGTCTTCGCGGTGCTGCTCGGATGGCTGCCGTCGTACGGGCGCGGCGAGACCGTGAACCTCGGCTGGTGGTCCACCGGCTTCACCTCCATCGACGGATGGCGTCACCTAATCCTGCCGTCGATCACGCTGTGCCTGTTCCAGCTCACGCTGATCCTGCGTCTCGTGCGCTCCGAGATGCTGGAAGTGCTGCGCACCGACTACATCAAGTTCGCGCGGGCACGCGGGCTGTCTCGTCGCGCCATCAACTTCGGGCATGCGCTGAAGAACACGCTGGTGCCCGTCATCACCATCACCGGCCTGCAGCTCGGCGGCATCATCGCGTTCGCGATCGTGACCGAGAGCGTGTTTCAGTGGCCGGGCATGGGCCTGCTGTTCATCCAGTCGGTCAGCGTCGCGGACATCCCCGTGATGGCCGCCTACTTGTGCCTGATCGCGCTGATCTTCGTGGTCATCAACCTCGTCGTCGACCTGCTGTACTTCGTCGTCGACCCGCGCCTGCGCATCGAGCGCACGGCTACGCAGCGGTGAACGCGCGATGAACAAGCCTGCCGAAGGACCCCTCGCTGCCGCATCGACAGTCGACGCCATCCGCGGCTTCCACGAAGACCTGGTTGCGATCCGCCACGACCTGCACGCGCATCCGGAACTCGGGTTCGAGGAAGTCCGCACGGCCTCCGTCGTCGAAGAGCAACTGAAGGCGCTCGGCATCGAGACCCACGCGGGCATCGGCAAGACCGGCGTCGTCGGCGTGCTGCGCGGCACGCCCGCGCCGGGCAAGCCGCTGTCGAGCCGCACGATCGGCCTGCGGGCCGACATGGACGCGCTGCCGATCGTCGAGAACAACGCCTTCGCCTACAAGTCGTCGCATCCGCATCGCATGCACGCGTGCGGCCACGACGGGCACACCACGATGCTGCTCGGCGCCGCGCGCCATCTCGCGACCACGCGCAACTTCGACGGCACCGTGCACCTGATCTTCCAGCCGGGCGAGGAAGGCCACGCGGGCGCGCGGGCGATGATCGAGGACGGCCTCTTCACGCGCTTCCCGTGCGATGCGGTGTACGCGATGCACAACTGGCCGAGCCTGCCGGTCGGCACCATCGGCATCAACGACGGCCCGATGATGGCCGCGGCCGACCGCTTCGAGATCACCATCACCGGCCACGGCGGACACGGCGCCCATCCCTATCTCGCGGTCGACCCGGTCGTGGTCGCAGGTCACATCATCACGGCGGTCCAGAGCATCGTGTCGCGCAACGTCAGCCCGATCGACTCGGCGGTCGTGACGATCGCGGCGATGCAGGCCGGCGACATGGACGCGTTCTCCGTCATCCCCGGCACGGTCAAGCTGATCGGCACGGCGCGCAGCTTCAAGACCACGGTGCAGCTCGCCATCGAGGGACGGCTCAAGACCTTGTGCGAATCCATCGCGACCGGCTTCGGCGCGACGGCCCGCTGCGAATACCACCGGCTCTATCCGGCCACCATCAACTCGCGCGACGAGGCGCGCTTCGCCGGCGACGTCGCCGAGTCGCTGGTCGGCGCGGAGCACGTGATCCGCGACCTGCCGCCGTCGATGGGCGCCGAGGATTTCTCGTTCATGCTGCAGCAGCGACCGGGCGCGTACCTGCGGCTCGGCCAGGGCGGCGCGGAGCAAGGCGTCTTCCTGCACAACACGCGCTACGATTTCAACGACGAGGTCCTGCCGATCGGCGCGGGCCTGCTCGCCGCGCTCGCCGAGCGCGCGATGCCGCGTTGAAGCTGCCCTTTCTTCTCCTGTTGGTGCCACCGATCCTTTGAGGACCTTTTCATGAACTTCAGAACACTGTTCGCTGCCACGTTGATCGGCTCCGCGATCGCTGCGACAGCGCCGGTCCATGCCGCCACCTTCAAGTTCTCGAACCAGGGCGATCCGCTGTCGATGGATCCGCATTCGCTCAACGAGTCGTTTCAGCTCGGCTTCCTGAACAACATCTACGAGGCGCTGGTCGACCTCGACAAGGATCTCAAGCCGGTGCCAGCGCTGGCCACCGACTGGAAGCAGAGCTCGCCGACCGTGTGGCGCTTCAACCTGCGCAAGAACGTGACCTTCCACGACGGCACGCCCTTCACCGCCGACGACGTGATCTTCTCGTACACGCGCGCGCTGACGGACGGCTCCGACGTCAAGACCTACGTCGGCGCGATCAGCGAGATCAAGAAAATCGACGACCACACCATCGACGTCGTCACCAAGATCCCCTACCCGATCCTGCCGAACAACTTCACCCGCTGGATGATCTTCAGCAAGAAGTGGTGCATCGACAACAAGGCCGAGAAGCCGGTCGACAAGCGGAAAGGCATCGAGAACACCGCGTCGTTCAAGGCCAACGGCACCGGCCCCTATCGCCTCAAGTCGCGCGAGCCGGGCACCCGCACCGTGCTGGTCCGCAACCTGAACTGGTGGGGCAAGAACGACGGCAACGTCGACGAGGCGATCTTCACCCCGATCGGCAATGCGTCGACCCGCGTGGCCGCGCTGATCTCGGGCGAGATCGACATGATGGAACCGGTGCCGCAGCAAGACATCGCGCGCATCAATGCGGGCTCGACCACCAAGGTCCTGCAGGGGCCCGAGCTGCGGACCATCTTCCTCGGCATGGACCAGAAGCGCGACGAGCTGCTGTACTCGAACATCAAGGGCAAGAACCCGTTCAAGGACAAGCGTGTGCGCCAGGCCTTCTACCAGGCGATCGACATCGAGACCATCAAGGCCAAGGTGATGCGCGGCGCGTCGACGCCGACGGCCCTGATGATCGCGCCCGGCGTGCACGGCTTCGTGCCCGACCTCAACAAGCGCCTGCCCTACGACGTCGAGGCCGCGAAGAAGCTGATGACCGACGCCGGCTATCCCACGGGCTTCGAGGTCGGCATGAACTGCCCGAACGATCGCTACGTCAACGATTCGGAGATCTGCCAGGCGGTCGCGGCGATGCTCGCCCGTATCAACGTCAAGATCAACCTCAAGGCCGAGACCAAGACGCTCTACTTCCCCAAGATCCTGTCGCGCGACACGTCGTTCTATCTGCTCGGCTGGACGCCCTCGACGATCGACGCGCACGACACGCTCAATTCGATCCTAGGCACGCCCGACAACGCGACCGGCCGCGGGCAGTTCAACCTCGGCGCCTACAGCAATCCGAAGATCGACGACCTGATCGGCAAGATCCAGTCCGAGACCGACGCGCCGAAGCGCGACGCGATGATCGCCGAGGCGATGAAGCTGCATGAGGACGACATCGGCCACCTCCCGCTGCATCAGCAGGCGCTCGCCTGGGGCGTGAAGAAGAGCGTCACGGTGGTCCAGATGGCGACCAACGACATGCCGCTGAAGTGGGTGGTCGTAAAGTGACGTCGGACAGCGACGAGACGCCCAGGATGACGGCTGCCGATGCAGACGCGCGCTTCGCGGCGCTCGTCGCGGAACATCGCGCGGAGAAGAAGTCGCGCACTTCCCGCGAAGTCTCCGGCAAGTCCGGCGACGCGCTGTCGGCTCTTGCTGCACCACTGTGCTATTGCCTCGGAGTCACTGCCGGAACCATCTGGCACGTCAAGCCCCTGACCGCACTCCTCGTCGGCCTGCCGCTCCTGTTCATCGTGCGCGGCCTGCTCAAGCGTTGGCACGATCGGCTGGGTACTGCATGACGGCGGGGCGCCGTATCGCGCGAGCTCTCGCAGGCGTCGCGCTGCTGGCCACGATGGCGATGTCCGCCGCGGCCGTCACCCTGCACATGGCGAACCAGGGCGATCCGCTGTCGATGGACCCGCACTCGCTGGCCGACGGCCTGCAGCTCAACTTCCTCAACAACGTCTACGAGGCGTTGGTCACGCTAGATCAGAAGCTCGAACTCGCGCCGGCGCTCGCGACCAACTGGAAGCAGACCTCCCCCACGGTCTGGCGCTTCAACCTGCGCCGTGGCGTGAAGTTCCACGACGGCACGCCGTTCACCGCCGACGACGTGATGTTCTCGTATCAGCGCGCGATGGCCGAAGGGTCGGAGGTCAGGATCTTCGTCGCCGGGATCAAGGAGATCCGCAAGGTCGACGCGCTGACCATCGACATCGTGACGACGGTGCCCGATCCCATCCTGCCCAACGGCCTGTTCCAGTGGATGATCATGAGCCGCGAGTGGAGCGTGGCGAACAAGGCGGAACGGGCCGTCGACATGCGCCGCGGCGTCGACAACATCGCGTCGTTCAGGGCCAACGGCACCGGCCCGTTCCGGCTCGTGTCGCGCCAGCCTGGAACGCGCACCGTCCTCATCAGGAATGCCGACTATTGGGAGAAGGTCGACGGCAACGTCGACGAGGTGATCTTTACGCCGATCGTCAATCCGGCGACCCGCGTCGCGGCCTTGATCTCGGGCGAGATCGACATGATGGAGCCCGTGCCCCAGCAGGACATCGCGCGCATCAACGCAGGCGCGAACACCCGGGTGATGCAAGGTCCCGAGCTGCGCACGCTCTTCCTCGGCATGGACCAGAAGCGCGACGAGCTGCCGAACTCGAACATCAAGGGCAAGAACCCGTTCAAGGACAGGCGCGTGCGCCAGGCGTTCTACCAGGCGATCGACATCGAGACCATCCGGTCCAAGGTGATGCGCGGCGCCGCCACGCCGGCCGGCGAACTGGTCGCACCGGCAGTGCACGGCTTCGTGCCCGAGCTCAACCAGCGACTGCCCTACGACCTCGAGGCCGCGAAGAAGTTGATGACCGAAGCCGGCTACGCGAGCGGCTTCGAGCTGACGATGAACTGCACCAACGATCGCTACGTCAACGACTCGCAGATCTGCCAGGCGATCGCGGCGATGCTCGCGCGCATCAACGTCAAGATCAATCTGCAGGCCGAGTCGAAGACGCTCTTCCTGCCCAGGATCCTGGCGCGGACCACCTCGTTCTACATGCTCGGCTGGACGCCTGCCGCCATCGACGCGCACAACGTCCTGTACGCCCTGGTCGGCACGCCCGACGCAGCTACCAGCCGCGGCCAGTGGAACGTCGGCGGCTACAGCAACCCCGTGGTCGACAACCTGCTCGCGAAGATCCAGTCCGAGACCGATTCGGACGCGCGCGACGCCGAGATCGTGCAGGCCACACGGCTGCACGAAGACGATATCGGCCACATCCCGCTGCACCAGCAGGCGCTCGCATGGGGCATGAAGAAGAACGTCTCGATGGTGCAGTTGCCCACCAATGACAACATGCTGAAGTGGGTGGTGGTGAAGTGAGCGTAGCGATGACGCGAACCCGTGCAGGGCATCCCGGCGAAGGTCGGCATCTCATTTTTCATCCTGGAGGGACACCCGCTTGAGTGATCCGATCATCGACGCCCTGCTCGTCCCGCCACGACCCGGCTGGCTCGCGCGCACCTGGGACAGCGACTTCTTCTATCAGTACCGCCGCTCGCCGATCGCGATCGGTGCGTCGCTGGTCGCGCTGATCTGTCTCGTCGGTGCCGTGTTCGCCGGATGGATCGCGCCGCACAACCCGTTCGACCTCGCGAGCGTCGACCTGTCCGATGCCCGACTGCCGCCGGCGTGGATGGCGGACGGCAAGGCGACCTATCCGCTGGGCAGCGACGAGCAGGGACGCGACGTGCTGTCGGCGATCCTCTACGGCTCACGCATCTCGCTGATCGTCGGTGCGGCTTCGGTGTTCCTGTCGCTGGTGATCGGCATCGGCCTCGGCCTGCTGGCCGGCTACCTCGGCGGCCGGGTCGACGCGATCATCATGCGCATCGCCGACGTGCAGCTCTCGTTCCCGGCCATCCTGATCGCGCTGCTGATCGACGGCGTGGCGCACGCGGTCTTCAAGAACGCCGACGAGAACATCGCGTTCCTCGTGCTGGTGTTCGCGATCGCCGCGTCGGGCTGGGTGCAGTACGCGCGGACGGTCCGCGGCTCGACGCTGGTGGAGAAGAACCGCGAGTACGTGCAGGCCGCGCGGGTGATCGGGGTCGGTCCGATCGCGATCATGTTCAGGCATGTGTTACCGAATGTGATGGGCCCGGTGCTGGTCCTGGCCACGGTTCACATCGCCACGGCGATCATCACCGAGGCGACGCTGTCCTTCCTCGGGGTCGGCGTGCCGCCCACGCTCCCGTCCCTGGGGACACTGATTCGCAACGGCAACAACTTTATTTTTTCCGGCGAGTGGTGGATAACGGTGTTTCCCGGCGCGGCGCTCGTGATGCTCGTGCTGTCGGTCAACCTGCTCGGTGACTGGCTGCGCGATGCTCTCAATCCCCGACTGCAATGATTCGCGCGATTCCGGGTCACAAGTTTTTCATCTCTCGAAGGAGGCGATCATGAACTCGCCATCGTCAGCCGCGGCAACCCGTCGTCCCCTCGCTGTGCACCTGGTCCGTCTCGGCAGTGCCGCGGCGATCCTCGCGGCGCTGGGCGCCTGCACCACCGCCCCGCTCTCGTTCATCAACGATCGCCAGGTCTATTACAAGACCGTCCTCAACCGCTACCCGGTCCGGATCGTCGCGATCGACGGGTCGTACCAGACCTTCCGACCCGTACCGATCGCGCCCGGTCCGCACCTGCTGACCATCGACGCCGTACCGGTCGCCGGCTTCTCGGTGCCCGTCCAGAAGATCTATCCGATGACGATCGCGCCCTGCAGGCGCTACTACGTCGCCGCGCAGCGCACCTCGCCGCTGACCCAGGACTGGAGCCTCGTCGTCGAGGAAACCTGGCCGGTCGCCGGCTGCGATCCTGCGAAGGAGATCGAGAAGGCGAAGGTCGCGACGAGTTCCGGCCAGCCGCTGCCTGCCACGAGTGCAGTCGAGTCGACGGTGTCGCCGGTCGCGCAGACATCGCCACGATGACGCCCTGTAACCGACGACCTGCCGATGCCTGTTCCGCTTCTCGAAGTTCGCAATCTCCGGGTCGAATTCCCTACGCGCCGAGGTCGGCTGCTGGCGCTCGACGACGTTTCCTTCTCAATTGCACCGGGCGAGGTGCTCGGCGTCGTGGGTGAGTCGGGTGCCGGCAAGTCGCTCACGGGAGCGGCCATCATCGGCCTCCTCGAGGCACCCGGTCGCGTGGCCGGCGGCGAGATCCTTCTCGACGGCCGGCGCATCGACCAGCTCGATGACGAGGCGATGCGCCGCATCCGCGGCAAGGAGATCGGTGCGATCTTCCAGGACCCGCTGACGTCGCTTAACCCGCTGTACACCGTCGGCCGGCAGCTGATCGAGACCATCCAGACCCATCTCGACCTGTCGACCGGCGACGCGCGTCAGCGCGCCATCGACCTGCTCGAATCGACCGGCATCCCCGGCGCCCGCCAGCGCTTCGACCAGTATCCGCACCAGTTCTCGGGCGGCATGCGGCAGCGGGTGGTGATCGCGCTCGCGCTCGCCGCCGGGCCCAAGCTGATCGTCGCCGACGAGCCGACGACGGCGCTGGACGTGTCGATCCAGGCGCAGATCATCACGTTGCTCAAGACGCTGTGCCGCGAGCACGGCACGGCCATCATGCTGGTCACCCACGACATGGGCGTGATCGCCGAGACCGCCGATCGCGTGGCCGTGATGTACGCGGGTCGCATCGTCGAGATCGGCTCGGTGCAGGACGTGATCCATCAACCGCAGCATCCCTACACCATCGGCCTGATGGGCGCGATCCCGTCGATGCGTCACGAGGTCGAGCATCTCGCGCAGATCGATGGGTCGATGCCGCGCCTGAACGCGATCCCGACCGGCTGCGCCTTCCATCCGCGCTGCGCCGCGCGCTTCGCGCCCTGCGGCCGCGAGCGGCCCGAGCTGATGCCCGCGGCCGCGAGCCGCGCGGCCTGCTGGCTGCACGACGATCGACATCGCAAGGCCGCGGCGGCTGTGCATGCCACGCTGGCCGCGATCGACCACGGCACGAGCCTTTCATGAGCATCATTCCCAAGCCATCACGGCCCCTGGTCGAGGTCGTCAACGCGGGCCGCAGCTTCGACGTCTCGGCGCCCTGGCTGAACCGTGTCCTGCAGCGCCAGGGGCGCACCATCCTGAAGGCCGTCGACGACGTGTCGTTCACGATCGCGCAGGGCGAGACGCTAGGTCTGGTCGGCGAGTCGGGCTGCGGCAAGTCCACCATCGCGCGTCTGCTGGTCGGGCTCTACGCGCCGACCTCGGGCAGCAT
>JANXTA010000089.1 GCA_025356395.1 Betaproteobacteria bacterium
ACTTCGACCGCATCGGGCCCGAGGAACGCGCGGCGATCACGGCACAGGCGGCGCGCACGCTGGACGGCATCGATCGTCTCTGATCGCATGAAGAGATCGCATCCAGCGGGCGCATCGTTCAGATTCGTCCCATCACCACCAAGATAATGACGATCAACACGATCAAACCCAGCCCGCCGCTCGGACCGTAGCCCCAGCTGCGGCTATAGCCCCAGCTCGGCAACGCGCCAACCAGGATGAGGATGAGCAGGATCAGCAGGATGAGGCTGATGGACATGACGGTCTCCGGGTGAGGATGAGAGGACGCCGGTGCTCGATCAATCTGTCACAAGCCGCGGCGCGCGGCCGCATCATCGTCGGGTTCGAAGTCTTGTGACCAGCCGTGCCGGTCGATTGCGGTCTTGTCCGAGGCCGTGCTTCGCGAAGGACGCAATGGCCGCGCGCGAAGCGGCTCCGCAACCTACATCTGTTTGAACAGATGCGTGTAGGTGCGGCTCACTTCGAGCTTCTGCGGGTGGCCTGTGACCGTCACGATCTGTCGACCGCGAAAGTCGCGCGTCACCGTCGCGATCGCCTGCGCATTCACCAGCGTCGCGCGATGGATCTGCCAGAAACGATCCGGGTCGAGCTCGTCGATCAGCTCCCTGATGGGCTTCTTGATCAGGGCCTCGAACTGCGCGGTCTGGACGCGCGTGTACTTCTCGTCCGACTGGAAGAAGAGGACCTCGTCGACCGGGATCAACCGCAGGCTCTGACCGACCGACGCCTGGATCCACTGCAGTCGCGGTGCGGCCGGGATTCCCGACGAAGCGCCGCCGCCGGCCTCGAGACGCGTCGCGAGGCGGGTGAGGAGTTCGGCCACGTCGGGTCGGTCCAGCGCCTGCGCGGACTGCTTCGCATCCGCGTCATCGAAACGCTCGACGCGCCCTTTCAGGCGCTCGACCGTCTTCGCCAGGCGCTCGCGGTCCGCGGGCTTGAGCACGTAATCGATCGCGCCCTGTTCGAAGGCTTCGACGGCGTACTGGTCGTAGGCCGTGATGAACACGATCTGCGTCGTGTTGCCCTCGCGATCGAGGATCGCCCGCGCGGCCTCGATACCCGTCATGCCGGGCATGCGGATGTCGAGGAAAGCGAAGTCCGGCTCGTGCTCGTCGACCAGGGCCACCGCTTCGCTGCCGTTCTTGGCCTCGGCCACGAACACGAGCTCGGGCCACGCTTCCGACAGACGCGCGCGCAACTGCTCGCGCATCAGGCGCTCGTCGTCCGCGATGACGGCCGTGATCGTGCTGGTTCCTTCGAGGCGCTCGGACATGCGTGTTGGTGGATGAATCAGGTGAGGGAGGTCGTTGGGGGCAGTGCAGCGGGTTCGTTCTTTCGCGTAGCCCGACGGAAAAGTAGAACATACGCGCCCACCACCAGCAACACGGGGATCGCGATCGGTGCCAGCCCCGCGAAGAGGGCGACCACTAGGCTCACGAAGACGACGGCGAGCACGAACGGGATCACGATCGCGACCGACGCCAGCACGGCGAACAGGACCAAGGTGGCGATCACGACCCCGAACGCTGCCGCCACACCGATCAGCGCCGCGACCGCCGGTGCCTCGAGCCTCTCCCCGTCGAGCATGACCGTCATGCCGTTCAGCGAACCGGCCCAGTGGACGCCGAGTCCGACGGCGACCACCACGAGACCCACCAGGAGCAGTACGCCGAACAGGATCAACAGGATCAACTTGCGCATGGCGCTCTCCTCGGGTCAGGGGTTGCTCGGGCCGGTACTGCGGCGCGATTGATAGGGAACCGTGATCGTCACCCGGGTCCCGAGCGGCGCGCCATCGACCTGATTGGCCTCGATGACGAGATGGGCGCGATCGCCGTAGAGCAGCTTCAGGCGCTCGCGGATGTTGGTGAGGCCAAGGCCCGTGCCCGACGTGCTCGCGCCAGCCGGCGCGAAGCCCAGACCCGTGTCGGCCACCGTGACGTGCAGGTCGCCGTGCACGATCTCCGCATCCACGTCGAGGCGGCCGCCCTCGGCCTTCGGCTCGAGGCCGTGCTTGATGGCGTTCTCGACCATCGACTGCAACATCATCGGCGGGAAGTCGGCCGACCGCAGGCCCTTCGGTACGTTGAAGGAAACCTGCAGGCGTTCCTCCATGCGCACCTTGAGGATCTCGAGATAGGCGCTCACCAGATCGACCTCGCGACCCAGGTCCGTCGCGTTCTCGCGCATCTGCGGCAGCGCCGCCCGCAGGTACTGGATCAGGTTCTTCTGCATGATCGACGCGCGCGACGGATCGGTCTCGATCAGGTGGTCGATCGACGCCAGCGTGTTGAACAGGAAGTGCGGTTCGACCTGGGCCTGCATCATCTGCATCTTGGCTTCGGACACCTGGCGCTTGAGGCTCTCGCGCTCCGCCACTTCCGAGGCGGACGCGACGGCCACCGCGGCACGCCGCTTGGTGTTCGAGGTCGCCTTCAGCACGATCAGGTAGACGAACGCGACGACGAGCATCGCCTTGACCAGACCCCAGATCACGGTGCCGAAGCTGGGCGGTGCCGTGCGCGCGGCGGCACGGATCTCGTCGCTGATCGCGCTCTGGACTTCGTCCTTGGCATCCTCGACGGCCGCCTTGACCTGCAGGCTCATGTCGTCGGCGATGGTCTTGCGCACCCGCTCGGCTTCGGCGGCCGACAGCTTGGCCGAGGCGATCGAACGCGACGCATCGGCGGTCGCCTTGTCGGCATCCAGATCCGCGGCTGCGACCTCGGTATCGGCTTCCTTGCGCGCGTCGTCGACCTTCCCCTTGATCTCGCGGGTGCTCTTCTCGGCATCGAGGCGCGCCGCTTCGCCTTCGAGCACGCGCACGCCGTCCTTGTCGATGACGGTGCGCTTGCCGTCCTTCTCGAAGACGATGCTGCGACTGGCCGAGACGCTCGTCAGCGGCTTCGGCGAGGACGGCGTGCCGGGTTGCTTCGGCACATCGGGCACCGCCGGCGCGTCGGGTACGGGGATGTCGACCGAGCGCGTCGGCTTGCCGCCGACCGAAGGCTGGATGTGGACGTTCTTGCCGTCGGAGCGGATCACGATGTCGACGGGCTTGTGCCACACCGATGGATCGATCCGGACCGCGGGCGTGCCCCAGCCCGTGGCCTCGCCGACGATGTTGGCGCCGATCAAGACGACGAAGCCGAGCACGCCGAGCAGCTTCCACGAGACGGTCGTGATCCATTGCGCCGAGGCGGCGTTGAAGGTGCGCAGCCAGCGGCCGAACTGGCCGAGACGGACCGTGGCATCGCTGGCGAAGACGCCGAGGTCTTCGGTCCAGTGTTTCTGACGGCGCGGGCCGTCGCCGTCGGAACGGCCGGGGGGTGAGTTCATGGAAGGGTCAGGTCGATGCGCGAGGCCAGATTGCCTCGCCGATCCGGCAGGTTGCCGAACGGAAGCCGAAGCTTAGGGGCACACGCCGACCGGCCGACCGCGAAGCGATGCAGGGCGCGA
>JANXTA010000093.1 GCA_025356395.1 Betaproteobacteria bacterium
CACCTTCAGCGCGACGTAAGTGCTGTTGCTCAGGCCGAGCAGCGTCAGCAGCTCCGGCGGAAACTCCGGCATCGCGACGACCTGGCAAACGGTCCAGACGAACACGCCACCCAGCGTGACGGTGAACAGCACGACCTGGACGCGATAGATGCTGACGCCGTCCCCGTCGCTGCAGATGTCGCGCAACAAGTCCCGGGCGGAGCTGGCCTTCGGCGTCAGTGCCCTGGACACCTTCTCGAGCCGGGCGGGACCGGTTCCCACCGCGAACGTCGCAGGATCGACCGCCGCATCGGCGACGAGCTGCGTCGCCTCGGCGTGCAGCCTGGTCGCCTTCGTGTTGCCGACGATCTTCGCGGCGAAGCTGGTCGCACTGCTGATGCCCAGCAGGATCAGCACCTGCGTTGGCAGGCGCTCGAGGCTGCCGGTGATGACGAAGATCGAGATCAGGCACGCAAGGACGAGCAGGAGCCAGAACGCGATCTGCGCGCGTCCGAGGCTGTACGCGCCCCCGCTCGAGTGCCGCAGCCCGCTGGGATTCATGACGAACGCAGCATAGAGACCCACCGTGACGAGCGCGGCCAGCACGATGGTCCATGCGAGGCGCGCGACGGTCGTCGCTTCGAACACGATGGTGCTCGCCGCGCCGCCGGGCATCGTCACGTTGATCGGCATGTCGTTGCCCATCGCGATCGAAAGCTCGACGGTCCGCGCGCCGTTGCTGTGCCTGGTGCCGAGTAGTTGCGTCCAGGCCACGCGGTTGGGCTCGTCCTGGGAGCTGCGCGTGAGCTCGAACGTCAGCATCGCCGGATCGGCCGTGATGCGCGACAGGTGCAGGGGCAGCTTCTTCATGTCGATGCCCTGCAGCACGAGCGTGATGTTCACGTCGTCCGGGTTCTTCGCATCGAGGAGCGCGTTCATCCGCTTGTTGCAGAGACCCTTCACGCTGACGACCAGCTGGTCGCCGAGCGAGTAGGGATGCCCGGCGTCGTGGACCGTGTCCGAGGCAACGCATTTCGACGTCGCGTCCCAGGTGCCCAGGCAGACATCGGCGATAAGGCATTCGTCTGCCGCGTACAGCGGCATCGAGGCCAGGCAGGTCGACAGGCAGACGGCGAGCTTGATCCGCAATCCGTTCATGGTCGACTGCCTCCGGTAGGCCACGTCACTCGACGTTGATCCACTCCACGCGCAGGATGTTGCTCGGCAACAGCACCGCCGTCACGTTCTTCTTCGCGATCCAGCTGATCTTCTGCCGGTGCAGCACGATGTGGCGGTACTCGCGGGTCTGCAGCGCGATGGCGTCGACGATCATCTGCTTGCGCTTCGCCGTATCCATCTCGATGGCGGCCGCGTCGATCAGCTTGTCGAGGTCGGGGTCCGAGAAGCGGCCGTAGTTGTAGTACCCCTTCTGCGTGGCGGGATCGCGCGAGTGCAGGATCGGGTCCATCACGATCTGTGCGTCGGTGATGCTGCCGCCCCAGCCGAGCATGTACATGCTGGTCTCGTTCTTCTCGATCTTCGGGAAGTAGAGCGCCTTGGGGATCGCGTTGACCTTCAGCGTCACGCCGATGCGGGCCAGCATCCCCACCGCCGCGATGCAGAGGTCGCGATCGTTGATGTAGCGATCGTTCGGGCAGTCGAGCGTGACCTCGAAGCCATTGGGATAACCGGCCTCGACCATCAGCTTCTTCGCACCCGCCACATCCACTGGCGGATGCTTCTCGAGCGACGAGTCGAGGCAGCCCGATGGCGCCGTCGTCATGCACGCGGTCGCGATCGACTGGCCGCGCATGATCTTCGACTGCAGCGCATCCACGTCGATCGCCTTGTAGAACGCCTCGCGCACGCGGCGGTCCTTGAAGGGATTCCTGCCGGTGACGTTGCTGCCTTCGAGCACATCGCGAAACTGGTCGAAGCCGAAGAACACGACGCGGTTCTCGAGGCCCGAGACAACCTTGAACGCCGTGTTGCCCTGGAAGCGCGCGATGTCCTGGGGCGCGGGGTCGGTCACGAGGTCGAGTTCGCCCGACAGCAGGGCCGCCATGCGCGTCGCGTCCGAGATGATTGGGGTGTAGACCAGTTCGGTGACATTGCCTTCCGCGGGTCCCCACCAGTTCGGGTTGCGGACCAGCACGGTCTTCACGCCGATCTCGCGCGACTTGAGCATGAACGGTCCGGTGCCGTTCGCGTTGCGTGCCGCGAAGGTCTCTTCCTTCGCCTTGAAATCGAGCGGCTTCTCCGCGTGATGCGCGATGCACCACGCCTTGCTCATGATGTAGATGGTGTTGAGATGCTGGAGCAGCAGGGGATTGGGCTTGTCCTGGCGCATCTCGACGGTGTAGTCGTCGACCTTCGTCACCGTGCCCAGCGCCCGCGCGTACTGCGCGAGCTGCGAAGGCGCCGTCTTGGCGCGTTCGATCGAGAACACCACGTCGTCGGCGGTGAACGGCGAGCCGTCGTGGAACTTGACGCCCTTGCGCAGGGTGAAGCGCCAGGTCGTGTCGTTGACGATGGTCCACGAGGTCGCGAGACGCGGGCCGATCTCCGAGTTGCGCTCGCGCTCGACGAGCGGGTCGTGAATCAGGTTCGAGACGTTGTTGGTCAACAGCTCGTTCTGCGAGTACGGGTCCATCGTCTGCACGTCGCCGCGCGTCGCCCAGCGCAGGGTCTTGGCTTCGGCGCTCGTCGCGACCATCGCGAGACAGAGCATCGCGAGGATCGCCACGCAGGCGGCACACATCGATTTTGTCATTCGATCTACTCCGTAAGAGAGGGCCTGCGGGGGCGCAATCATCATGCCATGGGCGCGGTGATCCGCAGACCTGCTCTGCTAGACTCCGCCGCCCATGAACGCTCAGAACCCCTCCACGCAACGGCGCTTCGAGCAGGCCTTCGCACTGCATGGCGAGGGCCGTTTTACCGATGCGTTGCGGCTTTACGAAGGGGTGCTTGCCGAGCATCCTGGCCACGCACCCGCGCTCCATTTCTCCGCAGTGCTGCTGCACCAGGCCTCGCGATCCGACGAGGCGATCGTCCGCATCGAGCATTCGCTGGAAGTCGACGATACCGTCCCGGATGTGTGGGCCAACGCCGGCCTGATCTATTCCGCCGTGGGGCGCGCGACCGAGGCGGCGCGCGCGCTCGAACGGGCCTTGAAGCTCGAACCGACGCTCGCCGAAGCCTGGGTGAACCTGGCCGCGCTGCGGCTCGCGATGGACGATCCGGTCGCGGCCGAGATTGCGGCCCGCCACGCGCTCGTCCTCTCCGGATCGCCGTCGGCCGGCTTCAATCTCGCGCTCGCGCTCACGGGTCAGGGTCGCTTGGCCGAAGCGCTCGAAGCGCTGCAGGCGATCGATGCGACCGGGGCGATCGACCCGGCCGACGTGGCCATCCCCGGGCTGCGCGCGCAGTTGCTGGTCGCGGTCGGCCAGCGCGACGCGGCGCGCGTCGTACTCGACCGGGCTCTGGCTCGCACGGACGACGCGAGCCTGCGTATCGAACGCGCTCGACTCGCGGAAGCGCGGCGCAACGACCTCGATGCGATCGAGGATTACGAGGCGGCGCTGCGTCTCGAAACACACAACGAAACCGCCCTGTCAGAACTGATCTTCCTGAAGAAGCAGTGCGTCTCGTGGGATGGCCTCGCGGGTCTGCAGGCCGTGTTCAGGAAGCGCGTGGCCCAGCACGCCCGCGCATGCGACATGAGCGCGCTGACGCCGTTCTCGTTTCTGTCCGATCCGTCCTCGCGCGAAGAGCAGCGTGTCGCGGCCGAGGCCTGGTCGCGTCGCTGGTTCGAGTACCCGGCGTCGACGCGACCGCTTTCGAGGGGTCGGTTGCGGGTCGGCTACCTGTCCGCCGATCTTCATGAACATGCGACCGGCATCCTCGCGGTCGGCCTCTTCGAGCAGCACGATCGTTCGCGCTTCGAGGTCTTCGCCTACTCGACCGGACCCGACGACGGGACGGCGCTGCGCCAGCGCCTGGTGTCGGCCTTCGACCGCTTCGTCGATGCGCGCGGCTGGTCCGTGGATCGGGTGGCCGCCCGGATCCGGGACGACGGCATCGACATCCTCGTGGATCTCAAGGGCCACACCGAGCGGGCACCGACCGGGGTGATGGCGCGGCGCCCGGCGCCGATCGCGGTGTCCTATCTCGGCTATCCCGCCACCATGGGCGCGCCCTTCGTCGACTACCTGATCGGCGATGCGATCGTGACGCCGCTCGCGCACGCGGCCGACTATGCCGAGACGCTGGTGCTGCTCCCTCACGCTTACCAGGTCAACGACGATCGTCGCACCATGGCCAGCGCACCGACCCGTGCCGCGCTCGGGCTGCCCATCGATGCCGTGGTGTTCTGCTGCTTCAACAATCTTTACAAGATCACGGGCGATGTCTTCGACGCGTGGGTCGACATTCTGATGCGCTCGCCGCGTTCCGTGCTGTGGTTGTTGTCGCGCGCGGACGACGAGGCGATCCGCAATCGGCTGCGGCGCGAGGCGGTGGCGCGCGGCCTGGACCCGCAGCGCATCGTGTTCAGCGACACGCGACCGCATGCCGACTACCTGGCGCTCTATCAACGGGCCGACCTGCTGCTCGACACGTGGCCATACAATGCGCACACAACCGCGTCGGATGCGCTGTGGGCCGGCTGTCCGGTCCTGACTTTCACGGGAAAGACGTTCGCGAGCCGCGTCGCGACCAGCCTGTTGAATGCAGTGGCGATGCCCGAGGGCATCGCCGTCGATCGCGCCGACTACGTCGCGCGGGCGGTAGCCTTCGGTGTGGACCGTGCGTCGCTCGATGCGCTCCGCTTCCGGCTCGCGCGTGAATTGCGCTCGGCGCCTCTGTTCGATACGCGACGAAGCACGCGCGCGATCGAGGCGGCGTATGGGCGGATGGCCGAGCAATTCGGGTCGGGGAAGCGCGAGCCGATCGTCATCGCCGACACCTAGGGCGCGGTTATTCCGAAGCGGCTGCCGAGCTCGCGGGCACGGTACCCGCATCGATCAATCGCGGAGGGCGGGTCGGGTCGAAGTCGTCCCACGTCCCGTTGGCCCAGGTACCCTCGGCCGTCTCGAGATCCACCGCGCCGTGGTCGCGCAGCGCAGCGCTGATGGTGGCGACGGGCGTCTGACCCGCGTCGACCGCGACCAGCATCCCGGCATGACGAATCTGGTGCTGGCCCGGGTCCATCGCGGACCCCATCGCACCCGCGAGCGCGCCGCTGTACGCACCCGCCGCGGCGGCACCCAGCCCGGCGACCGCAACCAGCGGAGCCGCGAGACCTGCGGTGACACCGATCAGCGCGCCCGCCACGCCGGCACCCGCACCGATCGCGGCACCGACACCCGCGCCGCGCTCCGCGTGCTCCAGTCCGGGCGACTTCTGGCGGTCGCCGCCAACCGGCGTCAGGTCGTGCTGGCCGGGTGGCGTGACATAGAACACGCTGATCCGGTCGCGCGTGATCGAATGCGCCGCGAGCCCGTCGACCGCACGGTCGGCCTGCTCGGAAGTCTGGAAACGTCCTGCGACGATCGTGGTCATCTCTTCTCCTGTCGAATGTTCGGTAACGACCTTCACCGGGCCGAGGCCATCGCTATAATCCGCCGCTCTCCGCGTAGTTCAATGGATAGAACAGCCGCCTCCTAAGCGGCAAATCCAGGTTCGATTCCCGGCGCGGAGACCCCTCTGGGTGGCAGCAGGACTAGGGTAAACGTCGGCAGCGGCCGCAAGCGTGAGACTTCGTGTCATAGCGCTGTCGGAGGCTGCGCTATGGTCGTGCGTTGCAACGAGTACCCCACAAGAGGAAGTCATGGAAAACCTGTCGACGCTAGTCAATCACCAGATCCGTCTCGCTGCGCGCCCGAACGGGCTGCCGACGCGCGACGACTGGTCGTTCACGACGGCGCCCGTGAGCGAGCCCGAAGAAGGCGGCATCCTCGTCAAGACGCTGTCCCTCTCGCTCGACCCCGCGATGCGCGGCTGGATGAACGAAGGCAAGAGCTACATCGCGCCGGTCGAGATCGGCGAGGTGATGCGCGCCGGTGGCATCGGCGTCGTCCTGGTGTCGAAGAACTCGTCGTTCAACGTCGGCGACCACGTCACCGGCGCGCCCGGGGTCCAGCACTACTGGCCGGTCGGGGACAAGCAGGTCGCGCGCGGCGACGTCTCGAAGATCGACCTGCGCGTCGGCACCATCGAGCAATGGCTCAACGTGCTCGGCATGCCCGGCATGACGGGCTACTTCGGGCTGATGGACGTGGGCCAGCCGAAGGCAGGCGAGACGGTCGTCGTGTCGGGTGCCGCGGGCGCCGTTGGACAGACGGTCGGCCAGCTGGCGAAGATCAAAGGTTGTCGGACGGTCGGTATCGCCGGTGGCGCCGAGAAGTGCGCATGGGTCGTGAACGAACTCGGCTTTGACGCGTGCATCGACTACAAGGCCGGCGACCTAAAGGCGGCGCTCAAGCAGCAATGTCCGAAGGGCGTCGACATCTACTTCGACAACGTCGGCGGCGACATCCTCGACGCGGTACTCACGCGCATCGCGCGGGGCGCCCGCATCATCATCTGCGGCGCGATCAGCCAGTACAACAATACCGGCGCCGTGAAGGGGCCGGCCAACTACCTTTCGCTGCTAGTGAATCGCGCGCGCATGGAAGGCATCGTGGTGTTCGACTACGCGCCGCGCTTCCACATCGCGATCGCCGAGATGGCCGGCTATCTGAAGGACGGACGCATGAAGAGCCGTGAGGACATCGCGGTCGGCCTCGAGCACTTTCCCGAAACGCTGCTGCGTCTGTTCCGCGGCGAGAACTTCGGCAAGCTGATCCTGCAGGTCGCGAAGGATTGACCGACTGCCCGAAACGCCCCGTTCCGCCGGCTCGCGAGCGGGGCGTCTGCGGTTTCCGCTAGACTCGCCGCCCCTGAAGCCGGGTCGAGACCTTTTCCCCGGCTGCTGCGACTCGCCCGCGGCTCCGCCCGTTTGTCCCCCGCACTCCACGCTCGTTCATGTCTCTCCTATCGCTCACCGGTATCGAACTGGCCTTCGGCCACGTCGCCTTGCTCGACCGCATTTCCCTGCACGTCGAACGTGGCGAGCGCATCGGCCTGATCGGGCGCAACGGCGCCGGCAAGTCGTCGCTGATGTCGCTGATCGCCGGGACCCAGAAGCCCGATGACGGCGGCATCGTCCGTGCGTCCGGCGTGTCGACCGCGCTGGTCGAGCAGGAGCCGCACCTGCCGCCCGAGATGACGGTGCTGGAGGTCGTGACTAGCGGCCTGCCTGCCGCGGCCCACATCGTCGCGTACGAACGTGCGGCGCACCGCGTGGCGACCGATCATTCCGAAGAAGCGATGAACGAGCTCGCCGACCTGCAGTCGGTGCTCGACGCCGACAACGGCTGGGGCGCGGCGCATCGGCTCGAACGGGTGATGGAACATTTCGACCTCGACCGCGAGGCACTGGTCAGTAGCCTGTCCGGCGGCCAGGCCAAACGCGTGGCGCTGGCCCGCGCGATGGTCACCGACCCCGACCTGCTGCTGCTCGACGAGCCCACCAACCACCTCGACATCGAGACCATCGGCTGGCTGGAAGAGCTGCTGCGCGAGTTCGCCGGCAGCGTCATCTTCATCACGCACGATCGCTCGTTCCTCGACGCGGTCACGACCCGCATCATCGAGCTCGACCGCGGCAACCTGACCAGCTA
>JANXTA010000111.1 GCA_025356395.1 Betaproteobacteria bacterium
CTGGTGGCTCGGGGCGGAATCGAACCACCGACACGCGGATTTTCAATCCGCTGCTCTACCGACTGAGCTACCGAGCCAAGGGACCGGAGTATACGCAGGCCCTCGAAAGCCGGGCAACCCGGGTCCGCGGCCTCGCCACACGTCGCTATAATTCATCCGTGAATCCCAGGGCCGATGCGGCGCGGCCGACCAGAGCCGCCTCGCGCAACTCCATTGCAGACGTCGCCGTGATCGGCGGTGGCATCGTCGGTGCCGCCGCAGCGCTGGGCGCTGCCCAGTCGGGTCTGTCCACGCTCTGGGTCGCCGGGCGCGCGGCTCCGAAGGCCAGCGAACTTCCCATCGACCGCGACCTTCGCGTCTACGCGCTCAGTCCCGCCACCCAGCGCTTCTTCGACGGCCTGCGCATCTGGTCGCAGCTCGATGCGAAGCGCATGGCGCCGGTCCTCGACATGCGCATCTACGGCGACCGCGGTGGTCGATCGGCGCTGCACTTCGGCGCCTACGAGTCCGCGACCGAACATCTCGCCACCATCGTCGAACACCGCGAACTGCTGCGCGCACTCGACACCGCGGCGGCCTACTTCCCCGGCATCGAACGTATCGACGGCTTCGCCTCTGAAGTCGTCGCGGGTGTCGACGCCGTCACCTTTGCGACCGATCGCGGACCGAGGTCGGCGCGCTTGGTCATCGCCGCCGATGGCGCCCACTCCCCGACACGCACCGCCCTCGGCATCGTGTCGCGCGAGCAGCCCTACGATCAGCGCGCGGTCGTCGGCAACTTCGCCTGCGCGCTGCCCCACGGCGGAGCAGCCTTCCAGTGGTTCACCGACGAAGGCATCATCGCGCTGTTGCCATTGCCCCGACTTGCTGGCGAGCAGTCCGCGCACGCCATGTCGCTGGTCTGGTCGGCGCCCGCCGCCCTGGCGGACGCGCTGATGCAGGGCGGTGCGGGAGCGATCGCAGCGCGGCTCTCGGCCCTCGGCGCGGAGCGGAGCGCGACGGCCATCGGTCCGCTGACCGCGCTCGGTCCGCTGGCCGACGTGCCACTCGCGAAGCTCTCCACCGATCGCATGGTCGCACCGCGTGCGGCACTCGTCGGCGACACAGCTCACGTCGTCCATCCTCTTGCAGGGCAGGGCCTCAACCTGGGCCTGCAGGATGTCGAGGTGCTGCTTGGTATCCTCGTAGCCCGCGAACGTTTTCGCGATTGCGGCGATGGGGTTCTCTTGCGACGTTATGAGCGCGCGCGTGCGGAACCGGTCTTTGCCATGCGCCAGATGACGGACGGCCTCGTGAGGCTGTTCGCTGTCGAACAGCGCGGTGTTGTGCGCTTGCGCGGCCTCGGCATGCGCGTCGTGGATCGCGCGGGCCCCCTCAAGCGTTTGCTGATGCGACACGCGGCCGGTGAAGCGTAGTCGTCGGCAACCTGCAGTCAACGGAGTCATCCATGCAATCTTCGTCGAAGCACCGCTTCAATCTTCCCGGTCTGACCGCTTCGGTGTTGCTCGTGTTGTGCTGTGCCATGCCGTCATCGGCGGAACCGGCGAAGGCCGCACTACCCGCTGTCGCCAAATCGCTGTCCACGGAAGACCAGTTGAAACAGGATCTAGAGGCGCGCGTCGGCGCCAAGATCGACAGTGTCACGCCGATGAAGATCGCCCAGCTCTACGAGATCCGCATCGGCGAGGACGTCTTCTATACGGATCCGACCGGCAACTACCTGTTCATCGGCAACATCATCGACTCGCGCACGCGCGACAACCTCACGCGCGCTCGCGTCGAGGCGATCAAGGAAGCGAGCCTGCCGCAGTGGAAGTTCGCGGAGTTGCCGCTCGACACCGCGGTGAAAATCGTGCGCGGCAACGGCAAGAAGGCGGTCGCGATCTTCGAGGACCCCAACTGCGGCTATTGCAAGAAGCTGGAGAAGTCGATCCTCGATATCGGCGACGTGACGGTCTACGTCTTCCTCTACCCGGTCCTGGGGCCGGACTCTCTGGTCAAGTCGAAGCAGATCTGGTGCTCGCCCAATCGCGCGAAGGCGTGGACGGAGTGGATGCAGAACGCCACCGCGCTGGCGGGCGATGGCGCCTGCTCGACCCCGATCGACAAGACACTCGAGCTCGGAAAGAAGCTCAAGGTCGACGGCACGCCGACGCTGTTCTTCTCGAACAACAAGCGCGTCGAAGGCGCGATCGGCGCGGCCGACCTGCAGAAGTTCCTGCAGGCGAGCTGAACCCGCCGCCGGTCTCGTTTCAACGCGGCACGAGCACCCACATCCGACCTTCCTGCTTCATCCGTCCGGCCAGGTTGGCCGCGTCGGCCCCGAAGCCCCAGAAGTAGTCGGCCCGCACGGCGCCGTTGGGCGCGGCCGCGATCGCGCCGCCCGTGTCCTGCGCCATCACGAGGCGCTGCAGCGGCGTGTCGGACAGCGGCAACGTGGTCGACAGGAACACCGGCGAGCCGAGCGGCACCACGCGCGGATCGACCGCGATCGATCGTTGCGGAGTCAACGAAACGCCGAGCGCACCCTTCGGTCCTTTCGACGGATCCGTGATCGCTTCCTCCTTGAAGAAGACCTCGCTGGGGTTCGCCGCCAGCAGCTCGGTCAGCCGGTCGGGATGCGCGAGCGCCCACCCTTTGATGCTCTGCATCGACGCCTGCGCCAGTGTCACTTCGTTGCGATCGACCAGCCAGCGTCCAACCGACTTGTACGGCTGTCCGTTCTGGTCGGCATAGGCCACGCGCACGGTCTGTACGACGCGACCGGCCTTGCTGATCTCGACACGGCCCGAGCCCTGGATCTCGAGGAAGAACGCCTCGATCGGATCCTCGACCCACAGCAGTTCCTTGCCGCGCAGCGACCCGCTGGCCGCGAGGTCACCACGCGGGGGATAGGGCACCACGGTGCGACCGACGATCTTGCCGCGTACGCGCTTGCCCTTCAACTCGGGAAACAGCGAGGTCAGGTCGACGGTCAGCAGGTCGTCGGGCACGGCATAGAGGGGCGTCAGGTAGGGCGCGACCGGCGTGCGGCTGCCGCGCAGCAACGGCTCGTAGTAACCGGTGACGAGACCGGTTTCGTTGCCCTCGGTGGTGGTCACCCGATTCGGGACGAAGCGGCTCTCGAAGAAATTGCGGATCGCGAGCGCGTCGTTGCCGTCGATCGACCGCGCGCTGCCGCACGGCGCGATCCATTCGGGCTTGCGCCCGATCGCGTCGCACGACGCGAGGAAGGCGGGCCATGCATCGGTCAGCGGATCGTCGGACCAGCCGGGCACGGCCGACCAGGAACTCGGTATCAGCACCGGCTTGGCCGTCACGATGGGGACGGGTGTCGGGGCCGTTTGAGGCGCCGGAGTCGGTGGCACCGGAGGACGCACGGGCGTCGTCGTGCACGCGCCGATCAGCATCGCAACCGCCACGATCGATGCGGCGGCAATGCGCGCGCGGACCGCCTCGATAGAATGCGGGACGCGCTTGGTCGGTACGACACACGAGGCGTCTTCAAGGAGTGGGACTGGCATGTGGATCCTGGTGGCAGAAGCGTTGGGTGCGCTCGGCCTGTTTCTGTTCATCGTGTGGTGGACGCTCGGACCGACGCAACGTCGCGAGCGGGACGCGCTGCAGAAGCTGGCGCGTGACGATGCCGAGCGGCGGGCGAGCGACGCTGCCTTGAAGGAAGCTCCGCAGCGTCGGGCCGGGGACTCGGTGCCTTGACCGATCAGTGCAGCGCGCGCGGCACGGCCAGTGCGAACTCGTCGATCGGCGCGTCGAAGCGCGTGCCGTCCTCGGCCACGGCGAAGTAGCTGCCGCGCATCGAGCCGGTCGCCGTCGCCAGCGCGGTGCCACTGGTGTATTCAAATGTTTCGCCGGGCGACAGCAGCGGCTGATGCCCGACGACGCCGAGCCCCTTCACTTCCTCGATGTGCGCATCGGCATCGGTGATGACCCAGTGCCGCGAGATCACCTGCGTCGGCACGTCCCCCGCGTTGGTGATGGTGATCGTGTACGCGAACACGTAGCGCGATTCGGATGCGTCGGACTGCTCCGGGAGGTGTCGCGTTTTCACTGTGACGTTGAGGCGATAGGTGGGCATGGCTGTTTTTTCGAGTGGGTGCGCGTGAAGGATGGCGCGCGCTAGTGGCAGTAGGGGTCCGGTAAACTATTCAGGAATCGACGAAACGCCCTGCGGAACAGTGCCCGGCGCCGCTCGATCTTGCGACGCTGGCCGTCGTGGCACGGACCAACCGCTCGAACTTACGGATGCCAATGGACCCTGCGAACACACCCGATTATCGCATCGCGCCTTCGATCCTCTCGGCCGACTTCGCGCGCCTCGGTGACGAGGTGGGACAGGTGCTTGCCGCCGGCGCCGACTTCATCCACTTCGACGTGATGGACAACCATTACGTGCCGAACCTGACGATCGGTCCGATGGTCTGCAAGGCCGTGCGGCCGCATGCCAGAAGGCCCGACGGCAGCGACGCGATCATCGACGTGCACCTGATGGTCAAGCCGGTCGATCGCATCGTGCCGGACTTCGCGGAAGCCGGCGCGAACATCATCAGCTTCCATCCCGAGGCCTCGGATCACATCGATCGCACGCTCGGGCTGATCCGCGAACACGGCTGTAAGGCGGGCCTGGTGTTCAACCCGGCCACGCCGCTCGGCTACCTCGACTACGTGATGGATCGCGTCGACCTGATCCTGATCATGTCGGTCAACCCGGGCTTTGGCGGGCAGTCGTTCATCGACGAGGCGCTGGTCAAGCTGGCCGATGCACGCGCGCGCATCGATGCGTATGCCGCCTCGAGCGGGCGGACGATCATGCTCGAGGTCGACGGCGGGGTGAAGGTCGACAACATCGCGAAGATCGCCAAGGCGGGCGCCTGTACGTTCGTGGCGGGCTCAGCGGTGTTCGGGGCCAGGGACGCGGATGGCGGGTATCGAGGGGTGATGGGGAAGTTGCGGGAGGCGCTGGCCTCGGTTTGATTTTCTCCTTCCCTTTTGGGGGAGGGAGCACGCGCAATGCTTAGCGATGACGCCCATGCCAACCCTCAATCCCTACCGCGCCGTCCTCATCGACCTCGACGGCACCCTCGTGGACACGCTTTCCGAGATCGCCGTCGCCGCCAACGCGATGCTGGCCGACGCGGGACGCCCGCCGATGTCCGAGCGCGAGACCTCCGAAGTCGTCGGCGAAGGCGCAGCGGCGCTGGTCGCCGCGCTGGTGGGCAAGGCCGGGGTCGACGTTTGGCTGCCGGTCTATCTCACCCACTATCGACGGCACAACGGCACCACGGCCACGCTGTATCCACACGTGCGCGAAGGCCTGGCCGCGCTCAGCGCCGCCGGGCTCGCCGTCGCCTGCGTCACGAACAAGCCGCGCGAGCTCGTCGGTCCGCTGTTGGACCGGCTCGGCATCGCCGACTACTTTGACTGCATCGTCGGCGGCGGCGACACCGTCGAGAAGAAGCCGCACCCGGCGCCGCTGCTCCACGCCTGCACCTCGATGAAGGTCGCGCCGGGTGATTGCGTGATGATCGGAGACTCGAAGAACGACGCGCTGGCGGCGTCCGCGGCCGGCGTGTTCTCGCTCACCGTGCCCTATGGTTATCCGGGCTTCGGCGGTGTGGCGGACAGCGCTTCGGCCCTGCTCGAACGCGGTGTCACATGTGCTATCGTCCGCGACCTTCTGGCAGCCGCGCACTGGATTCTCGACGAGCGCCGTGCCTGATTCACGCCACTCTTCATGATCCGTCGCATCGCACGACTCGCCGCTCCATCGGTCGCCGCACCAGCTCTCCGCTGCGTCGCGTCGTGGTGGCGAAGCTCAGGCTGGCGAGGCTAGTCCTCGTCGTACAGAGTGGTCGAGCGCACGCGCCGACCTGTCGTCCCCAGCGTCGCGGCGTCCCCGCCGCGAACGCGTCCTAGAAGATGGTCATGACCGAACTCGAATTCCAGTCGCTGGCTCGCGACGGCTTCAATCGCATCCCGTTGATCGGCGAGCACTTCGCCGACCTCGACACGCCGCTCTCGCTGTATCTCAAGCTCGCCCACATCGAAAGAGCCGGCGCACATTCCTTCCTGCTCGAGTCGGTGGTCGGCGGCGAACGCTTCGGCCGCTACTCCTTCATCGGGCTGCCCGCCCGCACGCTGATCCGCGCCAGCGGCTACGGCGATGCCGCGGTCACCGAAGTCGTGACCGACGGCAAGGTCGTCGAGACGTCGAGCGGCAATCCGCTCGACAACATCGCCGCCTTCAAGGACCGCTTCCGGGTCGCTGTGCGGCCGGGCCTGCCGCGCTTCGCGGGCGGACTTGCCGGCTACTTCGGCTATGACGTCGCGCGCTACATCGAACCGCGACTGATCAAGAGCGCCAAGACGGCCGACGATGAGGGCTTCGATGTCCCCGATATCCTGCTGCTGCTGACCGAAGAGGTCGTGGTGGTCGACAACCTCGCGGGCAAGATCTACGTGATCGTCTACGCGGACCCGACCAAGCCGGAAGCCTACGGTCGCGCCAAGGCGCGGCTGCGCGAGCTGCGCGACCGGCTGCGTCGTCCGGTCGACGTGCCGTACAGCCAGCCGTCGATGCGGACCGATGCGCATCGCGCGTTCGCCAAGGACGACTATCTCGCGGCCGTGGGCAAGGCGAAAGAGATGATCGCGGCCGGCGAGGTGATGCAGGTGCAGATCGGCCAGCGCATCGTCAAGCCGTTCCGCGATTCGCCGCTCACGCTGTACCGCGCGCTGCGTTCGCTGAACCCGTCGCCGTATCTGTACTTCTACAACTTTGGCGACTTCCATGTCGTCGGCTCGTCCCCCGAGATCCTTGTGCGCCACGAGCAGCGGCCCAAGCCCAATGCGGCGGATGGCAACGACACCATCGTCACGATTCGCCCGCTCGCCGGCACCCGCCCGCGCGGCGCGACCCCAGCGCAGGACGCGGCGCTCGCGACCGAACTGCTGTCGGACCCGAAGGAGATCGCCGAGCACGTGATGCTGATCGACCTCGCGCGCAACGATGTCGGCCGCATCGCGGAGATCGGCAGCGTCAAGGTCACCGAGCAGCTGGCCGTCGAGAAGTATTCGCACGTGATGCACATCGTGTCGTCGGTCGAAGGCCGGCTCAAGCCGGGGCTGACATCGATCGACGTGCTCAGGGCGACCTTCCCGGCCGGCACGCTGTCGGGTGCCCCGAAGGTGCGCGCGATGGAGATCATCGACCAACTGGAGCCGACCAAGCGCGGCCTGTACGGCGGCGCGTGCGGCTACCTCAGCTTCTCGGGCGAGATGGACCTCGCGATCGCGATCAGGACGGGCGTCGTGAAGAACGGCCTGCTCGCGGTACAGGCCGCGGCCGGCATCGTGGCCGACTCGATCCCCGAGATGGAATGGCAGGAGACCGAGAACAAGGCACGCGCGGTGTTGCGCGCGGCCGAGCAGGTGCAGGACGGGCTGGACGCGGGGTAAGGCCCACCGATCCGCTCCCGGCGGATCGGTGTCGTGAATCGGCCGCTACTTCGCAGCCGGCAGCTTGGCCACCGCGCCCTTCGCATTGGCGAAGTCGCCTGCGGAGCCGTAGACCATCTTCTCGGGCACGACGTACTTGCGGAACGCCGCGTTGACCTCGTCGAGCGTGATCTGTGCGCGCAGGGCATCGAGTTCGGCGAAGTACAGCGGGGTCTTGCCGCGTTCCAGGAACGATTCCAGCAACCCGCCCAACGAACCGTCCTGCGCACGCGCCAGCCGGCTGCCCGCGGCGATTGCGTCCTTGGCGCGCTTGAGTTCGTCGGCCGTGAAGCCGTCGCGGCGCGCGCGGGCGACTTCCTCGTCGAAGGCCGCCTTCACGCGATCGGCGTTCTGCGGCGCGTTGATGGCGAAGAACTGCCAGTCGCTGTTCGCTTCGTACTGGCCGCCGCTGAGTCCGGCGCCGACGCCGTACGACAGGCCTTCCTTCTCGCGGATGCGATTCCACAGGCGACCTGTACCGCCGGCACCGAAGATCTGCGTGGCCAGGCGCATTGCCTGATACTCGCGGTCCGACTCGCGCAACGCGAACTCGAGCTTGCCGCTCGCGACCGCGTTCTGCTTGTCCTTGACCTCGATGCGGAAGGTCGTGGCCGGGATGTCGAGCGCCGGCTGCGGGACGCGCGTGTAGGCCGTCTTGCTGGTCCAGTCGCCGAAGCTCGACTGCAACTGCGTGGTGAACGCCGGCGCATCGAAGTCGCCGATCGCGGTCACTGCCGCGTGCGACGCGCCGTAGAACTCCTGGTAGAAGGCCTTCACGTCGTCGAGCTTCAGCGCCGAAATCTCGGCCAGCGTCTCGTCGAAGGTCATCGCGTAGCGCGGATCGCCCTTGGGATACGGATTGCCCTCACGCTCGATGCGTTGCGCCAGGATGGCCTGGGGTTCCGACCGCGACGACTCGATCTCCGCGATCTGGCCGGTCTTCATCTGCTCGAACTCGGCCGGGTCGAAGCGCGGTGTGCGCAGCACTTCCTGCGCCAGCGCGATCGACGGTGCGAGGTTGGCGCGGGTGGTCTCGAGGCGCAGCGTGACGCCCTGCTCGTCGCCGCCGACCGCCCACGAGGTCTGCAGCTTCTCGAAGGCCGTCGACAGTTCCTCGCGCGTCATGCGCTGCGTGCCGCGCGACAGCATCGCCGCGGCGGCGGATCCGGCGCTGTCCTTGCCGAACAGGCTCTTCACGTCGCCGAAGCGCAGCGCGATCAGCGCGACGACCTTGCCGCCGCGTGTCGACTTCGGCAGCAGCGCGACCTTGATGCCCGCCGCGCCGGGCAGGACCGACATGGTCGTGCGCTTGTCGATGTTTTCCGGCGAGACGTCGAAGTTCTCGCCGGCCGCCACGGCCTCGCCGCCCTTGAAGTCCTTCATTACCGCGGCGACATCGACGCGTGCGGGCGCCGGCGAGCGGACCGGGTTGGCGCTCGGGACGTAGGTGCCGAGCGTCCGATCGCTGGTCACGAAGTACTCGGTCGCGATGCGGTTGGCGTCTGCCGTGGTCGCGGCCTTGACCTGGTCGCGCCGCTGGAACCCGAGACGCCAGTCGCCGAGCGCGATGTATTCGGACAGGCCGAGGCCGACGCGTTGCGGATCGTTGAGCGTCTGCGTGAAGCCGCGTTGCCAGATGTTCTTGGCGCGTTCGAGTTCGGCATCGGTGAAGGGCTGCTGGCCAACGCCTTCGACGGTGCCGATCAGCGCATCGCGCGCGGTATCGATGGACTGATCGTTCTTGAGCGCCGCGCCGAAATAAGCGTAGCCGGGCTCGGCGAACGAGCGTGCGCCCCCGAAGGACTCGGCCGCGAGATTCTTCTCGACCAGCGCCTTGTTGAGCCGGAACTCGGGGCCGCCGAGGATGGTGCTGGCCAGGGTCGCCGCTGCGTAGTCGGGCGAAGAGCCGGCGGGGATGTGATACATCGCCAGCAGCAAGGGCGTGTCGCCGACGCGGCGCAAGGTCACCGACCGCTCGCCGTCCTGCGCGGGGTCGAGCGTGTAGGTGGGGTCGAGCACGCGCTTCGGCTTCGGCAGCTTGCCGAACGTCGACGCGATGATCGCGAGCGTCTTCGCCTCGTCGAACTTGCCGGCGACGATCAGGACGGCGTTGTCGGGCTGGTAGTACTTGCGATAGAAGCCCTGCAGCCGCGAGATGTCGACGTTCTCGACGTCGCTGCGCGCGCCGATCGTGCTCTTCGAATAGTTGTGCCAGTGGAAGGCCGACGCCTGCACGTTCTCGAGCAGGATGCGGAAGGGACTGTTCTCGCCGCGCTCCATCTCGTTGCGCACCACCGTCATCTCGGAGTCGAGATCCTTCTTCGCGATGAACGACTGGGTCAGCGCCTCGGACAGCCAGTGCAGATAGAAGTCGAGGTTCTCGGGGTTCTCGGCCATGCTCGCGAAGTAGTTCGTGCGGTCTTCGGAGGTCGTGCCGTTCCACGACAGGCCGCGATCGCTCATCAGCTTCTTCGGATCGGGGTAGTGCGGCGTGCCCTTGAACATCAGGTGCTCGAGCAGGTGGGCCATGCCGGTCTCGCCATAGTTCTCCAGGCGCGAGCCGACCTTGATCGTCATGTTGACCGTCGTGGTCGGCTTCGAGCTGTCGGGCAGCGTCAGGACGTGCAGGCCGTTCGGCAGCGCGTATTCGGTGATGCCCTCGACCGAGGTGATGCGGGTCATGCCGGCGGGTAGCTTGACCGTCGCTTCGGCCGGCGCGGACTGCGCGTGAGCGACGGGCACGAACGCATTGAGCGACAGCGCACACAGCACCGCGGCGGCGTGACTCGACGCGCCTTTGAACCTGGGGAATCGCATGAAAGCTCCTGAAGGGTGCGTCGCCCGGCAGGGGCGGCGCACAAGGCAACGAGTGCGGTGTGCACCTTCGCGTCGCGCTGTCGGTCCGGCGACGAAAAATCGCAGGAGCGCCATTCTAATGATTGAGCGGGGTTGAAGGATGTCCCCCATCCGCACTCCACGGAAACAATCGGGGGATTCGTCGCACGACGATCCATGGGGTCTGGAGCACCTCGCGCGTGAAAGGAGCCGGTAGTACGGCCGTTACAATGCGTCTGTCCTCCTTCCTGCACGGCGCTCGCCGCTGCATCACCCTTCGAGCTCGCCCATGGCCGTCCGTCTGTCCGCTCCCGATCCCGCATCGATCAAGCCTGTTCCCGGTGTTGAACTGGGCTTCGCCGAAGCCGGCATCAAGCGGGCTGGCCGGCGCGACCTGATGCTGATGCGCCTCGCGCGCGGCAGCCGCGTCGCGGGCGTCTTCACGCAGAACAGTTTCGCCGCGGCGCCGGTGCAGGTCTGCCGCGAGCATCTCGATTCGGGCGAAGCGATCCGCGCGCTGATCGTCAATGCGGGCAATGCCAACTGCGGCACCGGCGACGATGGCATCGCGGCCGCATTGCGCAGTTGCGAGGTCGCCGCACGACTGATCGGCTGTTCGATCTCGCAGGTGCTGCCGTTCTCCACCGGCGTGATCCTCGAGCCGTTGCCCGTGGACAAGATCGAGGCCGCGTTGCCGCAGGCCTTCGCGACGCTGGCTGCCGATCGTTGGGCCGCTGCCGCGGCGGCGATCATGACCACCGACACGGTCGCGAAGGCGACGTCGCGTACGATCGACATCGACGGTGTGACGGTCACTGTGACCGGCATCGCCAAGGGGGTCGGCATGCTGCAGCCGAACATGGCGACGATGCTCGCTTACGTCGCCACCGACGCGCTGGTCGATCAGGTCGCGCTGCAACGGATGGTGCGCGAGGTCGCGGACGTCTCGTTCAATCGCGTCACGGTCGACGGCGACACCTCGACCAACGACTCGTTCGTGCTGATCGCGACCGGCAAGGCCGCGATGCCGGAGATCATCGGGGCCGAACCCGCCCGCTATCTCGCGTTGAAGGCGACAATCGTCGAGGTCGCGCAGCAACTCGCGCAGGCGATCGCGCGGGATGGCGAGGGCGCGACCAAGTTCATCACCATCGCCGTCAATGGCGCGAGCGACGAAGCCGAGGCGCTGCGCGTCGCGCGCTCGATCGGCAACTCGCCGCTGGTGAAGACCGCGTTGTTCGCGTCGGACCCCAACCTTGGACGCCTGCTGATGGCGATCGGCAACGCGCGGGTCGAGGAGCTCGACACGGCCAAGGTCGATCTCTATCTGTCTGCGGGCGACGACGAAGTGCGCGTGATCGAGGCGGGACGGCGCGCGGCGAGCTATCGCGAGGAGGACGGAGCGCGGGTGATGAAGCCCGACGAGATCGTGATCCGGGTGGAGCTCGGTCGCGGGACGCATGGCACGGTGGTGTGGACCTGCGATTTCTCGTACGACTACGTGAAGATCAACGCCGAGTACCGGACGTGAATGGTCCTGCTTGCTCCGTCTTCCAGGGAGGGAGCAAGCGAGTCGAGGTTGGATCGAGCTGATGCACGACACCCCTCTCATCTCCCTCATCGCCATCGGGCTCGTCCTCGCCCTCGTCGGCGGACTCATCGCGGTGCGCATCGGGCTCTCGCCGATCGTCGGCTATCTCGTCGCCGGCATCGCGGTCGGGCCGTTCACGCCGGGCTTCGTCGGCAACGCGACGCTCGCGCCGCAGCTTGCCGAGATCGGCGTGATCCTGCTGATGTTCGGCGTCGGCATGCACTTCTCGCCGAAGGTTTTGTGGGCCGTGAAGGGCGTGGCTTTGCCGGGTGCGATCGTCCAGATCGCGGTCGCGACCGCGATGGGTCTCGGACTCGGCGAACTCTGGGGTTGGACGCTTGGCGAAGGCATCGTGTTCGGGCTGTCGCTCTCGGTGGCCAGCACGGTGGTCCTGCTGAAGGCTCTCGAAGCCCGTAACTCGATCCAGTCCGACAACGGCCGCATCGCGATCGGTTGGCTGGTCGTCGAGGATCTGGTGATGGTGCTCGTGCTGGTCCTGCTGCCGCCGTTGGCCGGCCTGCTCGGAGGGACTTCGGCAGGCGAGGCCGGTGCGGAGACGGGCTTCTCGATCAGCACCGTGCTGGTCACGTTCGGCAAAGTCGCGGTCTTCGTCGTGCTGATGCTGACGATCGTGACGCGGCTGTTCCACTGGCTGATACGCGTCGTCACCCGGACCGGATCGCGCGAGTTGTTCACGCTGACCGCGATCGCTCTCGCGCTAGGCACGGCCTACATCGCGTCGCATTACTTCGGCGCCTCGTTCGCGCTTGGCGCTTTCTTCGCGGGCGTGGTCGTCAACAGTTCCGACGAGAGCCATCGCGCCGCCGAGGACCTGCAGCCGTTGCAGGATTCGTTCGCGGTCCTGTTCTTCGTGGCGGTCGGCATGCTGTTCGATCCGGGCATCCTGGTCGAACATCCGGAGCGCGTCCTCGCGGTCCTAGGCGTGATCGTCGTCGGCAAATCGATCGCGGCGGCGGCGATCGTCCTCGCGCTCGGCTGCACGCGCGAGACGGCCTTCGAGGTGGCGGCGTCGCTGGCGCAGATCGGCGAGTTCTCGTTCATCCTCGGCGCGCTCGGCAAGAGCCTCGGGCTGCTGTCCGACGAGGCCTATGCGCTGATGCTCGCGGGCGCCCTGCTGTCGATCGTGCTCAATCCCTTCGTGTTTCGCGTGTCGGCGGGCAAGCGGAAGCCGCTGCCGGCCACGGCGCTCTGATCTCATGACCATCACACTTCAGCAATTGATCGATCGCGCCGATGCGCTCTTCGGCCGCGTCGAAACCCTGTTGCCGCCCCCGCCGGCTGAGATCGACTGGTCCGCAGCGACCGCGTTCCGCTGGCGCAAGCGCAACGGCCAGGGCCGGCTCGAGCCCGTGAAGCACATCGCTGTGGTCACGCTCGCGAACCTGCAGAACATCGATCGTCAGCGCGCGGTCATCGAGCGCAACACGCGGCAGTTCGTGGCGGGGCGCACGGCCAATAACGTGCTGCTGACCGGCGCGCGCGGCACGGGCAAGTCGTCGCTGATCAAGGCCTGCCTGAATGCGTTCGCGGACCAGGGCCTGCGGCTGATCGAGGTCGACAAGAGCGATCTCGTCGACCTGCCGGATCTCGTCGCCCTGATCGGCGCGCGTCCCGAGCGCTTCATCATCTTCTGCGATGACCTCTCGTTCGAGGAAGGCGAGTCGAGCTACAAGGCGCTGAAGGTCGCGCTCGACGGATCGATCGCGGCGCAGTCCGACAACGTCCTGATCTACGCGACCAGCAACCGCCGCCACCTGATGCCCGAGCAGATGAAGGACAACCTCGCAACACGTCACGTGGACGGCGGCAACGGCAACGTCGAGATCCATCCGGGTGACGTGGTGGAAGAGAAGATCTCGCTGTCCGAACGCTTCGGATTGTGGGTCAGCTTCTATCCGTTTCGCCAGGACGAGTACCTCGCGGTCGTCGACGAATGGATGCGGCACTACGGTTGTGGACCTACCGAGATCGACGAGGCGAAGGGCGACGCGTTGCGCTGGGCGCTCGAGCGCGGCTCGCGCTCGGGACGCGTCGCGCATCAGTTCGCGCGCGACTGGGCCGGTCGAAGTCCTCAGTCCTCAAGCGACGCGTGATCGAACCGATCGATGTCGCGGTCGGCGTGCTGATCCGCGACGACGGCTCCTTCCTGCTCGCGCAACGGCCCGACGGCAAGCCGATGTCGGGCTACTGGGAGTTCCCGGGCGGCAAGCTGGAAGCGGGCGAATCGGTCTTCGATGCGCTGGCCCGCGAGTTCGACGAGGAGCTCGGTCTGCGCATCGTCGTCGCGCATCCCTGGGTGCAACGCGTGGTCGTCTATCCGCATGCGACCGTGCGTCTCCACTTCTGGCGCTGCTACGGCGAAGGCCGCGGCTGGCAGGGCGAGCCCGAGCCGCGCGAAGGCCAGGGCTTTCGCTGGGAGCGCATCGAGCAGTTAACGACCGAGCCGTGGCTCGAGGGCGCGCTGCCGGTGCGGCGCTGGATGCGGTTGCCGTCGACCTACGCGATCTCGAGCGCGTCGACGATGGGCGTCGACGTATTCCTCGCGGCGCTCGATCGGCGCATCGCCGACGGCTCGATCACGCAGCTGCAGCTGCGCGAGCCCGGCATGGACGACGCGTCCTTCGCCGCCCTGTTCGACGCGGTCCATGTGCGGTGTGCGACACATCGCGTCCGACTCCTCGTGAACAGCGCCCATCCCAAGTCGTACTGGTCGATCGCGGACGGCGTGCATCTGTCGTCGTGTGCGCTGCTGACCTTGGACGCACGGCCGACGATCGACTGGTGTTTCGCGTCGTGTCATGACGCGGCCGAACTCGCGCGCGCGGGCGAGCTGGACCTGGACGCTGCGGTGCTCGGACCGGTCGGGGCGACGACGTCGCATCCCGATGCCGAACTGCTCGGCTGGGCTGGATTCGCGGAGATCGCGAAGGCGACGACGCTGCCGGTCTACGCGCTCGGCGGCCTGACGCAGGACGATCTCGCCGCCGCTCGAGACAGCGGTGCGCACGGCGTCGCGATGATCCGCTCCGCCTGGCGCTGAGCCCTCTCAGGGCATGGTGTTGCCGAGGGTCGGCACCGACGGCGCGAGTTGCGGCGAATATTCCCAGCGCTTCCAGGCACCGAGGACCAGGTTCGGATACTCGGGCTTGCCGAGGCTGCCGTTGTAGCGACCCAGCGCGCGGAACAGGTCGCCATCCTCGCGATCGAGGTAGTGACGCAGCACTACGCAGCCGTAGCGGATGTTGATCTGCACGTTGAACAGCTTCTTCGGATCGTTGTCGCCGATCAGGCCGGTCCAAAACGGCATGACCTGCGTGAGGCCTCGTGCTCCGGCCGTGCTGATCGCGAACTTCCGGAAGCCCGACTCGACCTGGATCAGCCCGAGCATCAGCGCGGGATCGAGCCCGGCGCGCTTGCTCTCGTAGTAGATGGTCTCGAGCATTTCGCGACGCGTCTGGTAGTCGGGGGTGCGCTTCTTCAGGCGCTCGGACATCTCGCCGAGCCATTCGAGATACGCGAGCCGCTGCTTGATGTCGGTGCTCTGCATGCGCGGCGGTCGTCCGTCGGCGATGCTGGACGACAGCGCGGACTTGACCGACGTGGTGAGCGGTTCGTATTGCTGGGCGCCCGCGAATGCGAGGGCAGGTAGCGCGCACATGAGCGCGCAGGCACCACCGAAGAACCTGCGACGCATCGGACCTTCAGAGATCGGCAAGGCGCGCGATCGCTGCGACGCCGGCTTCGGCTAACGCCACATGGGCTACGACGCCGTCCCTGCGTGCCTGCATCTCGACGTTGCCGTCCTTCAGGCCACGATCGCCGATCGTGATGCGCAGCGGGACGCCGATCAGTTCCCAGTCCGCGAACATCACGCCGGGCCGCAGGTCGCGGTCGTCGACCAGCACGTCCACGCCTTCGCGCACGAGCTCGTCGTGCAGCTTGATGGCCGCGTCCCGGACGGCTTCGTTGCGCCCCCAACCGACCGGACAGATCACGACCTCGAAGGGCGCGAGTGCCTTTGGCCACACGATGCCGCGCTCGTCGAAGTTCTGTTCGATCGCGGCGCCGACGATGCGCGTGATGCCGATGCCGTAGCAGCCCATCTCGAAGTGCTTCGGCTTGCCGGTCTCGTCGAGGAAGGTCGCGTTCATCTTCTCGGAATACACGGTACGCAACTGGAAGATGTGGCCGACCTCGATGCCGCGGCAGATCTTGAGCGAGCCCTTGCCGTCGGGCGACGGGTCGCCAGCCTGGACGTTGCGGACGTCCTCGACCATCGGCTCGGGCAGGTCGCGGCCCCAGTTCACGCCGGCGATGTGGAAGTCCGGCTCGTTGGCGCCGACGATGAAGTCGCTCATCGCGGCGACGGTCCGGTCGGCGACGACCGTGACCGGCTTCGCCGTGGAGAGCGGACCGAGATAGCCGGGTTTCGTGCCGAAGGTCTCGATGATCTCGGCCTCGGTCGCGAAGCGATAGCCTGCACCGAGCGCCGGCAGCTTGCGGGCCTTGATCTCGTTGAGCTCGTGATCGCCGCGCAGCAGGACCAGCACGATCTCGGTCCTGACGAGGACGTCCTTCTCGCGCTGCTCGACGGCGAGGACGATCGACTTGACCGTCGACTGCAGTGAGACGCCGAGAAACTCGGCGACGTCCTCGCACTTCGCCCGGCCGGGGGTCGCCACCTTGCGCATGACTTCGCTGCCCTCGACGCGCAAACAGATCGAAAGCGCTTCGGCGGCTTCGACGTTGGCAGCGTAGTCGGACGTGGGGCAGAACGCGATGGCGTCCTCGCCCGAGTCCGCGAGCACGTGGAACTCGTGCGAACCCGTGCCGCCGATCGAACCGTTGTCGGCGGCGACCGGCCGATACTTCAGGCCCATCCGCTCGAACACGGCGCAGTAGGCGGCGTGCATCTTCGCGTAGCTGACCTCGAGCGCCGCGAAGTCGCGATCGAACGAGTACGCGTCCTTCATGGTGAACTCGCGGCCGCGCATCACGCCGAAGCGCGGCCGGATCTCGTCGCGGAATTTGGTCTGGATGTGGAAGAAATTGATCGGCAGCTGCTTGTAGCTCGCGAGCTCCTTCCGCGCGATGTCGGTAATCACTTCCTCCGACGTGGGTTGGACGATGAAGTCGCGCTGATGGCGATCCTTGATGCGCAGCAGCTCGGGTCCGTACTTCTCCCAGCGGCCCGACTCCTGCCACAGTTCGGCCGGCTGCACGACCGGCATCAGCAACTCGATCGCGTCGGCCGCGGTCATCTCCTCGCGGACGATCTTCTCGACCTTGCGGATGGTGCGCAGCCCCATCGGCAGATAGGTGTAAATACCGCCGGCCAGCCGCTTGATGAGGCCGGCACGCAGCATCAGCTTGTGGCTGACGATCTCCGCGTCGGACGGAGCTTCCTTGAGGGTCGAGATGAAGAAACGCGATGCGTACATGCGGCGATGCCGTGAAGGCTGAAAGGGGTTCTGGGGACGATGCTTCGCGAACGCGGCATGCGAAGCGACCGGGTTTCCGGCGCTGCGGCAGTGCCTGAAGAACACGCTGCCCGCTGCTGGGAGGACGTGTTTATAATCTTTTCAATCTTAACGGAATCGGGTGGGCCGACATGTTGGATAGAGAAGGCTACCGCCCCAACGTCGGAATCATCCTGGCCAACGCCAGGGGTGAGGTGTTCTGGGGCAAGCGGATACGCGAGCATTCATGGCAGTTCCCGCAGGGCGGCATCAAGCACGGCGAGACGCCGGAGCAGGCGATGTACCGCGAACTGGAAGAAGAGATCGGCTTGAAGAAGGAACACGTCAAGCTGGTCGGCCGCACGCGCGACTGGCTGCGTTACGAGGTGCCGGAGAACTGGGTCAAGCGCGAATGGCGCGGCAGTTATCGGGGCCAGAAGCAGATCTGGTTCCTGCTCAAGCTGGTCGGTCGTGACACCGACATCTCGTTGCGGGCGTCGACGCATCCCGAGTTCGATGCGTGGCGCTGGCACGAGTATTGGGTGCCGCTCGATGCCGTCATCGAATTCAAGCGCGACGTGTACACGCGGGCGCTGACCGAGCTGTCGCGTTACCTGACGCGCAAGCCCGAGCACACGCGCTATCTGCGTCAGCACACGAGGGCTCCGCTGCATAATCTGAGCAACTCGCTGAGCAACTCGTTCAGCGACTCGTTCGTCGAAGGCTTCGGGGACGTCGCCGCGCCTGCGAACGACGACCATAAGGCGGGCCCGCATTGATCGACGGCGAGACGCCGGGCTTCGAAGGTATTCAAAAGATGATGAAGAACAAGCGGCGCGTCGTCACGATCGTGGCGGCCGTCATGCTGGCCGGATGCTCGACGCCCAAGCCTCCCAGCGAGTTCGAGAAGAATTTCGAGGACGAGACGAAGACGTGGCAGGAGGTGCAGGCCGAACTGCCTCCCGCGCCCAATGAGCGCGACCTGGTCGTCTTCCCGGTCAGCGGCGCCTCGCACTATCGCTTCAGCATCGATACCTATTCGTTGTCGATCGGCAGCGATGGCGTGTTCCGCTATGTCCTCATCGCGACCAGCGACCAGGGCGCCCGCAACGTGACCTACGAAGGCATCCGCTGCGAATCGATGGAGCGGAAGCTGTATGCGATCGGGCAGCCGAACGGGAGTTGGGTTCGCTCTCGCAGCGCGGTCTGGGTCCCGATCAAGGAGGTCGGCAACAATCGCCAGCACGCTGCCCTCATGAAGGAATATTTCTGCCCCGAGTCGTATCCGGCCCGCAAGGTGTCCGAGATCGTGGGGCGTCTCAAGGTCCACCTGCCGGCCACCATCCTTTGAGCTACAACGCCAGCAGGTTGGTGCGGTGGATCAGTTCCGGTTCGTCGACGAAACCCAGCAGGGCCTCGATCTCGGTCGACGCGTGACCGCCGATGCGGCGTGCGTCGCCACTCGAATAATTGACGATGCCGCGGGCGATTTCGCGACCGTCGGGACCGATGCAGGCCACCACGTCGCCGCGCGCGAAGCTGCCCTCGACCGACACCACGCCGATCGGCAGGAGGCTGCGGCCGCCTGACGCGAGCGCGTCGGCCGCGCCGGCGTCGAGCATCAGACGCCCCGCGATCTGCAGGTGATCGGCCATCCATTGCTTGCGCGCGGAGAGCCGTCCGACCGGGGCTTCGAGTTGTGTCCCGATCGCCTCGCCCAGCGCGAGCCGCACCAGCACGTCGGGCTCGCGCCCCGAGGCGATCAGGGTGTGGGCGCCGCTGCTCGCGGCGCGGCGCGCCGCGAGCACCTTGGTCAGCATGCCGCCGCGGCCGAGCGCACTGCCGGCCCCGCCGGCCATGGCCTCGAGCGCCGGATCGCCGGCGCGCGCTTCGGTGATCAGGTGCGCGGACGGGTCGCGACGGGGATCGCTGCTGAACAGTCCCGCCTGGTCGGTGAGGATGACCAGCGCGTCGGCCTCGATGAGGTTGGCGACGAGCGCACCGAGCGTGTCGTTGTCGCCGAACTTGATCTCGTCGGTCACCACCGTATCGTTCTCGTTGATGATCGGCACGATCGAGAGGCCGAGCAGCGTCAGCAGCGTCGAGCGCGCGTTGAGGTAGCGGCTGCGATCGGCGAGGTCGGCATGCGTGAGCAGGATCTGCGCCGTGCCGATACCGTGTGCGGCGAAGCCGCTTTCGTAGGCCTGCACGAGACCCATCTGCCCGACCGCCGCCGCTGCCTGGAGCTCGTGCATCGCGACCGGCCGCTTCAGCCAGCCGAGGCGCTTAATGCCTTCGGCGATGGCGCCCGAAGAGACCAGCACGACTTCCTTCTTCATCGCCCGCAACGCCGCGAGCTGCGCCGCCCAGCGGGCGATCGCGTCCCGGTCGAGGCCGCGTCCGTCGTCGGTGACGAGCGTGCTGCCGACCTTGACGACGATGCGCTTCGCCGTGGCGAGACGATTCATGACTGAGGGGTCATGCCTTCGGCGATCAGTCGCCGGTGCGAGCGAAGCGGGGATCTTCCGGCTCGACGCTACCCGCCTCGCCGGATGCTTCGTTCGAGAAATCTTCGGGATGCAGGGCGCGACGCTGGTCCGTGAGGTGGCGCTCGATCGCGTAGATCAGCTCCTCGCATCCGACGCGCGTCAGCGCCGAGATAGCGAAGACCGGTCCCTTCCACTTAAAGCGCTTCACGAACGCGGCCACGCGCTTGGCGGACTCGGCCCCGTCGATCATGTCGAGCTTGTTGAGCACCAGCCAGCGGGGCTTGGCCGCGAGCGCCGGGTCGTACTTCTCAAGCTCGCCGACGATCGCTTTCGCTTCCTTGACCGGATCGACGCCTTCGTCGAACGGCGCGAGGTCGACGATGTGCAGCAGCAGGCCGGTGCGCTGCAGATGGCGCAGGAACTGGTGGCCGAGACCGGCTCCGTCCGCGGCACCTTCGATCAGGCCCGGCACGTCGGCGATCACGAAGCTGCGTTCCGGTCCGACCCGCACGACGCCGAGGTTCGGGTGCAGGGTGGTGAACGGGTAGTCGGCGATCTTCGGTCGCGCGTTCGAGACCGCCGTGATGAACGTCGACTTTCCGGCGTTGGGCATGCCGAGCAAGCCCACGTCGGCGAGCACTTTCAGCTCGAGCTTTAGGTTGCGTTCCTGTCCCGGCTCGCCGTCCGTCTGCTGGCGTGGCGACCGGTTGGTGCTGGACTTGAAGTGGATGTTGCCGAGGCCGCCCTTGCCGCCCTGCGCGAGCAGCGCGATCTGGCCGTGCTCGGTCAGGTCCGCGACCAGTTCGCCGCTTTCGAGTTCGGTGATGACCGTACCGACCGGCATGCGCAGGATGACGTCGTCGGCGCCTTTGCCGTAGCAATCGGAGCCACGGCCGTGCTCGCCTTTTTTCGCGCGGTGCAGCTTGGCGTAGCGGTAATCGACAAGCGTGTTGATGTTGCGATCGGCGATCGCGAAGACGCTGCCGCCGCGCCCGCCGTCGCCGCCGTCCGGGCCGCCGAACGGGATGAACTTCTCACGGCGGAAGCTGGCGATGCCGTTGCCGCCATCGCCTGCCTCCACGTCGATCTTCGCTTCGTCGATGAATTTCATGCTGACTTTCTCTCCGCGTCTTTCGCGGAAAAACAAAAGCCCCGCACGGGCGGGGCTTTTAGGTTCCCGCGCGAATGCTTACGCGGCAACCGGCTCGACGTTGACCAGGTGACGCTGGGTCGGGCCCTTGAAGCCGAAGTTCACGGTGCCGTCGACCAGCGCGTATAGCGTGTGGTCCTTGCCGATCCCGACGTTGAGGCCGGGGTGCAACCGCGTGCCGCGCTGACGGACGATGATGCCGCCCGCGTTGATCGCCTGCCCGCCGTAGACCTTGACGCCGAGGCGCTTCGATTCCGAATCGCGGCCGTTACGCGAACTGCCGCCTGCTTTCTTGTGTGCCATGGTGGTGTGCTCCTCAGGCCGCCGCTTGCAGCGCGCTGTTGATCGTACCGATCAATACCTCGGTGTAATCCTGGCGATGGCCTTGACGCTTTTGATAGTGCTTGCGTCGCCGCATCTTGAAGATTTTGACCTTGTCGTGACGACCTTGGGATAGAACCGTTGCCGTGACCGTGGCTCCGACGACGAGCGGCTGACCGAACTGAATCGTTTCGCCGATGCCGACTGCAAGCACCTGATCAAGCGTGATTTCCATACCCACGTCCGCCGGTATCTGTTCTATTTTCAATTTTTCACCAGCGACGACTTTGTACTGCTTGCCGCCGGTTTTTATGACCGCGTACATGTTGGACCTCTGCTAGGAAAGACTCCGCAATGCGCCCCAATGCAGGGGACCAACACAGTCGGATTTGGGGAAACCCACGATCATACATTCGCCCGCAGGAACGGTCAACGCGCGTTTGGTCTGCGCTGCGGGTCGATAGCAATGCATGGCATATAATTTTGATCCGCGTAACCGCATCTCGATGGCGCCTTAGCCATTCTTCCCGTGTCGTCCACCTTTAACGCCTACAACGAGAATGTCGATTCGCAGGATCTGGCCCTGGCGAAGCCGAAGGCATCTTCGGTGTTGGCGCCGGTCGCCGACGACATGCGAGGGATGGACGCGCTGATCCGCACGCGGCTGCGATCCGAGGTCGTCCTGGTGAACCAGGTCGCCGAATACATCATCGGCGCCGGCGGCAAGCGCCTGCGTCCCGCATTGCTGCTGCTGATCGCCGGCGCGCTCGACTATCGCGGCCCGCATCGCCTCACGCTGGCGGCCGTAGTCGAGTTCATCCACACCGCCACGTTGCTGCACGACGACGTGGTGGACGAATCCGACCTCAGACGCGGTCGCCAGACGGCGAACGCGCTGTTCGGCAACGCCGCTTCGGTGCTGGTCGGCGACTTCCTCTACTCGCGTTCGTTCCAGATGATGGTCGACGTGGGAAGCCTGCCGGTGATGCGCACGCTCGCCGATGCGACCAACGTGATTGCGGAAGGCGAGGTCCTGCAGTTGCTCAACATCCACGATCCGGACGTGGGTGAAGAGCGCTACATGCAGGTGATCCGCTACAAGACGGCCAAGCTCTTCGAGGCTTCGGCGCGACTGGCGGCCATCCTCGCCGGCTGCTCCGAAGACGAGCAGGAACCGTGGGCCGAATTCGGCCGGCGCATCGGCACGGCATTCCAGCTCGTGGATGACGTGCTGGACTATTTGGGGGTCACGGCCGAGACTGGCAAGAACGTCGGCGACGACCTGCGCGAGGGCAAGCCGACCCTCCCCCTGATCTACCTGCTCGAGCGCGGCAACGCCGCGCAGAAGAGTTTGGTGCGCAACACGGTCATCGACAGCAGGGATGCCGATCTCGCCGGTATCCAGGCGGCGATCGAGAACAGCGGTGCGCTGGACTACACGCGCGCGCTCGCCGAGCGCGAGTCGGCGGCCGCACGAGCCGTCGCGAACAAGCTACCCGACTCGCCGTATAAAAGATCTCTGCTAGAATTGTGTTCGTTTGCGATTCACCGCGACTCCTGAAGCGGCAATCGAGCGCAAATCCATCAAGCAGTTCAAGCACGGGGTGTAGCTTAGCCTGGTAGAGCGCTACGTTCGGGACGTAGAGGCCGGAGGTTCGAATCCTCTCACCCCGACCAGTTTCTTTCGACCGCAAGGTCGCTCGCGAAACTGGGTTCGACAGGCAGTCGATGCCGGCCCGCTCAACCCTGCGAGTTTTTTGCCGATAATCCTCCTGACGTGTCCCCCGTTTCGTCGAAGCCTGTGTCCGCGCCAAGGATCAGCATCGGACAAGGGGACTGAACGCTATGCGAGTGCTCGCGTCTGAAATTCAGCGTCTTCGCCCGATGCTCAAGCACGAACGCTCCTGCCTTTGGCGCATCCGTGCAACAGGGGCTCAAAAGTGACGTTGCTCGTGGCTTGAGCCCGAGCCATTTGCTTTACAAAGCAAGGAGCTGTCGGCATGATCGATTCGGCTTTATGAGCTTGCCGCCAAGCAGCGCCCAAGCCGGCCCGATTCAGCCGCGCCCACAGTCAGACCCGAGACGCGCACGCCGCATCACACCCCTGGATCCATGGCCGCATTGAGTTCCGCCCCTTCATCGTCGACCGCTGTCATCGCCGGACTAGGCCGCGCCCTCGTGCAGGCCGGAAAGATCACGATGCTGCAGGCCGAAGGCATCGCACGCGCGGCGAACGCTGCGCAGATCCAGTTCATCGACCAGTTGCTCAATACCAAGGTGATGACGCCGATCGAACTGGCGTCCAACCTTTCGCAGATGTTCGCCTTGCCGCTGCTCGATCTGAATGCGTTCGATCCCGCACAGATGCAGCACGACGTGATCGACAAGAAGCTGGTGCAGGGCTTGAAGATCGCGGGCCTGCATCGTCGTGGCAACAAGTTGACCGTCGCCGTATCCGACGCGGCCAACTATCAGGCCATCGACCAGATCAAGTTCCAGACGCAGCTCTCGATCGAGGCCGTGGTCGTCGAGCACGACAAGCTGATGCAGTTGCTCGACCGTCTCGGCCAGAGCACCGAAGCGACGCTCAACGAATACATAAACGACGACCTGCAACTCGATTTTGAGGATGCCGAGGTCAACCCCGCCGAAGCGGCCGCGCAACAGGACGTCGACGACGCACCGGTCGTCCGTTTCCTCCAGAAGATCCTGATGGACGCCATCAACGACGGCGCCTCGGACATCCACTTCGAGCCTTACGAGCGCTTCTACCGCATCCGCTTCCGTCAGGACGGACAACTGCGCGAGATCACGCAGCCACCGCTGGCCATCAAGGACAAGCTCGCGTCGCGCATCAAGGTTATCTCGCGCCTCGACATTTCCGAGAAGCGCGTGCCGCAGGACGGCCGGATGAAGCTGGTGCTGTCCAAGACGCGCGCCATCGACTTTCGCGTCTCGACCTTGCCGACGCTCTACGGCGAGAAGATCGTGATGCGGATTCTGGATCCGTCGCAGGCCAAGCTGGGCATCGACGCGCTCGGCTACGAGCCCGACCAGAAAGAGACGCTGATGAATGCCATCCAGCGTCCTTACGGCATGGTGCTCGTCACCGGCCCGACGGGTTCGGGCAAGACCGTGTCGCTGTACACCTGCCTGAACATCCTCAACCAGCCGGGCATCAACATCTCCACGGCCGAGGACCCGGCCGAAATCCAGCTGGCCGGCGTCAATCAGGTCAACATGAACGACAAGGCCGGCCTGACCTTCGCCGCCGCGCTCAAGGCCTTCCTGCGCCAGGATCCCGACATCATCATGGTCGGCGAGATCCGCGATCTCGAGACTGCCGACATCTCGATCAAGGCCGCGCAGACCGGCCACATGGTCTTTTCGACGCTGCACACGAACGATGCGCCGACCACGCTGACGCGCCTGATGAACATGGGCGTGCCGACGTTCAACATCGCGTCGTCGGTAATCCTGATAACCGCGCAGCGCCTCGCGCGAAAGCTGTGCGTCTGCAAGCAGCCGATCCAGATCCCCGACGAGGCGATGCTCGCGGCCGGTTTTCGTGAGCGTGACCTCGACGGATCCTGGACGCCGTATCACGCGGTCGGCTGCGACATCTGCAAGGGCAGCGGCTACAAGGGCCGCGTCGGCATCTACCAGGTGATGCCGATCACCGAAGAGATCCAGCGGATCATCCTCGCGGGCGGAAATGCGATGGAGATCGCGGCACAGGCCAAGCGCGAAGGGGTCAGCGATCTGCGTCAGTCCGGCCTGCGCAAGGTCAAATCCGGTGCGACGTCGCTCGAAGAAGTGCTCGCCGTGACCAACGAATGAATACCCGACCCACCCCAGTCGGCTTCGCTGAAGCGCGAAGCCTCTCGATCGCAGCGCGCACATGCCGCGTGTCGACCCCGGCGCTTGCCGGCGGTCGCGATCACCACGGAGATCGATGATGGCAACTGCAACTCTGGCCCGCAGGCCGGCGACCAAGGAGTCGATGTTCGTCTGGGAGGGCAAGGATCGCAACGGCAAGAACGTCCGCGGCGAGATGCGCGCTGCCGGCGATGCGCTGGTCAATGCCTCGCTGCGCAAGCAGGGCATTCTCGTCACCAAGATCAAGAAACAGACCTTCAAGAGCGGCAAGAAGATCCGGGACAAGGACGTGACGTTGTTCACGCGCCAGCTCGCGACGATGATGAAGGCCGGCGTGCCGCTGCTCCAGGCCTTCGACATCGTGGGTCGTGGCCATGCCAACGCATCGGTCTCCAAGCTGCTCAACGACGTGCGTTCAGATATCGAAACCGGATCCAGCCTCAACCAGGCGTTCCGCAAGTACCCGTTGTACTTCGATCCGCTGTTCTGCAACCTGGTGTCGGCAGGCGAGCAGGCCGGTATTCTCGATTCGCTGCTGGACCGCCTCGCGACCTACAAGGAAAAGATCCTCGCCATCAAGGGCAAGATCAAGGCAGCGCTGTTCTATCCGGTGGCGGTGCTGGCGGTGGGTTTCATCGTGACGGCGGTGATCATGATCTTCGTGATCCCGGCGTTCAAGAGCGTGTTCTCGAGCTTCGGTGCGGACCTGCCAGGCCCCACGCTGGTCGTCATGGCCATCTCGGACTTCTTCGTGGCCTGGTGGTGGATCATCTTCCCGGCCATCTTCGGTTCGATCTATTTCTTCCTGCAGGCGTGGAAGCGAAGCCCGAAGATCCAGGCTTTCATGGATCGACTTTTGCTGCAGGCGCCGATCTTCGGCGACCTGGTCCGCAAGTCGTCGATCGCGCGATGGACGCGCACGCTGGCGACGATGTTCGCGGCCGGCGTGCCGCTCGTCGAAGCCCTCGACTCGGTCGGCGGCGCGTCAGGCAACTGGGTCTACGCCGAAGCGACCAAGAAGGTGCAGGGCGATGTCGCCACGGGCGTGTCGCTCACCAACGCCATGCAGAACACCAACGTCTTCCCGAACATGGTGATCCAGATGGTCTCAATCGGCGAGGAGTCCGGCTCGCTCGACAGCATGTTGTCCAAGGTCGCGGACTTTTTTGAGGCTGAGGTCGACGACGCGGTCGACGCGCTGTCCAGCCTGATCGAACCGCTGATCATCGTTATCCTGGGCGTGCTGGTCGGCGGCATGGTCGTCGCTATGTATCTGCCGATCTTCAAGCTGGGCCAGGTGGTGTGAACCGGCAGACCTCACGACGACCGGAGGTGGTGCTGCATCGATCTTCTCCGATCGTCGATCTTCGCTCGAACTCGTGATCGACGCCTGGCTGGACAGCCCGGTGTCGCTGACGCTGGTCGCAGGTCTCTTCGGCCTGCTGATTGGAAGCTTCCTCAATGTCGTCATCCATCGCTTGCCGCGGATGATCGAGCGCGGCAACGTGTCCGGCGTCGTCGACTGGTTCGAGGATGCCGACGAATACGTGGACCGTGTCGCCTCTCATGTCGACGCGCCGAAGCGGACGGCGCTGAAGAAGCAGTTGCGCGCAGCCGAACCGGCCTTCGAAGGTCTGGTCGCGGTTCTTCCGGATGAGAACCTGATGCGGCCGGGATCGCGTTGTGGGTCCTGCGGCCACCAGATCGGTGCGCTCGAGAACATCCCGCTGGTCAGTTATCTCGCTCTGCGGGGTCGCTGCAGGGCGTGCAGGGCGGCCATTTCGCTGCGCTATCCGGCGATCGAGTTGTTGACCGGCATCCTCTTCGGTGCTGTGGCTTGGCGTTTTGGCGCGACCTTCACCACCCTCGCTTCTCTGGTGCTGGTCGCCGGACTCGTCGCGCTGACCTTCATCGATGCCGACGCGATGTTGCTGCCCGATGCGATCACGTTGCCTCTGCTGTGGGCCGGGTTGTTGTGGTCGACCGACGGTGGCTTTGTGTCACTGTCCGACTCGGTCTGGGGCGCGGCAGCGGGCTACCTCAGCCTGTGGATCGTCTTCTGGGGATTCAAGCTGATGACCGGCAAGGAAGGTTTCGGCTACGGCGATTTCAAGCTGCTGGCCGCGCTCGGGGCGTGGTTTGGCTGGAAGGCGCTGCTGCCAATCATCCTGATGTCCGCGGGCGTCGGTGCGGTCGTCGGCATCGCGCTGATCCTCACCGGTCGTCGTGACGTCGCGACCAAGTTTCCGTTCGGGGTCTATCTCGCGCCCGCCGGACTGCTGATGCTGTTTGCCGGCCGTCGCGTGATCGAATTCATCCTGCCGACGCTCGCCTAGCTTCTCCGTCACGATGCGCTACACAGTCGGCCTGACCGGTGGAATCGGTAGCGGCAAGTCCACGGTCGCCGATCGTTTCGCGTCTCATGGCGTGGCGATCGTCGACGCCGACGTCGCTGCGCATCGCCTGACGGCGCCCGGTGGCGCGGCCATCGAAGCGATTCGTGACGCCTTCGGAAGCGCCTTCATCACGGAAGCCGGCGCGCTCGATCGCACGGTGATGCGGGCGCACGTGTTCGGCAATGCGGACGAGCGCCGCCGCCTCGAGGCGATCCTGCACCCGATGATTCGCGCAGCCTGCGATCGCGAATGCGAAGAGGCCACCTCGCCCTACGTGATGCTGGTGATCCCGCTGCTGTTCGAATCGAAGAAGCGCGCGGGGACCGTGCAGCGCACGCTGGTCATCGCCTGCGACGAGGCCGTGCAGATCGCCCGGGTCATGCGCCGCAGCGGCCTCACCGAGTTCGAGGTCAGGGCCGTCATGGCCACGCAGATGCCGGCCGTCGAACGCATCGCGCTGGCCGACGACGTCATCGACAACAGTGGCGATGCGACCGCTCTCAACGCGCCCATCGCGGCGCTGCATCGGCGCTATCTCGACGCTGCATCGAACTTCGGCGGCCGTTGAGGGGTCATGCCCTGGTCATCGGCCGAATGTTTCGTGCCGGCCCTCTTCGAAAAAGACGATCGCGTGGTTTGTCATTCGCGTTCGCTTGCTTCAGAATCGTGCCACGCTGTCTCTCCTACAGCCACTGCCTCTCGATGGGCACGTTCGTCCCCCCCGCACTCGTCCCCCGTCACCGCAGGCGTCCATTGATCCAGTACGAGTACCCCTTCAACGAGCGCATCCGAACGCTGCTGCGGCTCGAAGACCTCTTCGACCGTCTCGAGATCTTCCTGTCGCAGCCGCATCCCACGTCGCATCACGTGGCACTGGTGACAATGTTCGAGATCCTCGACGTCGCGGGGCGTGCCGATCTCAAGTCCGATCTCCTCCAGGAACTCGAGCGCCAGCGTCACACGCTGTCGATGCTGCGTGGCAATGCCGCGGTGGAACAGACCAAGCTCGAGGGCATTCTCGCGGACATCGAGCAGGCGACGCATGCACTCTACGACGCACCCGGCAAGGTCGGGCAGCACCTGCGTGACAACGACTGGCTGACCAGCATCCGCAGCCGCAGCATCATCCCCGGCGGGACCTGCGAGTTCGACCTGCCGTCGTATCACGCGTGGCTGAGTCGTCCGGCGCAGCAGCGCCTGGACGACCTCACGGTCTGGGTCGGGCCGCTGATGCCGCTGCGTCGTTGTTTCGAGATCGTGCTCCGCCTGCTGCGCGAGTCTGGGCACTCGATGTCGGTCGTCGCCGTGCAGGGCGGTTACCAGCAGATGCTCGGCGGCAAGTCGTATCAGATGCTGCAGGTCAGGCTCGACGAATCCCTCGGCGCGATCCCCGAGACCAGCGCCAACAAGTACATGATCTGGGTCCGCTTCACCGCGCAGGATGGCGACATGCGACCGCGCCCGATCGACAGCGACGTGCCGTTCGAGCTCGTCCTCTGCAATCTTTAGAGTCCGTATGGCCGTCGTGCAATGTCCCACCTGCGGTGAAAAGGTCGTCTGGAATCCCTCCAGTCCCTTTCGCCCTTTCTGTTCCGAGCGTTGCAAGAACGTGGACCTCGGCGCCTGGGCGACCGAGCGCTACGCCATTAGCGGCGAGCCCGACACTGGTCAGGATGGGACCAGCGTCGAAGGCGACGACACGCGCTGACGACCAGGCGTCACGCGCGATCGTCGCCGCGCAGCCAGTCCTCGCGCAGTCGACGCGCCGACTTGACCGACTTCGCCGCTTCTTCGAGCACGACCCGACGCGGTCCGCCTTCCAACGTCAGCGTCCGGGTCTGCAGGATGTCGCCGCGAAACGCACTGACCCGCACGACATCGCCTGCGCGATAGCGCGACAGCAGCGTATCCAGCCGACCGGGTAGAACTCGCAGATCGTCGATCGCGACCAGCGCATCGCCGGCCGACAGCCCGGCCTCGTGCGCGGCACCGCCGGCCGTGACGCCGACAAGACGGATCTCGCCGGCGGTCTTCGAGAGGCGCGCGCCGATCGACGGAATCGTCGTCTGGGCTTCGACGCGCAGCTCGAGCGCGAATGGCGCCAGCAGGTGTGCGAGCGGCAGCTCTTCGGTGCCGTAGGCCCAGCGTCGCACCTCGGTGCTCACGTCGACGCCGGTGGCCTCGAGAACCAACGACGGGAACGCGTCTTCCGCGACGCCTTCCCGCTGGCCCGAATAGAAATCGCGACCGTAGCGTTTCCACATCAGCCGCATCGCATCGTCGAGCGATGCCTTGCCTCCGGCCTTCCGGCGGATCAGCAGGTCAAGGCAGAGCGCGACCAGTGATCCCTTCTTGTAGTAGCTGACCACCGCGTTCGGCGCGTTCTCGTCCTGGCGGTAGTACTTCACCCATGCGTCGAACGAGCTCTCAGCCACGCTCTGCGACTTGCGGCCGCTGCCGGCCAAGACATCGTTCACTACCTTCGCCAGCATCGCGAAATACTGCGGCTCGCTGGCCAGGCCGGTACGGACCAGGAACAGGTCGTCGTAGTAGCTCGTGAAGCCCTCGAAGATCCACAGCAGCGACGTGTAGTTCTCTTGCGTCAGGTCGTAGGGCACGAAGGCCGCCGGCTTGATGCGCTTGACGTTCCAGCTGTGGAAATACTCGTGGCTGACGAGCCCGAGGAAGGTCAGGTATGGACCGCTGCGTTCGCTCGCCTTGCCCTTACCCTTGCCCTTGCCGGCGACGACCGGCAACACGTCGCGCGTGCAGATCAATGCGGTCGACGATCGATGTTCCAGGCCGCCGTAGCCTTCGGCGGCGACGGAGGTGAAGAACACGTAACGATCGAACGGCGCCTTCGCGCGTGCGGACGACGACGGTTCGAAGAAGCGGATCTGCGCGGCGCACAGCTTGGCGACATCGTCGCTGACACGGGCCGCGTCGAAGTTGGGGATCGTGCCGGTGTAGGCGATCTCGTGCGGCACGCCGGCGGCGGCGAAGCGTTCGAGCCGGAAGCGGCCCATCTCGACCGGATGGTCAATCAGCGCGTCGTAGTCCTCCGCCAGATAGGTGCCGAAGCCGTGACGCGAAGCGCCGTGCTCGGGCAGCGTCGTCGCGACCTTCCAGTCGCGATAGACGCGACCCTCGGGCGCGACGATCTCGATCTCGATGGGCGTGTGCTCGAAGCCTTCGACCTGCAGGAACACGCTGGTGCCGTTGAAGAACGCGTGACTCTCGTCGAGATGCGCGGCGCGGACCGACGCATCCCAGGCATAGACCCGATAACGCAGACGCAGCGGCCCGTCGCAGGGCGAGGCCTGCCACGAATGCTTGTCGCGCTTGGCGAGTGCGACCGGGCGACCCTTGCAGTCGGCCTCGATCGAGACAATGTTACGAGCGAACTCGCGAATCATGTAGCTGCCGGGGATCCACGCGGGCAGCGAGAACACCTGCCCCGATGCGGCGGGTTCGGCCACCTCGCAGACGATCTCGAAAAGATGCGCCTTCGGATCGATCGGTGCGATCTGGAAACGCACCGCGGCTTTTGTGCGGCCCTTTTTCATCGCCTTCGATGCGTCGCCGACGACGGCCGGTAGCGCGGAACGATCGAACTTCAAATCCTTCATTTGCGCTGTTCCATCCGTTGGCCCGCGTCGGGCGACAGCATGGTCGTGACGCCGACCCGAACCAGATCGTCGCGCGTGTCGATGTCCCTGAGGATACCCGGGTCGTCGCAATCGACGACATCGACCCGATGGGTACTCATCAGCCCGCTCGCGCCGACATCGCCCTGCAGTGCCGCCAGGGCATCGCCGAAGCCGCTGCCGAAACCGACCGGATGTCCGCGTCGCCCGTCGTAAACCGGCGCGACGATGCGCGGACCGTCGCTGGCTTCCGATGCGAGCGACAACGCTTCCGCGACGGCCTGGATGCTCTTCGGCGCGATGAACGGCATGTCGCCGAGCGCGATCAGCCAGCCGCTCGCTTTGGGAAATTCGTGCCGCAATGCCGCGATGCCGACGGCGATCGAGGCCCCGATGCCTTCCTTCGCGCGCGGGTTGCGGATCAGGCTGACCGGTAGATCGGACAGCGCTGCTTCGAGCAGCGTGCCGCGCGACGGGACGACCACCGCGACGTGTTCGAGCGCGCTGCACAGCGCGCGTGCCGAAGCGCTGACCAAGGTCTGGCCGTCGGGCAGGCGCGCCAGCAACTTGTTGCGCCGTCCCGCCGCATCGAAGCGCCGACCGAAGCCGGAGGCGAGCAGCAAGCCCACCACCATCCCGCCCGTCAGGCTTCCCGCCGTGATGATCGTCATGCAATACCTCGATTCTGTTTGAGCTGCGCCACGCGTGCTTCAGGCCGACCGCTGTTCCATCGACGCGTCGAGCACCCGAGCGAGCGCAAGAGGATCGCGCCACTCGAAGCGCAAAACGGTCGCGCGGTTGCCGGCCGGCGTGACGATCACCCGATGGTCGACTTGCTGGCCGCCGAATGATCGATAAAAAAGAACGGACTTGGCGTTGGCTTCGTACACCCACAGATGCATCGCCCATTCGGGTTGCATCCTGGCGATCCAGTGCGCGGCACCGGCCATCAGGTGGCGACCGATTCCCTGGCGATGGCGGTTGGGTGCGACGTGAAGGTTGTCGAGCAACGCGCCGTAGTCGGGTTCCTCGTCGAGCAACACACAGACGAAGCCGGAGATGCCGCCGGGTTGGTCCTGCGCGTCCGACGTCGCGACCGCGATGTGATGCTTGCTCTGATCGTACTTGCCGAAGCGAGCCGCCCAGAGATCGTGGCGATCTTCTGCCACGTGATGCTCGAGGTAGTCGTGCGCGAGGATGTGGCGATACGTCGTGCGCCAGCTATCGGCATGGAGCGTTGCAATGGCTCCGCAGTCATCGGGGGTTGCCGCGCGGACGATCATTGTGGTGTGTGGAGGTGGCGGGGTCTGCACGACAGGTCCGGCAATCCGGTCGTCGGCGAAGACCCGGATTCTAGCTGTCGAATCCGGCTACCGGCCGTCAGCTGATCGGGCAGGGTGCCCCCGCGGCGACCCAGGCTTTCACGGCGCTGACCGTGTCTTCCTTCGAGATCGGGACCGGCCTGCGATCGTCGCCTGGATGCCAGCCCCAGTCCACCAGCTTGTCCTCGGCGATGTGATGCACGAATTCGTCCATGCTGCGCTTGCCGTTGCGCTTAGGATGGTCTGCGTAAGTCAGCCTGATGCAGGCTTGATGCGTTGAATCGAGATCACGTTCGAACGGTGCCGATGCTGAAGCGGATGAGCCTGGGCAACAACGGATTCGACCGGTCGCCGAAGCGGACGAGGAAGCGGGAGTTTCTCGACGAGATGAGCCGGGTGGTGCCGTGGGCCGATCTGACGATGTTGATCGAGCCGCACTCTCCGAAGGGCAAGACCGGTCGACCGCCGTTCGGGATTGCGACGATGCTGC
>JANXTA010000113.1 GCA_025356395.1 Betaproteobacteria bacterium
TCGATCAGCAACTTGCGTCCTTCATAAGTCGTTCTGGCATTCTTGTGGCTGTTCATCCGGTTGGTCTCCTGAGGTTGCTGGGGCGTCGAGAACTCCAGTCTCCCAGAACCTTCCGGATGAACAACCTATTGCAACATCACAGCTAGCTGGCCCATTGCTCGCGACCGGACAATTCGATGCCAGCGCAGCCTCAGGCCTTGAATCGATACCGAAGTGAAATCTTTGAGGCGTCGGAGCTTGACGCAAAGCGGCTGAGGGCCGAAGGCATTGCGGCGCAACCCGCTCACGTTGCTACGAAATCCTGCGCGCGCTGCCAGCAGGTTCGGCGTGCAATTCGAAGAGAAGGGCGAGCGCAAACGCGGCAATGACAAAGGCGACGGCCAAGACGCGAAGCGCGGCGGAACGAACATCGATCGAGCGGACCGGAGGCTCGACAAATTTTGGATCCGGGACGCGCCTACTTACGACTTCTCCCCCGATGCCCGCTCGCCCGATTCGCGCAGCAACAGCGTCGCGGGGTGACCCAAGGCGAGTCCCGCACCTTTCAGTCGTGCCAGCAGGTCGAACAGCAGTGCGCTTTTCACACCCCCCGCCTGCCGCGGCGAGGTCACCGAGGCCGTGGCGCTGAAGACGAGATTGCCACCGTCGATCGAGTCGAGCTGCACGTTTGGAGGTGGATCGTCCAGCACGTCCTCGTTCGCAGCGAATGCGGCGAGCATGAGGCTGCGCACTTGCTCCGCATCCGTGTCGAGCGGCATCGGCAGCTTGAGCTGCACGAGACCCAGGGGATTGGCGTGGGTCACGTTGCGGACCACCTTCGTGATGAACTCCGAGTTCGGCACGATCACGGTGGATCGATCGCCCATCTGGATCTCGGTGGCCCGCACGTTGATGCGACGGATGTCGCCCTCGATGCCCCCCAGTGCGACCCAGTCGCCGACCTTGACCGGTCTTTCGGTGAGCAGGATGACGCCCGAGACGAAGTTCTGGACGACCGCCTGCAGGCCGAAGCCGATCCCCACCGACAGGGCGCTCGCGATCCACGCGACGCGCTCGATGCCGATACCCAGCGCCGACAGCGCGAGCGCCACCGCGAACACCATGCCGGCATAACCGAGCAACGTGGCGGTGGACAGGCGCATCCCCACATCGAGCGACGTCGTCGGCAGATAGCGATCGAGCAGCCATCTCTTGGTCGCGCGCACGACGGCGATCCCGATCACCAGCACGATCAGCGACTGGATCACGGCTCCCGGCAGGATGCGCATCTCGCCGATCGCGACGCCTTCGCGCAACTGGTCCGCGCGCTGCAGGAGCTCGACCGGTCCCTGTCCCAACGGACCGAGCATCAGCACCAGCGCGACCAGGGCGATGAAGACCCGCAGTACGGCCGACAGCAGCACGGCGATCTGGCTGCGCACCGCGGGCGGCGCCTGGGTCTGCCCGCCTGCCTGCTTCTGCTCGTCGTCGGCGTCGCCGGTTGCGGCCAGCCAGGCGATGCACGCGTCTTCGACGAACGCGGCGATCAGCCAGGCGGTGGACGCGACCACCATCACCCAGACCAGTTGCTTGACCAGCAGGCTGCCGAGCGCGACGTAGCCCATCAGCACGGCGACGACGCTGACCAGGTTTACGCACGAGACGATGATCACCGTCGCGAGATGCCACAGCGGACGCGGAGGAAGTTCGGTGGCTTCCGGGTCGGCGAGCAGCGTCCGTCGGAGTTTCTCGGCGCGTCGCAACGACGTCACGAGCACCGTGCTCAGCGCGAGCGAGAACACGCACGTGATCGCGACCGTGTTCGTGAGATCCGCGCCGACCAGCGTCGCCAGGCCTTCGAGCGACCAGCCGATGGCGACGATCAGACCGAGCCAGAAGGGATCGTTGCGCTGACGGACGGCGAGCGCATCGGGGATCGGCGGCAGTCGCCAGCTCGGCCGCGACGGCGAGAGCAGCGCGCGGCCGAGCGCGCCGACGAACGCGCCAAAGGTCACCGCGGCCCCGACGTTCAGGAGCAGCGTCTCCACGGCGGGCTTCAGGTCGGGTCCCGTGAGGGCGACCCAGTAGATGCTCCGGGTCGCCAGCAGCACGGCGCTGGCGTTGATCAGCACCTTGCCCAACGCCAGCAGCGAACGGCGGATGCGGCCGTGTGGCAGGTGGTTGGTTGCGAATCGCATCAGCAGTCGACGAAGCCAGGGCAGCGACGCGAACACGCCGCATATGGCGAGCAGGACGGCCAGCCAGACCCACCAGGCGATGGCGCCGAAGGCCGCTACGACGTCCGCCGCGAGCGTGCGCAATAGCGGCTTGTCGTGCGTCCAGGACTCCCGGAGATCGAGCCAGAAAGGTTTGGCCAGGATCGACGCGGTCCGTTCGCCGATCTGTGCCTCGAAGCGCGTGCGTCGCAGGTCGTCGATCTGCTTGCCGAGCTGACCGCTCTCGATCGACAACAGGCGCACCAGGCGCAGTTGCGCATCGAGCCCGGCCCGTTGCTGGACGACGGCATTGCGGCGCGCCGTCAGGTCGGTATCCTCGGCGCCCTTGGTCGCAGGCGCGGCACCGAGTTCGGCGAGACGCGCCTCCACGTCGGTGAACTCGGGAGCGAGCTCGGTGGCCAGCGCGGCGTTACTCGACTCCAGCGTGTTCGCTTCGACGCGAAGCGCGGCGAGCGCCTGCAGCGTCTTCGTGGCACCCATCCGTTGACGGATGCTGTCCAGCTGATGACGCGACGCCACGAGCGCGTCGTCGACGCGTTCCGTGGCCTGCGCGTGGGCCGAAGCTGCGCACAGCAGGGATGCGAGGCAGAACGCGCGCAGCAGGACGATGACAAGGCGGCGGGACATGAAGTCTTCCGATGCGTGTTTGAAAAAGAATTGCGATCCACTCGACGCCCGATGGTTCGATGGGAGCGAGCGTTCGACGCTTTGTGGATGCGGGGAAGTTGCGGCGCTTCGATGGCGGCAGGGTGCGACAGGCTGACACAAGTCGCGTTGGAGGCAGGGTTCGGGCATGCGCGCGCAAGGTTGGGTCAACGGCGACTCCAGCGAGTCGCGACGAGCGATCGCTGGTGAGGCATGAACCCTCCGCGTCGCAGGGCAGGTCGGCCGCGTTAGCATCACCAGGTCGCCGATGATGAACACGGCGTTGTTTCTTCCGTCCCGACACCCCCCCCACCGAGGAAAGCGATGTCCACCAGAAACGCCTTCTACGCCCAGTCCGGCGGTGTCACTGCCGTCATCAACGCGTCGGCCTGCGGCGTCATCGAAACCGCACGACTGCACCCCGACCGCATCGGCACCGTCTTCGCCGGCCGCAACGGCATCATCGGGGCGCTGACCGAGGACCTGATCGACACGTCGCAGGAATCCACCGAGGCCATCGCCGCACTACGCTCCACGCCGTCCGGCGCCTTTGGATCCTGCCGCTTCAAGCTCAAATCGCTGGACGCCAACCGTCGCGAGTACGAGCGCCTGATCGAGGTCTTCAAGGCGCACGACATCGCCTGGTTCTTCTACAACGGTGGCGGCGATTCGGCCGATACCTGCTTCAAGGTCAGCCAGCTCTCGGCCTCGATGAACTACCCGCTGCAGGCGATCCACGTCCCCAAGACCGTCGACAACGACCTGCCCATAACCGATTGCTGCCCGGGCTTCGGGTCCGTCGCCAAGTACGTCGCCGTGTCGGCGCTCGAAGCGTCGTTCGACGTGCGCTCGATGATGAAGACCTCGACCAAGGTCTTCGTGCTCGAGGTGATGGGGCGGCACGCCGGCTGGATCGCGGCCGCCGGTGGGCTGATCGAGGACCACGGCATCCCGGTCGTGATCCTGTTCCCCGAGATCGCGTTCGATGCAGCGGCGTTCATCGCGCGCGTCGACGAGATGGTGAAGACACACGGCTATTGCACGGTCGTCGTGTCCGAAGGCTGCAAGGGCGCAGACGGCAAGTTCCTGGTAGCAGGGCACGCGCGACGCCTTCGGCCATGCGCAACTGGGCGGTGCGGCGCCGGTCGTCGCCGAGATGATCGCCAAGGCGCTCGGCCACAAGATGCACTGGGCCGTGGCCGACTACCTGCAGCGAGCCGCACGCCACATCGCGTCGAAGACCGACGTGCAGCAGGCCTACGAACTCGGCGCGAAGGCCGTCGAACTCGCACTCGACGGACGGAACGCCGTGATGCCGACCATCGAGCGCATCAGCGACGTGCCCTACGCTTACCGCATCGGAGTCGCGGCCCTGGCCGACGTCGCCAACGTCGAGAAGGCCTTGCCGCGCGACTACATCACCGAAGATGGCTTCGGCATCACCGAGCGCTGCAAGCGCTACCTCGCCCCGTTGATCCAGGGCGAGGACTATCCCGCGTATGCCGACGGCCTGCCGGTCTATCGCACGCTGGCCAACGTGGCCGTCGCGAAGAAGCTCGCGGCCTTCGAGTTGCGCTGATCAACCGCCCGCGCGTTCGATCAGCGTCTACGGTAGATGCGCCAGCGCGCCGCGTCCTCGTCGACCAGCGCGAAGAACGGGCTGGTCGCGAACGGGTCCCTGGTCCACGCGCCGTCCTGCGACGTCACGACCGCCACGCTGCAGTCGTAGGCGGTGGCCATCTGCGTCACGTCGTCGGGTGTGCCGTCGCCTGCGAAGACGCGGACGAACAGCGCGTCGATCGTCCGCAGCCGGTCGTGCGGGACCGCCGTGAAGACCTGCGCCAGCTCCCATCCGGCGTAGCACGAGCGCCGGTCGGCCAGCAGGCTCCACGCGATGTTGACCGGCCACGGCGTCATGTCCTTGAAGCCGCGCGGGTTGTTGACGACGCGCTCGTCGATGGCCGAATGCTCGCGGACCTTCTGCCACATGGCTGGCATTTGCGCGAAGAAGTGGCCGTGCGGCTGGTCGTGTCCGGCGAAGTTGCGGTGGACCTGCAGCCAGCTTTCGGGCAGGCCGATCAGCAGCGCGCCGATCGCGAGGGCGACCACGACGCGCCGCCCTTCGGCGGTCCATCGTGCGAGGCCCATCGCCGCGAAGACCGTCAGTGCCGAAGCGCCGAGCAGAGCCGCACGCCAGCCGAGGTCGTTGTTGTCGGCGATGGTGCTGACGAGCAACCACGCGATCGTCAGCGAGACGAGGGCGACCACCGCGAGCATTCGTGACGCCAGTTCGTTGCGGCCCGTCAACGTACGGACCACCATCGCGATGCCGGGCAGGTAGGCGGCCGACATCGCGACCGGGAGCAGCAGCAGCCAGTACGCCGGACCATCGAGCCACGCGCGCCATGCTTCCGGCACCGAGGGGCCGAGCACGCCCGACAGGCGCAACGCGATCGGGAAGCCGGTGTGGCGCAGCCGCGACGACGCGACCTGGTCGATAAGGAAAGGCGAGACCAACGCGATCGTGACGAGCGCGGTGACGGCCAGCGCGATCACGAAGCGCAGCCGCGACGATCGTTCGAGGTGGAAGAAGAGCAGAGGCACGACGACGACGGTGACCAGCGCGAAGACGATGCCGCCGACCCAGGTCGAACTCTCGAACGCGGCCGCGGCGACCAGCGCGAGCACGAGCGTGGTCGCGACGTTCGGGCGGGTGGCTAGACGACTCATCAGCAGCACAGCCAGCAACACGCACGATGTCGAGATCAGGTGCTGCGGGACCCATGGTGCCTGGAACATCCATCCGCCGAATCCACCTGGAGACCCGAACCACGCATCGAGCGCAGGTCCGCCGACGACCCAATCGAGCAGCAAACGGGACGACGACGAGGCTGCGATCGCGACCACCCACAGCGAGGCGCTCGCTCGCCCGCTGAACTTGACGGCGAGGGCCATCATCGCGGCCAGCGACGTGAACGCCGCGAAGAAGGTCATCGCGATGTCGGCTTCCCAGCCGCTGACGTGCAGCAGCCGCGTCAGCTCGGCCGAGCTGAAGTGCAGCAGGTAGTAGTAGGACAGGCGCCCCGAGCCACCGTCGTGTGCGAAATAGGGATTGCCCGGTGGCAGGCCCAGCCGCGCCATGTCGTTGACCATCGAGATCTTCGCGTGGTCGAAGATCTGGTCCGACAGGATGACCGCGTCCCCGACCTGCTTCGGCAGGATGGCCGCGGCGCACGCGAGCGCGAGGATGGCTGCGGCGAGCAAGGCCCAGGGCGAGATGCGCGAGGGGTCCCTCTCCGTGGCGTCGTCGCGCGGTACCGCCCACGCGATGCCGAGCCCGAGCGCCGCGACCAGCGCGATCGTCGTCGCCGAGAACGGCACGAAGAAGAAGATCGGCAACGCCACGACGCTGTGCAGCGCCCAGCCGGCCAGCGGTGCGAAGGGCAATGCGAGCGCCGGAGACAGGAGTCGGCGGACGACCGGATAGCCGAGTGCTGTCCAGAAGACCAGCGCTACGAGCGCGCAGAAGACTGCGCTGGAAGTCGACGCCATGGCCGTGATTATCGGGGGATGTTCAGCGGGCCTTACGAAGGAAAGACCCTAACCGCACTAACGCTTCGTCAGCGCGATGCGAATGGTCTCATCGTTGCCGAGCTTCGTGTCGTTGCCTTCGACGTAAGTCGGCGCCTTCTTGTAGGCCGCGGGCTGCATGTCGATGGACGCGACCTGCTGGCCGAGGATGGCGACGACCTCGATCGGCACGGCGATCTTGCGTCCGAAGTGTCCGAACCACGCGCCGTGCAACACGATCAACTTGATCTTCTGTTCGGGCGTGCGAACCACGGCGATCACGTCGCCGAGCGCGCCGTAGTCGTCGTCGATCACCGGATAGCCGACCAGCGTGCCTACCCGGATCTTCTGCGGGAAGCGACGGTTCATCCGCGCTTCGGGCGAGTCGTCGGGCTTCTGTTCGCCGGGTTCGTTGGCGGCGACGAGGAGACGGCCGGTCTGCATCGTGGAGGTGTCCATCGGTCAGATCCCGCTGAACCAGTTGTTGCCTTCTTTGCCGAAGAAGGTCTGCGTGAACTGGTTCGTCACTTCCATCGCGGTGATCCACTTCGCGTTCTTGAAGCCGAGCTTGGTCGAGGTCCGCAGCCGCAACGGGAAGCCGAACGGATCGGTCATGATCTCGCCCGCGTACTTGGTCGCCAGCATGGTCTGCGGGTGCAGGGCCGACGGCATGTCGAGCGTCTCGACGTAGCCGTCGGCGCAGTGGAAGACGAGGTACTTGGCCGTGGTGTCGGCGCCGATCCTTTCGAGAAATGACCGCAGGTTCACCCCCGACCACTGGCCGATGTAGTCCCACCCTTCGACGCAGATGTGGCGGATGATCATGTCCTGATCGGGCAGGCGATAGATCTCGTCGGCGGTCCACGCCTTCTTGTCGCGCACGAGACCGGACAGCTCGAACTTCCAGCCCGTCACGTCGACCGGCTTGACCTCTTCGATCGGGTAGTGCGCGTTGTAGCGCGGCGGCTTCAGCACCAGCGACGCGTCGAAGGTCGGCGCCAGATGATTCGGCCGGAAGATGAACTCCTGCACGCCGTCGTTCCACCGCGAGACCGCGAGCAGTGCCTTTCGGATCTCCGAGTCGTCGGAAACGTCGCAGCCGCTCAGCATCGTCAACGCGCCGAGGCTGATGGCGCCCTTCAGCAACTTGCGCCGGTTGATGTCCTGGATCAGATCGCTATGCGCTTCGAGCACGCTCTGATCGATGCCGGCTGCGGGACGGAAGATCGACTTCGAAGGGGAGCGAATGACGGACATGATCAGTGCTCCTGGCCGGCGACTTCGGGGCGCGGGTCGTCGATGAAAGGACCACCGCCGACCATGGCGACGATGGTCTTCGGCACCAGCAGCGCCAGCGCCACGTGGACCACGACGAAGCCGACGATCGCGCTCATGCAGAAGAAGTGCACCAGCCGCACGTTCTGGAAGCTGCCGAAGAACGTCACCATCGGCGAGAACTGGACGGGCTTCCACAGCGTCAGTCCCGAGATCACGATCAGGATACCGACCGCGATCACGCCGATGTAGAGCAGCTTCTGCACCGCGTTGTATTTCGTCGTGTCCGCGTGCGCGACGCTGAAGTGCAGCGCGTCCTTGACGGTCGCGAGCAGGTCGTCCCAACGCAGCGGCAGCAGCATGCGCCGGTAGCGGCCGGTGACGACGCCGTAGGTAAGGTAGGCGAGGCCGTTGATCACCAGGATCCACATGCCGAAGAAGTGCCATTGCAGTCCGTGCTGGGCCCACGTGCCGATGGTCAGCGCGTCGGGGAAAGTGAGCCAGCCGAAGATGACTTCGTCGTTGTAGATCTTCCAGCCGCTGCCGACCATGATGAAGATCGTGATCGCGTTGAGCCAGTGCATGATCCGCAGCGGCAGCGGATGCAGCTTTCTCGGGTGTGTCGACGTCATCTCGCGCCTTTCGGTGTCCAAGCTTCACGGCACGGATCCAGCCAGGGACCGCCGTTCCGCTCAGTGGTCGTACGAAGCGGCCAATTCTTTCATCCCTGAAGAAAAATCGGTCTTCACGTCCCAGCCGAGTTCCGCACGCAGCCGGGACGAGTCCGCGACGATATGACGCACGTCGGCCAGGCGGTACTTGCCGGTGACGATCGACGGCGGTCCGTTCAACGCCTCGGCCAGCGCGCTCGCCATCTGACCCACGGTGCGCGGCGTGCCGGAACCGACGTTGAACGCGCGCACGCCCGCCATGTGTCTCTCGGTCGCCAGCACCGTGGCGGCCGCGATGTCGCGCACGTGGATGAAGTCGCGCCGCTGGCCGCCGTCCTCGAACACCTGTGGCGCCAGTCCCTTCCGCAGCGACGACAGGAAGATGGCGGCCACGCCCGCGTAAGGCGTGTCGCGCGGCATGCCCGGTCCGTAGACGTTGTGATAGCGCATCGCGGCCACGGAGCCGCCGGTGACGCGTGCCCAGTTGCTCGCGAACAGCTCCTGCGCCAGCTTGGTCGTCGCGTAGACGTTGCGGGGATCGGTGGCCACGTCCTCGCCGACCATGGCCGGCGCGAGCGTCTCGCCGCAGACCGGGCAGGGCGGCTCGAACTGTCCTGCAGCCATCGCGCTGTCGAGCCGTGGGCCGGGTGCGACTGCGCCGTGAACCGGGCACAGGCCGCGGCCTTCGCCGTAGACCACCATCGAACTCGCGAGCGTGAGCCGACCGACCTTCGCGCGGGCCATCGCGGCGAGCACCTCGGCCGTGCCGTAGTCGTTCGACGAAACGTAGTCGGGTGTGTCGCTGACGTCGACGCCGAGCCCGACCTTGGCCGCGAGGTGGATCACCGCGTCGATGCCGACGAGGGCCCGGTCCAACGCCGCGGCGTCGCGGACATCGGCGTGCATGAACTCGACCGGTGCCGGCGGTCGCCAGTCGCTCGTGGCATGCACGTCGGGCCGCAGCGAGTCGACGATGCGGACGCTGTGACCGCGCGCCAGCAGGTCATCGAGGACGTGGAGGCCGATGAAACCGGCGCCGCCGGTCAGCAGGATGTTCATGGGTGGAGAGGTCCTGATGGGGAGGCCTTCGGCTTCAGCGTGGCCGCGAGGCGGACGAAGGTCTTAGTGATGACCCACGCGGCCTTGAGTCCGGCGGACAGGTCGCCGGACACCTTCGACACGCCGCCCTGGCGCAGCCGGTGATCGACCGGGACCTCGAGCACGCGCAGGCCGGCCGCGGCGGCCTTCATCTGCATCTCGAGGTTCCAGCCGTATGTCATCTCGCGCATCTGCCAGGCACGGAGCTGGTCCACGCGTGCGGCGCGGAACGGCGACATGTCGGTGTAGCGCACGCCGTAGGCATTGCGGATCAACACGCCGGCCATCCATCCGGCCACCAGTTGTTGCGGTGTCATGCTGCCCGCCTCGCGCCTGCCGCGGATACGGGAGCCCATCACGAAGTCGGCCTCGCGACGCGCGACCGGTCCGACGACGGCTGGCATGAACGACGGGACGTCGCTGCCGTCACCGTCGAGGAAGCAGACGATCTCCGAAGCGGGTGAGACCGCGAACAGCCCGGCCGCGCAGGCTCGCCCGTAGCCGCGTTCGCGCTGCGCAACGACCTTCGCGCCGGCGGCCGTCGCCTGGCCGGCGGTGTCGTCGGTCGATCCGTTGTCGACGACGATGACTTCGTCGACGCCCTGGGCCAGCACATCACGCACCACGTCGCCGATCGCCTCGGCCTCGTCGAGGCAGGGGATGACGACGGAGACGAAGCAATGGCCCATCGGAAATTGCATGGCGTTCAGGCGCTCTGTTCGCCGGCAGCCCGGACCTCGAGGAAGCGCCGCGTCGCTGGTGCGTCGGCGCCAAGCTCCTCGGCGAACGCGAGCCGGCGGCCCGAGAACTCTTCTTCGAGCAGGCGCAGCGACGCCGCGTCGTCGACGTCGTACCAGCCGGGGACGTTGACGACCGGGATGCCGATCTCGGCGGCCCGTTCGACCGTCATGCGATGCACGGCCGGCGTGCTCCACGGCATGTCTTCGAAGAGGCGCGCGTGCAGGCGCGACAGGCCGATCAGCGTGTAGCCGCCGTCGTGCGCGGGACTCAGCACGACCTGGTCGCCGGCCCTGACCGCGGCGACTGCGGCACGCAGGATCGACAGCGGCAGCGTAGGGCTGTCCGAGTTGACGAGGATCGCGCCCGCGTGATGTGCGAGCAGGTCGCTCGTGCCGTACAACAGCCGCTCGCCGAAGCCGTCACCGCGCTGTGGCGCGATCTCGAAATCGTCGGGGATCAACTTCCGTAACGTCGCTTCTGAACCGATCGGCGTGTAGACCGCGTAGCCGGTGACGCCGCCTTCCTTCGCGAGCAGCGCGATGGTCCGCGCGAGGTCGGTGATGAAGCATGCCGAGATGCAGGCGCACTCCTCGGGCGCGAGCGGCGGCGACAGGCGGGTCTTGGATTTCCCGGGCTCGGGCGTCTTGCAGAGGATGGCGACCGCGACCGTCCTCAACTCTGGACCTCGGTCTCGACGACCGAAGCGGTGCGGGTCTCGGCCGACCGTGGAACCTGGTCGAGCGCGCGCAGCAGGTCGTCCAGCAGGTCGTCGACATCCTCGAGTCCGGTCGACAGCCGCAGCAGGTCGGACGGACAAGGCGTGCCTTCGCCTTCGATGGAAGCCCGGTGCTCGATCAGGCTCTCGACGCCACCGAAAGAAGTGGCGCGTTTCCACACTTCGACCTTGGAGGCCACCAGGATCGCGGCGGCCTCACCACCGCGCATGCGGATCGAGAACATCCCGCCGAACATGCCATCCATCTGGCGCACGGCGATATCGTGATCGCGATGGGACTTGAGGCCCGGGTAGAGCACGGCCGATACGGCGCGGTGAGCGCTCAGCCGCTCGGCCAGCTTCATCGCGGAGCGCGACTGCTCGCGCAGGCGGACGTCGAGCGTCCGCATGCCGCGCATCAGCAGCCAGGCCTCGAACGGTCCGGCGATGCCACCGAGTTGCCCACGCACCTTCTGGGTGCTCTGCCAGAGCGGCGAATCCTCGGCGACCGCGACCGCGCCGGCGATCACATCCGAGTGCCCGTTGAGGTATTTGGTGGCCGAGTGCACGACGATGTCGGCGCCGAATGCGATGGGCCGCGTGATGATCGGCGTGGACACGGTCGAGTCGACGCAGAGCAGCGCGCCGGCCGCGTGCGCGATCTCGGCAATGGCGGCGATGTCGGTCAGGGTCCACAGGGGATTGCTCGGCGTCTCGATCCAGAAGATCCCCGTCTCGCCCGGCCGCACGGCCTCGGCGACGGCGTCGAGATCGGTCGTGTCGACGAAGCTCACCGAGTGGCCGCCGTAGCGGCCGACATCGGTCAGCCATTCTCGGAAGCCCCAGTAGATGACGTGCGACGCGATGATGTGCGTGGGCTTCTCGAGGGCCAGGAACACCGAGGTGGCCGCGGCCATGCCGGAGCTGAACAACATGGCGTCTGCCGCACCTTCGAGAGTCGCAATGATCAGCTCGACCTGCTTGACGGTCGCGTTGTCGGTGCGTCCGTAGACGTAGCCCGATTCGTAGCCGTTGTCGGCATCCCGCAGATAGGTGGACGACATGTGGACCGGCGGGGTCAGCGCGCGCGTCGTCGCGTCGCCGGCGCCCAATGCCTGCGCGAGGAGGGTTCGTGGCTTCAATGGCGAGGGGGAATTTTCGTCCATGTTTTTTGAAGGATTTTGGAAGAAGTGGATGCCGGATGGTTGTTCTTCGTCGCAGCAGCGCATGATCGGGTCAGCCTGGGTACGCAGCGTTCGCCCATCCGGTTCCCCTTTCACGCAAGGAACACTCCTCGTCGTGGACGAAGGTGGGGCGTTGCGTGCCGGTTCGAAATACGTGCCCCGTGACGCAGGAGCCGGCAGAACAGTCAGCTTGGTCGTCGCGACGCGTCGCTTATTACAGCAAGTTTGCGATGCGACGCCGCTTTGAGTACTGACGTTAAGAGATATACAGTCTTTCGCCGTGCGGGCATGTCGGATCGAAACTTGACCCGACGTCAGTTTGTTGTGCAGGCTTGCAGTCCGCAGGGGGCCGGTGCCCCGCGGCAACTTTCCAAATCACCGGGCTGGCGATCTCGATCGCGGAGGCTTCCGATGTCGATCCGACAACAGTTCGAAAGTGCCCTCGTCGAATGGAACGAGTCCGTCGATCGGCTCAACGACGCCATCGCGGATTTCGTGAACGACGGCGTGGTGACCGGCAGCGGGACCTGGATCCTGACCATGAGCCAGATGAAGGGCAGGAGCCTCCAGGCGGCTCGCCATCGCGCCGACGCGGCTAAGGTCGCGCTCGATCACTTCATCGACGACCTGCAGATGCCGCAGGGCGCGCAGCAGTCCAATTGAACGGGGTGCCGGCCCACCCAGCATCTGACGCGCTCTGTATCCTGCCGGTCCGATGTCGCGATCAGGGGGGGCAGTGCATGAAGTGGATGCGATTCAGCCATGGGGGCGTGGCCGGCTTCGGCGTCGTCGAAGGCGATCGGGTACGGCGCCACGAGGGCGATCTCTTCGATCGACCGACGCCGACCGACACGCTGATCGCGTTGGCCGAGGTCGCGTGGCTGCCGCCGTGCAGGCCCGGCAAGATCGTCGGGTTGTGGAACAACTTCCGCGCCGCCGCCGACAAGAATGGCTGGAGCACGCCGGCCGAACCGCTGTACTTCCTCAAGTCGCCCGACAGTGCGACCGGCCATCGTCGGCCCATCGCCGTGCCGTCGTCGTATGAAGGCCGGGTTGTCTACGAGGGCGAGCTGGCCGTGGTGATCGGTCGCCAGGCCAGGGACGTCGCGATCGAAGACGCGGCCTCGTTCATCTTCGGCTACACCTGCGCGAACGACGTCACCGCGCTCGAACTGCTCCATCGTGATCCGTCTTTCCCGCAGTGGACGCGGGCCAAGAGCTTCGACGGCTTCGCGGCCTTCGGGCCGGTGATCGAGACGGACTTCGACCCAGCCACCGCGAGCCTGAGGACGCTGGTCGGTGGCCGCGAGCGCCAGAACTACGCGCTGGCCGACATGTTCTTCGGCCCGGCCGAACTGGTGTCGCGGCTGTCGCGCGACATGACGTTCGAAGCCGGCGACGTGATCTTCTGCGGCACCTCGCTCGGCGTGCTGCCGATGAAGGCCGGCACGACCGTCGACGTGGTGATCGACGGCATCGGTACGCTGAGCAACGTGTACGGCTAGAGCGGAGCGATCGCGAGTTTCCCGCGCTGCGTGGCGAGCGTGTGCGCGAGCAGCTTGGCCGTCGCGTAGATCGCGTCGATCATCGGCGTCGGCGTGTCGGTGATGCGACCGAGCTCCACCACCGAGCCGACCAGCGCCTCGATCTCCAGCGCACGTCCGTGCTCCACGTCGACCAGCATCGACGTCTTGTGCGCGCCCACGGACTCGGCGCCGGCGATGCGCTGGTCGAGCGAGACCTTGAACTGTACGCCGACCTTCTCGCCGACGCGTTGCGCCTCGGTCATCAGGCCGGCGACCAGCGCACGCGAGGCGGGGAAGCGGCAGATGTCCTCGAGCGTCGCGTGGGTCAGCGCAGAGATCGGGTTGAAGCTCAGGTTGCCCCACAGCTTGACCCACAGCTCGCTGCGGATGTCGCGCGCGACCGGCGCCTTGAAGCCCGCATTCATCAAGACCTTCGAAAGTCCCTCGATGCGCTCGCTGCGCGAGCCGTCGAGTTCACCGATCGAGAAGCGGTTGCCCTCGATCAGGCGCACCACGCCCGGCGCAACCAGCTCGGTCGCGGGATACACGATGCTGCCGATGATGCGTTCGGGCTCGATGTGCGCCGCGATGCGACCGTCCGGATCGACGCTTTCGAGGCTGCGACCTTCGTAAGGACCCGCGAGCTTGTGGAAGTACCACCACGGCAACCCGTTGATCATGGTGACGACCATCGTCGTCGGCCCGAACAGTTCGCGCAGGTCGGGCAGCAGGTCGGCGACCTGATGCGCCTTGACGGTCAGCAGCACCGCGTCCTGCGGCCCGGCATCGGCCATCTTCTGCACCGCCCGCGCGGTGGGTGCGTGCTGTTCGCTGCCGTCTTCGAGGATCAGGCGGAAGCCGTTGGCGTTGATCGCTTCGAGGTTGCGATTGCGCGCGATGAACGTGACATCCTCGCCCGCGAGCGCGAGCTTCGTGCCCAGATAGCCGCCGATCGCACCGGCGCCGACGATGGCGATCTTCATCAGGCGTTGACCGGTCGGAGGGGCGGCGGCACGACCGCGGAAGCGGCGGCCATTCTGCGTCGCATCGGTTTGAGCACCGCCAGCGCGAGGAAGGCCGCGAACAGGTTCATCACACTGGCCGTGATGAAGACAGCGCTCCAGCCGCCCGCTGCGGCCAGCACGCTGGTGAACGGCACGAGCAAAGCCGCGGTGCCCTTGGCCGTATAGAGCAGCCCCGCGTTGGCGGCCGCGTAGCGCGAGCCGTAGGTGTCGCCGCAGGTCGCCGGGAACAGGCTGTAGATCTCGCCCCATGCGAAGAACACGACGCCAGTGAGGATCACGAACGCTACCGGCGTCTGGCCGTAGGCGCTGAGCGCCAGGATGCCGACGCCTTCGATGAAGAAGGCGATGAACATCGTGTTCTCGCGGCCGATGCGGTCCGACACCCAACCGAAGAACGGACGTGTGACACCGTTGAGCACGCGGTCGATCGACAGCGCGAAGGTAAGCGCCGGCAGCGTGATGCCGATCAGGCTGACCGGCACGTCGGCGATCTTGAAGTCCTTGGCGATCGGTGCGAGCTGGGCCGTGGCCATCAGGCCGCCCGCCGCCATCATCACGAACATCAGATACATGATCCAGAACACCGGCGTCGTCAGCATCTGCGCCGGCGTGTAGTCGCGGCGGCTCGCCCACTGCGCCTTCTGCTTCGAGGTCGGCACCGAGAAGCCGGCCTTCGGCGACATCAGGAAGAGGGCGAGCACGAAGACGACGACGCCCTGCATGACGCCGAACTTGAGGAAGGTCGCCTCGTAGCCCTGTACCTTGATCATGGTGGCGATCGGGATGACCGTCATCGCCGAGCCCGCGCCGAAGCCCATCGCGGTGAGACCCGCCGCGAGGCCGCGACGATCGGGGAACCACTTCAGCGCGTTGCCCACGCAGGTGCCGTAGACCGCGCCCGCGCCGGTACCGCCGATGGCCGCCGAGATGTAGAGCATCGTCAGCGAGTCGGCATACGCGTTGAGCACCCACGAGATGCCGACCAGCAGGCCGCCCGCGAGCGTGACCGGCCGCGGTCCGAAGCGATCGACGAGGTAGCCCTCGATCGGCACCAGCCAGGTTTCGGTGACGACGAAGATCGTGAACGCAATCTGGATGGCGGCCTTGCTCCAGCCGTACTTGTCCTGGATCGGATTGACGAACAGCGTCCAGCCGTATTGCAGGTTGGCGATCATCGACATGCAGACGATGCCGATGATGAGCTGGATCCAGCGCTGCATCGGCGCCGATGGCGGACTCGCGGTGATACCTGACGTCATGGGGTCTCCTGCGCGTGGATCGGGGACGAGTGAAGCGTGAGGGATTCAGGTCAGCGGCACTGAGGCGGTTCGCTGGATGGGCCGGTGTTATCAGTCGGCGTCGCGCCGCTCCGCCAATGCCGAAGAGCCCAGACGACCGCGACGAGTGCAGCTGCCGTCGATGGCATTGCGATCGGCAAGTACGTCGCCACTCCGCTGGGTAATGTGTGTGTCCAACCGACAAAAACACCCGATGCCCATGGCGTCGCGACGAACAACGTCAGCGTCACGGCCGCGGACACCGCAGCGATCCATAAGATTTGCTTCATGTCTGACTCCGATTGGTAGAGACCCTGCAACTGTTCATTTGTAGTGCGTCCATATTCGAAGTATCCGAACGACACGTGCCTTGCGAAAGACGTCATAGACGAGACGGTTGTGAATGTTGATGCTGCGTGAACAAGCGCCCGCAAGGTCTACAACGAACTTCTCCGATGTCGGCGAATTCTGGAACGGAGCACTTCGCAGGATCTCGAGGGGAACTTCGACTCTGTCAAGACGCCAGTTTGCAGCGACCCGCAAAGCCAGCCGATCGAGTCAAGCGACACCTGGTCTGACCCGCGACAGCTCATCGATGACGGCCTTCGCTTCCTTCAAGCCCAGCCCGCTTTGCTCGCGATAGGCCTTGATGGCCGCGACATAGCTCTTCGGATTCAATGCAAGTTCCTTGACCTTGTCGGATGGCTCCGCGACGGTGTCCCGGTCGACGCCCTGATGTGCAATCAACCGTCTCATCATCGCTGCGGTTTCCTGCAGGGTGCGGGAGATCGCTGCAAGTTGCATCAGCGCCACTACGCAGAGGATCAGGAAGAGAAGCCAGATGGCATCCGTCATGTCCAAATCCTCTTGGGATGAATCGAAATCGAAAAGAATTATCGATAAACCAGTACGGGAATCTTCGAATAGGTCAGCACCTTCTGCGTCTCGCTGCCGAGGATCATCGCCTTGATGCCGCGACGTCCATGTGAGGCCATCACGATCAGGTCGCAGCCCCGCGAGGTCGCCGCGGCGATGATCCCTTCGTAAGGCGCGCCGGCCTCGCCGATCACGCGCTCGCTGGTCACGCCTTCGGATTTCGCGATGGCTTCCAGCGTGTCGAGATATTCGTTGGCGTGTTCCAGCACCTGGCGCTCGAACTCCTCGCGCGGCATCTGGTCGACGTAGCCGCCGCCTTCGCCGCCGAAGAAGCTCTGGCGCTTCTCGGGCCGCGCATGGAAGAAGGTCACGCGCGCCTTCAGCGCGGCAGCGATGTCGACCGCGCGCTCGGCAGCCGCACGCGACAGCGGTGAGCCGTCGGTGGGCACCAGGATGTGCGAGAACAGTTGCAAGCGTGTCTCCTCTTCGAATCGGCCGATCGTCTTCGCGAGCGGGCCGGAACCTTCGTCGTCGTGCGGTCAGCCGAGCCCGAGCTTCTGCGCCAGCCCGATGCGTTGCAGCTTGCCGGTCGCGCCCTTCGGGATCTCGTCCATGAACAGGATCTTCTTCGGCACCTTGTAGTCGGCGGCCCGACTGCCGACGAAGGTCTGCAGCTCGCGCTCGGTCACGGTCTGGCCTTCGCGCACGACCACGACGGCCGCGACCTCCTCGCCGAGCTTGTCGTGCGGCATGCCGAAGCACACTACCTGCGCGACGGCCGGATGGTCCATCAGGATCTCGTCGACCTCGCGCGGGCTGACCTTCTCGCCACCGCGATTGATGATCTCCTTGAGGCGGCCGGTGATGCTGATGTAGCCGTCAGCATCCATGATTCCCTGGTCACCGGTGCGAAACCAGCCATCGGTGAAACCTTCGGCGTTGGCCTTCGGATTGTTCTCGTAGCCTGCCGTGACATTGGGTCCGCGGATCACGATCTCGCCGGTCCCGCCGCGTTCCAGCAAGCTGCCGTTGGCCGTGTCCATGATTGCGATCTCGGGGCCTGCCGCGACACCGACCGTACCCGGCTTGCGGACCGCGGGCGGCAGCGGATTGCTGGCCATCTGGTGCGTCGCCTCGGTCATGCCGTACGACTCGATCAGCGGCGCGTGAAAGACGTCCTCGAGTTCCTTGATGACCTGCGGCGGCATCGACGACGACGACGAACGCATGAAGCGCAGCGGGTTGCGGGAGATGACATCGGCATTCTTGGAGGCGCGCGCGACGACGGTCTGGTGCATCGTCGGCACGGCCGTGTACCAGGTCGGATGCGCCTCGTCCATCCAGCCGAAGAACTTCAACGCGTTGAAGCCCGGCGTGCAGAACACCCGCGAGCCCGCGGCCAGCGGCGCGAGCACGCCGGCGATCAGGCCGTGGATGTGGAACAGCGGCATGATGTTCAGGCCGCAGTCGGTGGCCACAAACTGCAGCGTCTTGCGGATGTGCGTGGCCGAAGCGGCGAGGTTGCCCTGCGACAGCGGCACGATCTTCGGTCGCGACGTGGTACCCGAGGTGTGCAGCACCATCGACACGTCCGCGGCTTCGGCGTAGCCCCCTGAAGCAGTCGCGACTGCGTCGGCGGTGCGCGGTTCGAGCACGAAGCTTCCCGCGCCCCGATCGAGTTGCGGGATCAGGTCGATCACCTGGACTCCGTGCTTCGTCGCGACCTCGATCGCGGGTGAGGTGCTGCCCTTCTCGACGATCAACGCCTTCGCGTTGAGGTCAGACAGGTAGAACTCGAACTCGTCGGCGCGGTAGGCCGGGTTGAGGGGAGCGCTGGCCACGCCGCTCGCGCAGGCCATGAAGCAAGTCGCCATCTCGGGGCCGTTGGGCAGGACGATCGCGACGCGGTCGTTGCGCCCGATGCCCAACGCGTTGAGCTTCGCGAGGGTCTCGGCGATCAGCGCGCGCAACGCGCCGAAGGTCAGCGGCGCACGTGCCGGTGCGGAGATGGCGGGCGCGTCATCGGCGCCGCTCGCCAGCAGATCCTTCAGGGGATGTTGCATTGCCGCTCCATTCGATACGGGACGCCCGGTCGGTCGGCAAGCTTCTCCGTCCCTTGGACCCGGGCCGCGGCCCGCGAGGCGTCCCGACATTGAACGAATCGGCTCGCGCGGGCAATCGGTTGTTGTCCGAACGCATCATTCCGTGGATGCCGCTTCGCTCATTGCAGAGCCTGCTGGACGACCGTGCCGGGCTTGCCGTCCTGCTCCGTCGCGACCACGAGATAACGCCGGGGCGCCACGCCGTCACCCGCGAGCGCGGTTCGCAACGCACCGACGGCGTCGACGATCGCCGCGCCTGCCGGGTTGGTCATGAACTTCGCGATCGGCATCAGCGACCCCGACCCGTCGATCGCCGCGGACGTGGCGAGGAAGTAGGCCTGCTTCGGCGCCAGGCCGCTGACGGCCGCCTGGACGATGTCGACGAGGCCCTGGTTGTTGACGGTAGCGGTCGTGAGCACGGTCGTCGTGCCGGGCTTGACCAGCGACAGATGCGCCGCGTCGCCAGCCTTCGCCAGCGGCTCCAGGGTCTGCAGACCATCGCCGAACGGCACGGCGTTCGAGATCCAGACCATGCCCTGCGGCGCCTGTCCGCTGGCGATCGTCGTCGTCACCGTGTTGGTGGCCGTGTCGATCAGCGCGACCGCGTTGGCGTTCTCGAGTCCCACCGCGATCATCGACCCGTCGCCCGAAGGCCACAGACCATGGGGCAGGTCGCCGGTCGGGATCGTCGCCACCAGCTTCGGTGCGGCGTCGGTCGTGAAGACCTTGACCACGTTCAGCGCGCCGACCGTGACGTAGGCGAACTGGCCCGCGGCCGTGCGCACGATATTGACATGATTGGTGATCGGACCCGTGTCGATCACGGCGATCACCTCGAACGGCGGCTTCGCATCGAACACCTGGACCTTGCCGATGTCCTTCAGCGTCTGCCAGACCTGTGTCCCGTCGGGCGTGGCCGCGAGGTCGGGACAGAACGGCGACGGTTGCGGCACGCGACCGACCACCTTGTGCGTGGCGATCGACACGACCACCGTCTCGCGCGTGAAGCTCGAACACACGTAGCCGTAGCGGTTGTCCGGCGAGAAGATCGTCATGCCCGGCCCGTTCGGCACGGTGATGCGCAGCTTGGGCTGGTAAGTCTTCGCATCGAGCACCTGCAGGTAGTCCTCGCCACGCACCGTGACCCAGACCTCCTTGCCGTCGGGCGTGAACATCGCCTCGTGCGGCGAGCGGCCGACGTAACTGACGTGCTTGATCGCGTTGGTCGCGGTGTCGATGAACGAGACCGAGTTGGAGCCGATCGAGACGGCCAGCAGCGTCCTGTGATCGGGCGAGAAGCCCATCCCGTGGACCAGCAGCTGGCCCTTGTAGAGCGGGCTCAGGTTTGCCGGTGTCTGCTCGCCAAGACGGATCAGGCCGAGCAGCTTGCCCGCGGTCGGATCGACCACCGAGATGGTGTTGGAGAACTGGTCGGACAGATAGACGCGGTCGGTCGACGACACCGGCACGTCGGGCGCGCTGGCGAGGCCGGGCGCCTGTCCGGCGATGGCCTGTGACGTGAGGAAGGCGAGGGCGACGAGAGAACGGGTGGCTGGCTTCATGGGGTCTTTCGGGTGGGTGATTCCTGATGGCCCTGCAGCGCGTCGAGCCGGCGCTGCATGACCGCGATCTCCTGCTGTTGCGTGATGATGATTTCCTGCGCGATCCGTCGCAGCACGGGGTCCTTGCCAAAGAGCAGTTCGACCTTGGCCATGTCGACCGCGCCCTGGTGATGCGGAACCATCGCGCTCGCGAAGTCGTGATCTGCCTGGCCGGTGCGGCTCGCGTTGGTCATGCCGCTGTGCATGACCGCGTCGATGTTCGCCATCAGGTCGGCGAAGGACGTGGCGTTCGTGATCGGCAGGGGGACCGGCGCATCGCTCATCGCGTGCGCCGCGTGCAGGGGTGGGTCGATCGGGTGCGCTTTGGCGATGACGGCGGTCATCGCCAAAGCGGCGACTACGCCTGGAATGAAGGTTTTGATCCGGACCTCGACTGGGTGGGTGAGCGCCAACGGCGATCGGCCCTTTGGGGGCGCACCGGAACGAACGTCGACTGCGGTCCTGCTATTCCACGTCGGCCAGGCGAATCTTCACGATGGGTGTTCGACCGACACCGTCGTGGCGCGACCGACGTCGATCGTGTCATCCATCGAAGCGGCAATGCTGGACGAAGGCTTCCATGCCGACCGAAAAATGTTTCTGGCGGTGATGAATCAGGTAGAAGCGGCGCGTCAGCTTCCGCAGCGTCGTCTTCAGCACCACCAGCCGGCCCAGTGCGACGAGATCCTGCACGGCGTAACGCGACAGGCAGGTCAGGCCGAGTCCGGCGGCGGCGGCCTGCTTGATCGCTTCGGTGCCGCCGAAGTCCATCGTGCTGCGGAGCTGATGCAGATGCGGCAGTAACGCCTGCTCGACCGCCTCGCGAGTACCCGAGCCGGCTTCTCGGAGCAGCCAGGATGCCTCGCGCAAGCTGGTGATCGACACCCGCGCACCGGACGCTCCGCGGGCCAGCGGATGCAGGGCAGCGCAGACGATCACGAGTTCGTCCTCGATCCACGGCCGCACGACGAGGTCACGTTCGTGACAGGGGCCTTCGATCAGCCCGAGATCGACTTCCAGGCGCGTCACCGCCGACGCGACTTCACGCGTGTTGCCGATCCGCACGTCGACCTCCGGCGCTGACGCGTCTGCGCAGAATCCCGCGATCAGGTCGGGCAGCAGGTAGTTGCCGATGGTCGTGCTGGCACCCAGCTTCAGGCGGATCGGCAGCGTGACAGCCTGGCCACGGAGACCGATCCCGAACTGCGTTTCGATGCCGCGTGCGCCGTCGAGCAGGGCACGCGCCTGCGGCAGCAGCGAACGGCCCGTGTCGTTGATCAGCAGGCGCTTGCCGATCCGGTCGAACAGCTTGCCGCCGAGCAGGCCTTCGAGTTCGACGAGCGCGCCACTGATGGCCGATTGCGACAGCGCGATCGCTTCGCCCGCCGCGGTCGTGGTGCCGTGGTCGGAGATCGCCGTGAAGATTTCGAGCTGACGCAAGGAAAGTCGCATGGATTCGCAACGAACGGAAAAACCGGTAGGTTATATCGAAACGATCCGTTTTACGGATGACAGGTGCGGCGTCAGAGTGCGGTTCCGAGCAACCACCCGTCCGCGCATCGCCATGTCGACCCTGGACGCCAGCCTGCAGATCGTTCGTCCCGCCGCTCGAAGCGCATCGAGCCCGGCATCCATGGGCCGGGTATGGAAAAAGCGCTTGCCCGGCCTCGCGCTTGCCGCCGCCATCGCCGCCGCCGCGATCGGGCTCGGCCGGATCGGCTGGTTGCAGGCCAACGGCATCAGCGCTCTCACGCTCGCGATCGTGCTCGGCATCGCCGTTGGTAACACGGTCTATCCGCGCATCGCCGACGTAGCCGGCAGCGGCGTCACTTTCTCCAAGCAGAACCTGCTGCGCCTGGGAATCGTCTTGTACGGCCTGCGGCTCACCTTCCAGGACATCGGCCATGTCGGCTTGGCCGGCGTCGCGATCGATGCGGTCGTGCTGTCCAGCACCTTCACGCTGTCATGGTTCCTCGGCACGCGCGTCTTCGGGCTCGACCGCAAGACCGCGATGCTGATCGGCGCAGGCAGCTCGATCTGCGGTGCCGCAGCCGTGATGGCCGCCGAGCCGGTCGTGCGCGGTCGCGCCGAGCAGGTCGCCGTCGCGGTCTCCACGGTCGTCGTCTTCGGCACGGTGGCGATCTTTCTGTATCCGCTGCTGTTCCACCTGGTCGGCTGCTTCCACCTGTTCGACCTGTCGCAGAAGGCCTACGGCATCTACACCGGTTCGACCATCCACGAGGTCGCGCAGGTCGTCGCGGCAGGGCGTGCCGTCGGCACCGAAGCCGCCGACACGGCCGTCATCGCGAAG
>JANXTA010000114.1 GCA_025356395.1 Betaproteobacteria bacterium
CGATCAGCAACTTGCGTCCTTCATAAGTCGTTCTGGCATTCTTGTGGCTGTTCATCCGGTTGGTCTCCTGAGGTTGCTGGGGCGTCGAGAACTCCAGTCTCCCAGAACCTTCCGGATGAACAACCTATTGCAACATCACAACTAGCCCACCGGACTCCGCTTGACCCACCCGAACACCGAACGGCCCACCGCGGTCCCGGGCGCGATGCGCCGCTGGATCGCCGCGTCCACAACGGTCAGCGCGACGCATCCGCTCGTCTGCGTCGTCATCTCCGTACTGCTCGCCATCGCGGCCGTGACCTTCGTCGTGCGCAACATCGCGATCGATACCGACAGCGCCAAGCTGATCTCGGCCGACGTGCCGTGGCGTCAGCGCAGCGCGGTCTTCGATGCGGCGTTCCCGCAGAAGACCGACCTGATCGCGGTCGTCATCGACGGCGCGACCCCCGAGATCGCGGAGCGGGCGGCCGCCACGTTGTCGGAGCGGATCGCCGCCCGCACCGACTTGCTGCATCATGTGCGGCGCCCCGATGGCGGCGTGTTCTTCGATCGCAACGGACTGCTTTTCCTCAACAAGGACGAGGTCGCGAAGACCACCGAACAGCTGGTCGCGACGCAGCCCGTGATCGGCACGCTCGCGGTCGACCCGACCGTGCGCGGCCTGATGGACACCCTGCAGCTCGCGCTCGAAGGCGTGAAGCAGGGCGAGACGACCCTCGACGTCCTCGCGCCGGGCCTGAGCGCGCTCGCGACAACGCTCGAAGGGGTCGAGGCCGACCAGCCGGTGCCGCTGTCGTGGCGCACGATGCTGGGTAGTCGTGCGCCCGACCCCCGCGAGCTGCGGCGCTTCGTCCTCGCGCAACCGGTGCTCGATTTCTCCGCGTTGCAGCCGGGGGCCACCGCCACCGCGTTCATCCGCGAGACCGCGCAGGCCGCGGGACTCGATGCCGCCCACGGCGTGCGCGTGCGCCTGACCGGCAACGTCCCGATGGCCGACGAGGAGTTCGTCACGCTAGAGGAACATGCCGGCCGCAACGCGACCGTCGCCGTTGTCGCGCTGCTCGCGATGCTGTGGCTGGCGATCCGCTCGATCCGCGCGATGCTCGCCATCGTCGTGAGCCTGGTCGTGGGGCTGGTGATCACGGCCGCGATCGGGCTGGCGATCTACGGTGCGCTGAACCTGATCTCGGTCGCGTTCGCGGTGCTGTTCGTCGGACTCGGCGTCGACTTCGGCATCCAGTACGCGGTCTCGTATCGCGCCAACGCGCATCAGGAAGTCGATGGGATAGCGGCCTTGCGTCGCGCGTCGCTGGAGGTCGGTTCGTCGCTGCTGCTGGCCGCCGTCGCCATCGCCGCGGGCTTCTTCGCGTTCGAGCCGACCGACTATCGCGGCGTGTCCGAGCTCGGCGTCATCGCTGGTATCGGAATGGTCATCGCCTTCGTCTCCAGCGTCACGCTGCTGCCCGCGTTGCTGAAGCTGATGCGGGTCGGCGGCTCTTCGGGCGAGATGGGCTTCAGGTCGCTGGCCGGCATCGATCGCTTCCTGTTGGCGCGCCGTCGCTTCGTGCTGACGGCGGCCGGTGCGGTGGCCATCGTCAGTCTCGCGCTGCTGCCCTGGGTACGCTTCGACTTCAATCCGCTGAACCTTCGCAGCCCGACCAGCGAAGCGGTCGCAACCATCCTCGACCTGTCGCGCAACCCGCAGACCACGCCGAACACGATCGATGTCCTCGCGCCGTCGCTCGACGCGGCGAAGACGCTCGCGACGAAGCTGTCCGCGCTGCCCGAAGTGTCGCAGGCGCTGACGCTCGCGAGCTTCATCCCGGACGACCAGGACGCGAAGCTGGCGATCATCGGCGACGCCGCGTCGTTGCTGGACCCGACGCTCAATCCGACGGCGGTCAAGCCGGTGCCGAGCGATGCCGCGACCGCACGGTCGATGCGCGATGGAGCAGCTGCTCTCGTGCAGGCCGCGGAAAAGGATCCCGGCAACGCGGCCGCCGCAAATGCGGCGCGGGTCGCGAAAGCGCTGGTGGCGATTGCAGACGGTCCGCCTGCAGGACGCGAGGCACTCGACGACGCGTTGATCCCAGGTCTGCGGACGACGCTGACGCAGCTGCGGGCCTTGCTGCTTGCGGCACCCGTTTCACTGGCCACGCTGCCCGCCGATTTCAAGGCCGACTGGCTCGCGAGCGACGGTCGTGCGCGCGTCGAGGTCTACCCGAAAGGAACATCGGAGAAGGCCGCCGACGAGGACGACCTGCTGAAAAGCTTCATCGCGGCGGTCCGTACCGTCGCGCCCGAGGCGACCGGCACGCCGGTCTCGATCCAGGAGTCGGCCGGGACCATCGTGCACGCCTTCATTCAGGCCGGCGTATGGGCCTTGATCGCCATCACGCTGCTGCTGGTCCTCGTGCTGAGACGCACGCGCGACGTGCTGATCACGCTGGCATCGCTGCTGCTCGGCGGCCTCGTCACCCTCGCCCTCTGTGTCCTGCTGCGCATCCCGCTCAACTACGAGAACATCATCGCGCTGCCGCTGCTGTTCGGCATCGGCGTCGCATTCAACATCTATTTCGTGATCGCGTGGCGGCAAGGCGTGGGCAACCTGCTGCAGACCAGTCTGGCGCGTGCCGTGATCTTCAGTGCGCTGACTACCGCGACGGCGTTCGGCAGCCTCTGGCTGTCGAGTCATCCGGGGACCGCGAGCATGGGCAAGCTGCTGGCGCTGTCGCTCGCCTGCACGCTGGCTGCGGCACTGCTCGTGCTGCCCGCGTTGCTCGGGCCCGTGCCGCGCGAGAAAAGCGCGCGATGACCGGGGAGCGCAAAATCTTGATTTTGCGGGTACGTTCCGGCCTGCCTGTCTTTTCATGACCCGATGATTCTGTCCGCTGCCCCCGCACCTCCCCGCACGTGGGACGGGCGCCTCGCCTGATGGCTCGTCACGCCGCTGCGCGACACGGCGATCACGCCGAACCACCTGACCACGCTGCGACTCGCGATCGGCCTCGCAGGCGCGGCATGCCTCGCGCAAGGAGGTTATGCGGCCGCCAACGTCGGTGCGCTACCGATCGCGCTGTCGAACTTCGTCGATCACACCGATGGCGAGCTGGCTCGCATCAGCGGCAAGGCCAGCCGCTTCGGGCGCTCCTACGATCTGGCCTGCGATTCACTCGTCACGGTCCTGCTGTTCGCGTGCATGGGCGCAGGCATCACCGCCACCACGCCCATCTCGCCGGTCGCGCTGGGACTGCTCGCAGGCATCGCCGTGGCGTTGATCTTCTTCCTGCGCATGCGCATCGAGGCGATGGCAGGCAAGGTCGAGGTGACGCATTCGCTCGCAGCAGGCCGAGACCGAGGACGTGCTCTATCTGTTGCCGCTCGTGACCCTCTTCAGCGTCGAAGGACCGTTCCTGATCGTCGCGTCGATCGGGGCCCCGCTGTTCGCGCTGTGGGTGCTGTTCGACTATCGAAAGGTCGGCCTCGCCGAGACCACCCGATGACCACGGACACCGACGTGGAGTTTCCTCTCGAAGGCCTCGATCGCCAGGCGTTGCGGACCGACTTCGTCCGACAAGGTGCCTTCCTCGCGCTCGACGATCTCCTGCCCGCGGATGTCACCGTGCAGCTCGCGCACAGTGCGCACGCCTTGCTCGGAGAGGTCAATCGCAACTACCTGCCGGGACACAAGAAGGGTGGCAGCGTCAGTCGCCACACCATCGACAAGCCCGCGCCGGGAATCGCGCGCCTGTATCGATCACAGGCATTGATCGGCTTGCTCGAAGAAGTCAGCGGCGACCGCCTGCTGCCGTGTCCACCCGACGATCTGCATGGGTACGCGCTGTACTACTACACCCGTCCTGGCGACCGCATCGGCTGGCACTACGACACGTCGTACTACGACGGCCGCCGCTACACGCTGCTGCTCGGCGTGATGGACGAGTCGTCGTGCCGGCTGGACTACGAGCTGCACACGCGCGAACCCGGCGCGACCGTCGCCACGGGCTCGCTGCAGATCAAGCCGGGTGGCATCGTGTTCTTCGACGGCGACAAGCTGCGTCATCGCATCACCCCGCTCGGCGAACACGAGATGCGCGTGTCGCTGACCTTCGAGTACGTCACCGATCCGGGCATGCGCCCATGGTTGCGGCTGTTCTCGAACCTGAAGGGCGCCTTCGGCTACTTCGGCTTCCAGCAGCTTTTCCGTGGTCGAGCGCAGAGCGACGCATGACTCGGGCCGCCCTGATCCTGCTGACGATCGGCATGGCGCTGTTCGTCGCGCTGCTCGCCTGGCACGGCTTCGGCTCGGTGGCCGCGACGCTGGCCGCAGCGGGCTGGGGTCTGGTCGTCGTGACGCTGTTCCATCTGTTGCCGCTGGGCATCGATGCCGCGGCGATCGCGGTGCTGTTCAAGCGGCCGACGAGAGAAGGCACGAGCCGCAACGTGCTGCTTGCCCGCTGGGCCGGCGAGTCGGTCAACAGCCTGGTGCCGGCCGGCCAGATCGGCGGTCCGGTGCTGATGGCCCGCCATCTCGCACAACATGGCATGCCGATGCCCGAGGCCGCCGCCGCGATCACGGTCAGCACGACGATGCAGGCGCTCGCGCAGATCCTCTTCGCGCTGTTCGGCGTCGGCCTGTTCGCGTTCCACGCGGCCAGCGGCACGCTGACCGCGTTGCGCGTGCCGCTGCTGGCCGGCACCGCGCTGCTATCGGTGATCGTCATCGCCTTCTATCGCACGCAGCGGCGCGGCATGTTCGCGAATGGTATGCGGCTGCTCGTGAAGGTCTTCGGCACGCATCGTTCGTCGACCCTCGCATCGCAAGCCGAAGCGATCGATGCGGCGGTCCACGGTCTCTACGGTGCGTGTCGCAAGCTGCTCGCGACGCTCGGGCTCAGCCTGGTCGGCTGGCTGGTCGGCACCGGCGAGGTGTGGCTCGCGCTGCAGTTCCTCGGGCATCCGGTCGACTGGGTCGATGCGTTGCTGCTTGAGAGCGTGGGCCAGGCGATCCGCGGTGCGGCGTTCGCGATCCCCGGCTCGCTCGGCGTGCAGGAGAGTGGCTACCTGCTGCTCGCGCCGCTGGTCGGGCTGCCGCCCGAGACCGCGCTGGCACTGTCGCTCGCCAAGCGGGCGCGCGAGATCGCCCTCGGCCTGCCAGGCATCGTCTACCTGCATTTCAGCGAACGAAGCTGGCTGCGTCGGCGTCCGGTGACCGTCTGATTCCATGCGCGCGATCATCCTCGCCGCGGGTCGCGGCATGCGACTGCAACAGGGCGATGCCGAACGCTTCCCCAAGTGCCTGTTGCGCTTCGACGGCGTGACGCTGCTCGAACGTCATCTGCGACTGCTCGATGCGGTCGGCATCGACGAGGTCGTGCTCGCGCTCGGCTGGCAGCCCGGGCTGGTCGAAGCCGAACTGACCCGTATCGGAGCGCGCGTCGAGATCGTGGTCAATCCCGGCTACGACCTCGGCAGCGTGCTGACGGTGCACACGACGGCCGATGCGTTGACGCGAGGCGGAGACGTTCTGTTGATGGACGCCGACGTGCTCTACGACGAGCGCATCGTCGAAGCCCTGGTGGAGGGCAGGCATGCGGACCGCTTGCTGATCGATCGCGCCTTCGTCCCCGGCGACGAGCCGGTCAAGGTGTGCGTGAAGGACGGCGTCGCAGTCGAATTCCGCAAGCAGGTCGCACCCGGCCTCGACTACGACACGATCGGCGAGTCGGTCGGCTTCTTCCGCTTCACCGAAGGCACGGCGAGACGCTTCACCGAGATCGTCGCCGGCTACGTCGACAGCGGACGCGCGAATCAACCGCACGAAGAGGCGATCCGCGACCTGCTGCTCGAGGGCGACCATCCTCTCGAGATCGGCGACGTCACCGGCGCCCCCTGGATCGAGATCGATTTCCTGGGGGACATCGCCCTGGCCACCCATGAAATTCTGCCGCAGTTGCTGCGGCTCGCAGGAGCACTGCGATGAATGCAAGAGACCCTTCCTACGTGCCGCTGTCGCGCAGCGCGCAACTGCGGCAGATTGCTCAACGACCAGCTCGAGTTCGTGATGGAAGCGCACAACGGCCTGTCCGCGCGCCTCGTGCGCGAGGCCGGCTTCAAGGGCATCTGGGCCTCGGGCCTCGCGATCTCCGCGCAGTACGGCGTGCGCGACAACAACGAGGCGAGCTGGACCCAGATCGTCGACACGCTCGAGTTCATGGCGGACGCGAGCGACCTGCCGATCCTGCTCGACGGCGACACCGGCTACGGCGACTTCAACAACCCGCGGCGCCTGGTACGGAAGCTCGAGCAGCGCGGCATCGCCGGCGTCTGCATCGAGGACAAGCAGTTTCCGAAGACCAACAGCTTCATCGGCGGCGAGCGCCAGCCGCTGGCGGACATCGACGAGTTCAGAGGCAAGATCAAGGCGGGCAAGGACTCGCAGCACGACGAGCACTTCTCGATCGTGGCGCGGGTCGAGGCGCTGATCGCCGGCTGGGGTATGGACGAGGCGTTGAAGCGTGCCGAGGCCTATCGCCTCGCCGGCGCCGACGCGATCCTGATCCACAGCAAGCTGTCGAAGCCCGATGAGATCCTGACCTTCGCGCGCGAATGGGCCGGGCGCGGCCCGCTGGTGATCGTGCCGACCAAGTACTACAGCACGCCGACGGACGTGTTCCGCAAGGCCGGCATCAGCCTCGTGATCTGGGCCAACCACCTGATCCGCGCGGCCGCGTCGTCGGTGCAGGCGGTGGCGAAGGAGATCCATGACAGCCAGACGCTGGTCGCGGTCGAGGACCGCATCGCGCGGGTCGACGAGATCTTCCGGCTGCAGGATGCCGACGAGTATTCGGCCGCCGAAGAGATCTACCTGTCGACCTCCCGGTGGTCGAACGCCGCGGTGGTGCTCGCGGCCAGTCGCGGTGCGGGCCTCGAGGCCATCACCGCCGATCGCCCGAAGGTCATGCTGCCGATCGCCGGCAAGCCGTTGCTGCGCTGGCTCGTCGATGCGTTCAAGAAGCAGGGCATCAACGACACCGCCGTGGTCGGCGGCTACCGCGCAGACGCCATCGACACGGCGGGGATCAAGGTCGTTGTCAACCAGCGGCATGCCGAGACCGGCGAGCTGGCCTCGCTGGCTTGCGCGGTCGATGGCTTGCAGGGTGACACCGTGATCTCTTACGGCGACCTGCTGTTTCGCAACTACATCCTGCGCGACCTGGTCGCGAGCGAAGCCGCGTTCAGCGTCGTGGTCGACGCGTCGCAGACGCAGCCGGTCAACGCGAGCGTCAGCGACTTCGCCTGGTGTTCGGGCGCGGACGATCGCGACCTGTTCGGCCGCAAGGTCGTGCTGCGGCGGGTCTCGAACGACTCTGCGCATGAAGACCACGCGCCGCAAGGCCGATGGATCGGTCTCCTCAACGTGCGTGGCGCCGGTCGAGAGCGGTTGCAGAAGATGGTGGCCACCCTTCGTATGCGTCCCGACTTCGACGCGCTCGGTCTGCCGGCGCTGCTCAACGCGCTGATCGACGCCGGGGAAGAGATCGAGGTGCAGTACGTGTACGGCCACTGGCGCGGCGTCAACGACCTCGAGGACTTCCGTCGCGCCGGCGACTTCGCGCATGCGCAGGCGCCGTTCGCAATCCGCACCGTGGCCGGCTGATGATCGAGGCAGCCCAGTTCGTCGAGGCCGCACGCGCGCGCGGCTTCGACTGGTACGCAGGCGTTCCCTGCTCGTACCTCACGCCGTTCATCAACTACCTCGTGCAGGATCCGACGCTGCACTATGTGTCCGCGGCGAACGAAGGCGGTGCCGTCGCGCTGATCGCCGGCGTCACGCTCGGGGGTCGACGCGGCATCGCGATGATGCAGAACTCGGGCCTCGGGAATGCCGTGAGCCCCCTCACGTCGCTGACCTGGACCTTCCGCCTGCCGCAACTGCTGATCGTCACGTGGCGCGGCCAACCCGGCGTGCCCGACGAACCGCAACACGCGCTGATGGGCCCGATCACGCCGGCGATGCTGGACACGATGGAGATCCCGTGGGAGATGTTTCCCACGGATGCCGATGCGATCGGTCCGGCCCTCGATCGTGCGACGGCACACATTGAGGCGACCGGTCGACCGTATGCGCTCGTGATGCAGAAGGGCAGCGTTGCCTCGTATGCATTGAAGGACGGCGCCGGCCGGCTGTCGCCGGTATCGCGCCCGGCGCCGTCGAGCCCTATCGAGGCCGATACACGACCTTCGCGTCACGAGGCGCTGCTGCGCGTGGTGACGAATACACCGGTCGACTCCACGGTCGTGTTCGCTTCGACCGGCTTCTGCGGTCGCGAGCTGTATGCGATCGATGACCGGCCCGACCAGCTCTACATGGTCGGCTCGATGGGTTGCGTCACGCCGTTCGCGCTCGGCTTCGCTCTCGCGCGGCCCGATCTGCAGGTCCTCACCATCGACGGCGATGGCGCCGCGCTGATGCGCATGGGCGCCTTCGCAACGCTGGGGGCCTACGGTCCTCCGAACCTCACGCACGTGCTGCTCGACAACGGCGCGCACGAGTCGACCGGTGGCCAGGCGACGGTCTCGCGCGGCGTGTCGTTCGCGGCCGTCGCGTCGGCGTGCGGCTATGCGGCGGCCGTGGAAGTCGTCACGCTCGAGATGCTCGACGACTTCCTCGTCGGCAAGACTTCCACGGGCGTGCGCTTCGCACGCGTGTCGATCCGCACCGGAACGCCGGACGACCTGCCTCGGCCCACCATGCCGCCGGTCGACGTGAAGCTTCGCTTGATGACGCGCATCAGTTCGCCACGGAGCGCTGCCTGATGCTGCTGCTCAATCCCGGCCCCGTGACCCTGACGGAACGCGTGCGTCACAGCCTGCTGCAGCCCGATCTCTGTGATTGCGAGAGCGAGTTCTACGACCTGCAGGACGAAGCGAGAGAGCGCCTGCTCGAGGTGTATGCGCTCGATCCGACCCAGTGGTCCGCGGTATTGATCACCGGCTCGGGCACGGCCGCGGTCGAAAGCATGATCGCGGCGCTGGTGCCCGACGGCGGCAAGCTGCTGATCGTCGAAAACGGCATGTATGGCGAACGCATCGCGCAGATCGCCGGCCAGTACCGCATCGCGCACGAGGGCGCGCGCCACGATTGGATGGATGCCGTCGATCTGCAACGCATCGCCGCCCTGCTGGATGCGGACGGGACCTTCACGCATGTCGCGGTGATCCATCACGAGACCACGACCGGTCGGCTCAACGACCTCGAGGGACTGGCCGCGATCTGTCGCGAGCGCGGCGTGCGCCTGCTGATCAATAGTGTGAGCAGCTTCGGGGCGGAGGCGATCGCGTTCGATGACGACTGCGTCGACGCGGTGGCGGGCGCGGCCAACAAGTGCCTGCACGGCGTGCCGGGCGCCTCGTTCGTCATCGTCCGGCGTTCGGCACTCCCGCAGGCGACGAGCCGCACCTACTACCTCGACCTCGTGCGTCTCGCGCGCCTGCAGGACCAGCGCAATACGCCGTTCACGGCTGCGGTCCACGTGTATTACGCGATGGTCGAGGCGCTGCGCGAGTTCGAGGAAGAGGGCGGTCGTGAAGCTCGGCATGCGCGCTATGCAGCATTGGCAGAGCAGGCGCGGGCCGGTCTTGCAGAGCGTGGCATCCACGGCGTCTTGCCCGCCGGGCAGTCATCGGTGGTGCTGCGCGCGTACTCTCTGCCTCCGGGTCTAGCCTATCTGCGACTGCATGACGGCCTCAAGTCGCGTGGCTTCGTGATTTACGCAGGGCAGGGCGGCCTCTCCGCCACGCTGTTCCGCATCTCGACGATGGACGCCGTGACCGGCGCCGACGTCGAGCGACTGCTGCAGGGCTTCACCGAGCTGCTGCCGGCCGAATCCGCACATCCATGACATCCCGGTCGACCGTCCGTCGGCCTTCATCGAAAGCAACCCTATGTTCGTTCGAGGCCTGACGCTGTTCGCCCTGTTCGCGGCACTCGCCATCGGCGGCTGTGCGACCGTTCCGTCGGGGAGCGCTGCCGATCCGTCGGAGAACGATCCCTTCGAGTCCTTCAACCGCGGCGTCTTCGCGGTCAACCAGTCGGTCGATCGCGCGGTCATCAAGCCGGTCGCCGAGACCTATCGCTCGACGCTGCCGGAGGGCGTGCGCGACGGCATCCGTTCATTCGTCGACAACCTGACGGAGCCGCTAGTCTTTGCCAACGACCTGCTGCAGGGCCGCGGTGAGGCCGCCGGCATCACGGGGCGCCGCTTCCTGATCAACTCCACCTGGGGCATCGGCGGACTGTTCGACAAGGCGGGCGAACTCGGCATGCCGCGCCAGTCGGGCGACTTCGGACAGACGCTGTTTTCGTGGGGCGTCGTCGATGGGCCTTACCTGATGCTGCCGTTGTTCGGTCCCTCCAACATCCGCGATGCGATCGGCATGGGTGTGGACTCGTATGCGTCCCCGATCGGCCACGTCGGGTCTGAATCGACCCGCGGGAAGGTCACGGTATCGGTGGGTGTCTCGGGTGGCATCGACGAGCGGTCGCGCAACATCGAGACGCTGGAGGGCATCGAGGCAAGTTCGATCGACTTCTATGCCTACCTGCGCAGTGTCTGGCGCCAGAACCGCCAGGCGACCTTGCGCGAAGCGCGCGAGAGCGCGCCGGACGATGACCTCAGCGACCCGGGCGCGGCGAAGGCGCCCAAGCCCTAGGAAACCAGCAGCTTGTCGGCGCGCTGACGGAGGCTGTCGATCAGCGCGGCCGGACCACCGCTGCGGAGCAGGGCGCCGAACTCCGAGCGCCGCGTCGCAAGTTCGCTGATCGTGCCCTTCAGGTACACGTCAATCGCCTTCCAGCCGTCGTCGACGGGGTGGACCAGATAGTTGAGCGCGATGGGTTCGCCCTTCGGCCGCACCAGAGTGCTGTGCACGACGCGATTGGGCCCGCGCTCCTCGGCGGCAGGCTCGACCTCGAAGTGCTCGCCCGAATAGCCGTCGAAACGGTTGGCATAGGTCGCGACGGTGAGACGGCCGAACTGTTCGAGCAACGCCTTCTGGTCATCCACCGCGATCGTCGTCCAGCTCGGGCCGACCGCGATCCGCGTCATCGCCGGCAGGTCGAAGGTCGCGCGTACCACGGGCTCGAGCTTCTCGTAGCGCGCACGGACCGGCATCGATTTCGCCTGCTTCATCGTGTCGAGCAGCACATCGTAGAAACCACGGATGCGCGTGACGGCCGGATCGGCTTCGGCTGCCGTAGCCGAACCGATCGCGGCAGACACGATGCCGAGCAAGAACCACAGCATCAGTGCACGACGTCGGGTACCGGAAACCATCATCTTGTGTCCTTGCATTCTGGGGGCCTGTGAGAGGCGGCCCGCTGTTGATCGTTCCTTCAATAGCGCACCACGCTGCGTGCGCGAACATCCTTCCACGCGAAGTCCGGAACGAACTTCAGGTCGATCAGGACCAGCATCGCATCGACCGTGTAGCCGGCCTGTTCGCAGAGGCCTGCCGATGCGAGCAGCGTGCCGCCGGTGGCGAGCACGTCGTCCACCAGCAACGCTCGTCCCGAACCGGACTGCATCTCGAGGACGCCCGTGCCGTACTCGAGTTGATAGGCTTGTGCCACGACCGGCGGCGGCAGCTTGCCCTGCTTCCTGACCAGGGCGAAGGCCTTGCCGTGACGGTCGGCCAGGGCAGCGCCGAGTACGAAGCCACGCGATTCGATGCCGACGACCACGTCAATCCCCGACCATTCGCCGGTACTCAACTGATCGCCCATCGCCGTGATGGTCGGGCCGAAGTGCCGCCTCAGCAAAGGCGCGATATCACGGAACAGGATGCCGGGCTTGGGAAAGTCCGGCACGGCGACGATCTGCGAAGCGAGGTCGATCAAGGGTATGGCTCCGATTACTGGAATTTCGACATCGTAAAGGCATGGATTGTGTTTGCTGCCGCACCCGGGGGGATGGTGCAATCCCCACCGTACACATATCATTCGTTATGTCGAATGAAACCGACGCGGCACCGTGCGATCAGTGATTGTTCTGGATGCTTGGTCCCTCGATCGCATCGGGGCATCGCTCTCATCATCGAAGGAATGTCTTGACGGTCCGGAAAATCATGCTGGTCGACGATCATTACATCGCGCGAGCCGGACTGAGACAGATTTTCACCGATGTCGAGGACATCGACGTCGATGCCGAAGCAGCGACGGGTGGCGAGGCACTCGAGCTTGTCCGGGCACGCCATTTCGACGCGATCCTGCTCGACCTGTCGCTGCCCGACCGCAGCGGCCTCGACGTGTTGCGCCGCATGCGCGGCGATCGTCCCGACCTGCCGGTGCTGATCGTTTCGATGCATTCGGAAGAGCAGTACGCGATGCCGGTCCTGAAGGCCGGCGCCAACGGCTATGTCACCAAGGGCAGTTCGTCGGAAGAGATCCTGAAGGCGACGCGGATGGTCCTCAACGGCGAGAAGTACGTCAGTCCCTCCCTCAAGCGGCAGCACGCGCTGGCCCATACCAGCGACGCGGGACCGTCGCCGCACGAGAGGCTCTCGACCCGCGAGTTCGAGGTCTTCAAGAAACTGTCGGAAGGTCGCAGCGTCTCGCAGATCGCCGAGGAGTTCTTCGTGTCGGTGAAGACCATCAGCACGCATCGTGGCCACATCCTGATCAAGATGGGCCTGAAGAACAACGGCGACCTGACCCTCTACGCAATCAAGAACGACTTGATGGCATAGGCTACCTGCCCAGCGCGATGGGCTGCGTCGGATCGGACCATCCTCCGCCGAGTGCACGGATCAATTGCACGCTCGCCCGACGCTGCAGCGTGTCGAGGTTCAATGCGCTGCGCTGCGACTGCAACGTCGCCGTCTGCGCGATCACCACCTCGAGATAGTTGACCGCCCCCTCGCGATAGCGAAGCGTCGCGAAGTCGAGTGAGCGCTGGCCAGCGGCGACCGCCGAACGCTCCGAGTCGGCCGCGGTGCGGTAGTGGTTCAGCAACGCGAGGTTGTCCTCGACCTGCTGGAAGGCACCGAGCACAACGCTGCGATACCGCGCGCTGCTCTCCTCGAGGAGGGCGCGCGTGCGATCGACCTCGGCCTGCCTGCGACCCGCATCGAACAGCGCGACGAACAGCGACGGCCCGATCGCCCAGAAGGTGCTGGGGGCGCCGATGAAGTTGCCGATGTCGCTGGTCTGGTAGCCGCCCAGTCCGCTCAACGTCACCGAGGGATAGAACGCCGCGCGGGCGACGCCGATGCTGGCGTTGGCCGCCTCGATGCGACGCTCGGCGGCAGCGATGTCGGGTCGCCTCTGCAGCAGCAGCGACGGCACGCCCGAAGGGACCTGCGGCAGCGCGAGGTCGGCCAGGCGCGGCACGATCGTGAAGGTGGAAGGAGACTCGCCGACCAGCGCGGCAATGGCGTGCTCGAGCAGCGCGCGTTGCGCCAGCGACTGCTCGGCCTGCGACTTCGTGGTGTCGAGCTGCGTCTGCGCACGCGCGACATCGAGACCCGAAGCGACCCCGCCGTCGTGACGCGTCGTCGTCAGGTCCAGTGCCTTCGCGTACGCCGTGACGGCATCGTCGAGCAAGGCCTTCTCGCGATCGAGACCCCGCAACGCGATGTAGCTGTCGGCGAGCTGTGCCTGCAGGCTGAGGCGTGCCGATTCGAGGTCGCCCTGCGCCGCCTGCTCGGAGGCCTTGCCGGCCGCCACCAGGTTGCGAACGCGGCCCCACAGATCGAACTCGTAGTCGAGCTGCAGCCCCAGCGTCGCCGAGGTGTACTGGTCGGGCGAGGTCGGTCCCAGCACGCGCAACGGACGCAGGTCGGACTGTCGATCGCGCTGGACGTTGGCGTTCGCCGAGATCGCGGGGAAGAGGCTGGAGCGGGTCTGGTCGCTCAAGGCCCGCGCCTGCTGATAGCGCGCGAGCGCCGCCGCGATGTCGGGGCTGTTTTTCACGAGCGTGACCTGCAAGGCATCCAGTTCGGCGTCGCCGTACTGCGTCCACCAGTTCTCGCGGGGCATCGCGTCCGCGGGCTGCGCCGGGGTCCACGGTGCCTTCTCCTTGTAGCCGGACGAGAGCGGGACGTCGGGGATCTTCAGCGGCGGCGCGAACGAGCAGGCGGCCAGCACGACGCAAAGCGCGGCAGTCGAGGTGACGCGCACGCTACTTGCCGCCACGTTCGCCCGACGCCGCTGGCGCTTCTGCTTTGGCCACGCGCACCACGTCACCGTTGGCGATGCTGTCGGGCGGGCTCTCGACGACGCGGTCGCCGGCCACGATGCCCGAGGACAGCTCGATCACCTTGCCGAGGTCGCGGGCGATCGTCACGGGCTTGAGCACGACCTTGTTGTCGGTGCCCACCGTCGCGACACGCAGGCCGCTCTTGCCCACGATCAACGCACCCGGTGGGATGCTCAGCGCCCCGGCGTTGGCAGGCAGGTCGAGACTGACGTTCGCGAAGCTGCCGGGCAGCAACTCGGACTCGGCGTTGTCGACGGCGAGCTGCACCAGCATGGTCCCGGACGCGGCGTTGACCGCCTGCGCAGAAGACTCGACGGTCGCGGCGTAGGTCTTGCCCGGATGCTCGGGCACGGTGAGACGCGCCTTGGTGCCGCGCCTGATCACCGACGCATAGTTCTGCGGCACGCCGACATACACCCGCAGCTTGCGCACGTCGGAGACGACGAACAGCTCCTGTCCCGCGCCGCCGCCCGCGTTGATCAGCGCACCCACATCGGTGGAGCGCGCGGTGACGATGCCGTCAAACGGCGCGACGATGCGCGTGAAGGCCTTCATCGCCACGTAGCGATCGACGTTGGCCTGCGACGCATTGACCACCGACTGCTTGGTGACGAGGTCGCCGGCCTTCTCGTCGGCCTCCTGGCGCGACACCGCATCGGCCGCGACCAGCGATTGCCAGCGCTTGGCGGTCGTGCCCGCCAGACTCGCGTTGGCCTTCGAGCTCGCGAGGTCAGCGCGGGCCTGCAACAGTTGCTGATCGAGATCGGGCGTCTCGATCTCGGCGAGCAGCTGACCGGCCTTGACCGGCGCGCCGATGTCGACCTTCCAGCTCTTCAGGTAGCCGCTGATGCGGGCGTAGATCGGCGCGCGTGAATAAGCCTCGAGGCGGGCAGGAAGATCGAGCGTCGCGGCCGCGGCGGCATTGCCGGGCGAGATCAGCACCACGGTCGGCACCGACTGCTGATCGGCGCGATCGATGAGGCGCGCTGCGTCCGACGTGCGCATCGCGATGCCGGCGCTGACGACGACCAGCGCGACGATCAGGATCGTGAGGCCGCCGAGGCGCAGCGTGCGTCGGGAGAAAGTCGACGGGGCCGGGTGGGTGGGATCAGGCGACATCGGGTTCTCCATGCAGCGGTGAGAGCTTCGGCGCGCGCTGCTGTCCGTGACGCGCATGCACGAGGCTGAAGACGACGGGGACGAAGACCAGCGTGGCGATCGTCGCGAAGAAGAGACCACCGATCACCGCACGACCAAGGGGCGCGTTCTGCTCGCCGCCCTCGCCGAGGCCAAGCGCCATCGGCAGCATGCCGATGATCATCGCGAGGGCCGTCATCAGCACGGGTCGGAAGCGCACGAAGCCGGCGTCGAGCGCGGCCGCGACGGCCGGGTTTGGAACACTCGTGAGTTCCTCGAGTCGTTCGCGCGCGAAGCTGATCACCAGCACGCTGTTCGCGGTGGCCACGCCCATGCACATGATCGCGCCGGTCAGCGCCGGGACCGACAGCGTGGTGTGGGTCGCGAACAGCATCCACACGATGCCGGCCAGCGCCGCAGGCAGGGCCGTGATGATCACGAACGGATCGCTCCACGACTGGAAGTTGACGACGATCAGCAGATAGATCAGCACGACCGCGCCGAGCAGGCCGAACAGCAGGCCGTTGAACGCGCTGTCCATCGTGCGCACCTGGCCGACCAGCGCGACGGTCGAGCCCTTCGGCACCTCGCCCGCGGTGTCCGCGATCAGGCGACGGATGTCCTTGGCGACGGCGCCGAGATCGCGGTCCTGCGTCGTCGCGTTGATCTGCACCATCGGCTGGATGTCGTAGTGGCTGACGACCGCGTTGCTGTTGCTGCGGCTGAAGCGCGCGAGTCCGCCCAGCACCTGCGGCGTGCCGCCCGCAGCACCGCTGATGGGCAGGTTGGCGAGCGCGGAGAGCGAGTCGAGCGTGTACTGCGGCGACTGCAGCACGATCGGATACGACACGCCATTGGCCGGGTTGAGCCAGAAGGTCGGCGCGACCTGGCTGCTGCCCGCTAGGTTGACGACCAGGCTGTTGGTGACGTCGCGCGTGGTGATGCCGACTTCCTGCGCGCGCGTGCGATCGACGTTGATGTCGAACATCGGGCTCGTGCGCGACTGCTGGATGCGCGCGTCGGCGACGCCCGGGATGCGACGCACGGCCTTCAGCAGCTTGTTGGCGTATTCGAAGTTGGCATCGAGGTTGTTGCCGCGGACCTGCAGGTCGATGGGTGCAGGTGCGCCGAAGTTGAGGATCTGGCTGACGATGTCCGCGGGAGGGAACGAGAACACGGTGTCGGGGAACAGTCGCGGCAGCTTCTCGCGCAAGGTCCGCACGTAGTCGGCCGTCGGCTTGTGGCCTTCGCGCAGGGCGATCTGAACATCGCCGTCCTGCGAGCCGACGACGCCGGTGTTGTTGTAGGTCAGGTTGATGCTGCTCGGCGGCAGGCCGATGTTGTCGACCAGCGTCGTGATCTCTTCGGACGGGATGACCTGGCGGATCGCCTCCTCGATATCGGCGAAGCGCGCGGCCGACTCCTCGACGCGGGTGCCGACCGGCACGCGGGCATGCATCAGGATCTGGCCGCCGTCGACCGCCGGGAAGAAATTGCTGCCGAGGAAGGGCACGAGGCTGAAGGACAGCAGCACCACCGCCATGAAGCCGATCACGAAGACCGGGCGGTGCGCGAGGGCCAGCACCAGCAGCTCGCGATAGCCGCTGCGGAAGCGCTCGAAGCGCGCCTCGAACCCGCGCTGGAAGCGCACCAGCGGATTGCGCGACACCGTGGTCTCGCTGCCGTGCGCGTCGTGCGGCTTGAGCAGGAACTTCGACATCGTCGGCACCAGCGTGCGCGACAGGATGAACGAGCAGGCCATGGCGAACATCACGGCCTCGGCCATCGGCACGAACAGGAAACGCGAGACGCCTTGCAGGAAGAACATCGGGATGAACACGATGCAGATGCACAGCAGCGAGACGAAGGCCGGGCCGACGATCTGCCGCGCGCCGTCCATGATCGCGGTCTCGACGTCCTTGCCGTGTTCGAGGTGCCAGTTGATGTTCTCGATGGTCACCGTCGCGTCGTCGACCAGGATGCCGACCGCGAGCGCCAGGCCGCCGAGCGTCATGATGTTGAGCGTCTCGCCGATCGCGGACAGCGCGATCACCGAGCCGAGGATCGACAGCGGGATGGAGATGGCGATGATCACGGTGGAGCGCCAGCTGCCGAGGAAGAGCAGGATCATCAGGCTGGTCAGCGCCGCCGCGATGACGCCTTCGACGGCCACGCCGCTGATCGCGGCACGCACGAAGATCGACTGGTCGTTGATCGGCGTCACGACCAGGTTGTCGGGCAGCGACGGCTTGACCTGCGCGATCTTGGTGCGGATGCCGTCCACGATCGCGAGCGTCGACGTCGCGCCGTTCTTGAGCACCGACATCAGCACCGAGCGACCGCCGTCGACATGCACGATGTTGGTCTGCGGCGAGTTGCCGTCGTGCACGTTGGCCACGTCGCGGATGTAGACCGTCACGCCGTTGACGACCTTGATGGGCAGGTTGCCGAGGTCGGCGATCACCGAAGGCGCGTTGTTGAGCTGCAGCGTGTACTCGAGGCTGCCGATCTTCTGCGTGCCGATCGGGATGATCAGGTTTTGCGCGGCGAGCGCATTGGCGACGTCCTGCGCCGACAGGCCACGGGCCTGGATCGCCGACGTGTCGAGGTCGATCTGCACCAGACGCTGCTTGCCGCCGTAGGGGAAGGGGATCGCCGCACCGGGAATGGTGACGAGCGGCGGCCGCAGCGTGTTGACCGCGACGTCGAACAGGTTCTGCTCGGACAGGCCCTTGCCCGACATCGCGATCTGCAGGATCGGCACGGTGGCCGCGCTGTAGTTGAGGATCAGCGGCGGTGTGATGCCGGGCGGCATCTGGCGCAGCACGGTCTGCGAGATCGCGGAGACCTGCGCATTGGCGACCGCGACGTTGACGCCGGGCTGGAAGAAGATCTTGACGATGCCGACGCCGGCATACGAGTTGGCCTCGATGTGCTCGATGTCGTTGACTGTGGTCGTGAGGCTGCGTTCGTACAGCGTCGTGATCCGGCCGTTCATCTGGTCTGGCGGCAGCCCGGTGTACTGCCACGCGACCGCGATCACCGGGATGCGGATCTCGGGAAAGATGTCCGTGGGAGTCCGCAGCGCAGCCAGCGGGCCGACGATCAGCAGCAGCAGCGCCAGCACCACGAAGGTGTACGGCCGTTGCAGCGCGACGCGGACGATGCCGATCAGCACGCGGAGAGCTCGTCGGACGGACGGATTGCGGGCATGACCATGAATGACTTCTCGAACGGACGGATGCGAGGCCACGCGCTGGCCAATCGCTTCGACCCGACACGCCCGGGGCGTGCGTGATCGAGACGACCGGGCCGACACGCCTCGGTAATGCGCTGGCGGTGGCTCGCACAACGACTGCCAGTGGAGGTGAGGCCGCGAAGCCGCTGTCTCGGAAGATAATATCAACGGATCTGTTTCGCCCCGGCCACAGCAGAAGAAATTCGTCGCAAAACCCCACAGAAGCGTCACGAACAACGAGAGGGGCCTGATCACGCCGCAAGTAGAAGGCGTGCTGACAACGGCTGGGACACGTTGGCCCTAAGCTTCGGTCCACTCTGGTACGCCGCTTGCGTGCAATTTAGGATTCAAGGAGACGGCATGCAATTACGCGTTGGTTTTGAGATGGTCTATCAATGTCCGCAGGAGATTCCGATGCTCCTCGCGCTGAACATCCACGAGTCGCGAACAGGCGATCTGGTTCAGCCGGATACGCTAACGATCGACCCGCCGGTCCCGGCGACCACCTACCGCGATCTGTTCGGCAACCAGTGCACGCGACTGGTCGCGCCCCCCGGTCGTTTCACGCTGAAGACCGACGCGATCGTCGAGGACGATGGACTGCCCGACGAATACGCACCGGATGCCCGACAGATCCCGGTGGACGAATTGCCGGACGACACGCTCGTCTATCTGCTCGGCAGCCGGTATTGCGAGACGGATCAATTGTCGGTCGCTGCCTGGGAGCACTTCGGCTCGACGCCGCGCGGGTGGGCGCGCGTGCAGGCGATCTGCGATTTCGTGCACCAGCACATCACGTTCGGCTACCAGTTCGCCCGCCGCACGAGAACGGCCTGGGAGGCCTACAACGAACAGCGGGGCGTGTGTCGCGACTACGCGCACCTCGGCGTCGCGCTGTGCCGCTGCATGAACATCCCTGCGCGCTACTGCACCGGCTACATCACCGACCTCGGCATCTACCCGGTGCCCACCGCGCCGATGGACTTCGCCGGCTGGTTCGAAGCCTATCTGGGCGATCGCTGGTACACGTTCGACCCCCGCAACAACGCACCGCGGCTCGGTCGCATCCTGATGGCGCGCGGACGCGACGCGTGCGACGTGGCCCTGGCCAATACCTTCGGGCCGAACTACCTCGAAAGCTTCGACGTGTGGGCAGACGAATACCCGTCCGCGACGGCGGAATGGGCTTCGCCGCGTTGATCCGCGTTCCATGAAAGTGGAGCGCGATCTTCGGGCAACATCGTCTATTCTTGCGCTTCGGACTTTAAATCGATGGATCGGTGCGTGAAAGTTGTTCAAAACGTTGCTTGCGTGGATGCTCCCCATCTAGCTTCGCAGGCGTGTCAATCCCATTTTCCATGTCTCTTGCCGAAGGGCGTTTTCGGCGACCATGGAGCGTCGTCCGCGTAACGCGATTTCCCATCGGGAACCGCCCCATCCCGACCACGCGGACGTTCGGCGAAAGACCCGTCCATGAGCGAAATCGATCTGAAAAGTCACCTGCTGAAGACGGCAGCCCGACTCTTCCAGAGGCAGGGCTATGCCGCCGTTTCGCTGCGCAAGATCGCCGCCGAAGCGGGCGTGACGACGGGCAGTCTCTATTACTACTTCAACGACAAGGATGAGGTCGTCCACGAGATCCTCGACACCGGGCATCGGCGCGCGCTGGTGGATGTCCGTCGAGCGGTCCAGGCCGTGGGCCTTGCGGCGGACCGACGCGCGATGCTCCGCGCCGCCGTCCTCGCGCACCTCGAAGCCATCTTCGAGGACAGCAGCTTCCCGGCGGCAAGCATCCGCATCTTCCCGCATGTGCCGCCGCACCTGCGGGCGGCCGTTCGGCCCGGTCGCATTGCGTACGTGCAGTTCTGGACCGACCTGGTGACGCTCGGCGATCCTTCGAGGCAGCCGCTGGTGGCGCCGCGTCATATGGCGATGTACCTGCTCGGTGCAGCGAACGGGACGCTGGAGTGGTACAAGGCGAATCGCCAGACGCTTGAGGAAGTGGCGGACGACCTGACGTTCGTGTTCTTCGAGGTGGTTGCGTCCGCCCGCGCTGCACGACCCGCGGCCCGAAAGACTGCAGCCTAGAGTCCGTCGTTCGACGGCGAGCCGTCAACGCGGTCGAAGGGCACGAGCCCCGCCATGTCGCACTTCCTCTTGAGCGCTCTCGGAAGTGCCGGCGACGTCCATCCTTTCATCGCGGTAGCGCAAGGCCTTCGTGCCCGCGGGCACAGCGTGCAGATCCTCGCGTCGCCGCACTTCGAGGCGCGCGTCCGGCGGGCGGGCGTGTCGTTCGCGCCGCTCGGCGAGCCGGGTGACTACGAGCGTCTGTTGCAACGTCCCGAACTCTGGCAGCCGCGCGGCGGTGCCCGCTTTATCCTCGACGAACTCCTGCGGCGGTTGCCCGAGTCGTATGCCGCCACGGCCGCTCTGGCGAAGGGCCCGGACACGGTGCTGGTGGGCAGCACGCTGTCTTGGGGAACGCGCCTCGTCCAGGAGGTCACGGGCCTGCCCGCGGCGACCATTCACCTGTCACCGGTGTGCGTGCCCTCGGCGATCCGGCCCCCGATCCTGCCGGGCGTCGGCGATCTGTCGTGGATGCCCGCTTGGGCAGTTCGGTCGCTGCAATGGGCCGCCGAGCGCGGGCTTGTCGACCGCTGGATCGGACCGCGCCTCAATGCCTTCCGATCCACCCTCGGCCTGCCTCCGGTCGAGCGCATCTGGAGCCGATGGATGCATGCGCCGCGGCTCATCGTCTGCGCCTGGCCGGCCTGGTTCGCGGCGCCACAAACGGACTGGCCGCCGCACGCCGTGACGACCGGCTTCCCGCTCTTCGACGAAGGCGCAGCGGCGCTCGATCCGGCGCTGCAGGCGTTCCTGGACGAGGGCACCGCACCGATCGGCATCACGCCGGGTTCTGCGATGGCGCATGGCGGGCTGTTCTTCGCGCGGGCGCTCGAGGCCTGCCATGTGATCGGCTGTCGGGTCGTGCTGATCACCGCCTATCGCGATCAGCTTCCGGAAAACTTGCCGGACTGGGCGCATCACGTCGCCTATGCGCCGTTCAGCGCGCTGGTGCCACGACTGTCGGCGCTGATCCATCACGGCGGCATCGGCACCAGTGCACAGGCCCTTGCCGCCGGCATTCCGCAGGGCATCGTGCCCTTCGCACACGACCAGTTCGACAACGCCGCCCGCCTGCGACGACTGGGCGTGTCAAGATCGCTTGACCTTTCGATCCCCGTCGACGCCTGGGTGGCTGCATTGCACGGATTGCTGGAGGAGGGCGAGTTGCACGAAGCGGCCCGTCACCATGCGGATTGTATGGCGACCGACCCGCCGGCCGCAGAGTGCATCGCCCGCGAGCTCGAAGCTCTCGCGGCGCAGCGCTAGGGCGATTCCTGCAACGCGTCGCGGGTTTTGCTAGACTCCGTTCCGCACCACAGAGTTAGGCGTTTGGATCGTTCATGGCGACGCCCACATCACCCGCAAAGATGACCATCGGCCGGCTCGCCAGAGCCGCGGACGTGGGCATCGAGACGATCCGCTACTACCAGCGTCTGGCGCTGTTGCCCACGCCTGAGCCGACGGAAGGCGGCGCCTTCCGGCACTACCCGCTGGCGCTGGTCGACCGGATCCGCTTCATCAAGCGCTCGCAGGACTTGGGGTTTTCGCTGGGTCAGATTTCGGCGTTGCTCAAGCTCGAAGATGGAAGCAACCGCAAGGCCATCCGCTCCGTCGCGAATGCCCATCTCGCCCAGATCGCCACGCGCATCGAAGACCTGCAACGCCTACAGCGCGTGCTGACGCATCTCGTGCACGAGTGCGAAGCGACGGGACGCACGAAGCCTTGCCCGATCATCGCGGCCCTGTCCGGTGAGCACGACGCTTGCCATCCGCATCAATGACTTTCGTGCTGCGTCGCTGGTCGACTTTCCTGTTGCTGCTTGCGATCCCGCTGCGCGTCTACGCGGCAGCGGCGATGATGTTCTGCGGCCAGCCGGGTGAAGCGACACCGCCCCCGCAGACCTCGATGCATGAACAGATGCAGAGTCATCCCGATCCGGTCGGCGGGATGGAGCATGCCGAGCATCATCAAGGCCACGGCACCGGCTCGGAGCACGGACAGGATCACGGCTCATGCTCCGCGTGCTGTTGCGCCGGCATGATCGCCACTGCGACCCACGACTGGCAGGCACAGCCGTTCGCCAGACCTGCGCCGCCTCGTTTCGTCGCCATGGTGGTACCCCCCACGGTACCGCGGCGCCTCGAGCGACCTCCTCGAATCTTCCTCGCCTGAGCAGCCCGGCCGTCCATCGGCTGCGGTCTGTCATATCGAGCCGCGCTCCTGCGCGGCGCGTGGGCACTCGCCGCCGTCTTACTGCAAGCCGGTGCGTGGCCGCGACTTCGAAATACCTTTTGCGAGGACTTCATGGTTCTGCATTCTTCGAGACCGTCACGGCGCTGGGCGCTGGGCGCGGTCGTATTGAGTTCCCTGTTCAGCGGTTGCGCGACCGTAGCGACGGACCAGGGTGGCCGCAAGGTGGCCGACCTGACTCGGCAGCGTACCCAAGTCGACACGGCATCGAGCCAGGGCCGCTGGCCCCGCGATGCGGAGGACGAGTCGGTGGTGCGGAAGTCGGTCGACGCTGCGCTCGACCAGGCCCTGGGCGCGGACGACGCCGTGCGCATCGCGTTGATGAACAACCCGGGTCTCCAGGCCGAGTACGCGCAGCTCGGGTTCGCCGTGGCCGACCTGATCGCCGCGGGTCTTCCCGCCAATCCCGGATTCAGCTTCGCGAAGCTGCGCTACGGCAGTGAACGAGAGATCGATCGCACCTTCACGTTCGACGTGATCGGCCTGATCACGGCGCCGTTGCGCTACCGCGTCGCTTCCCGGCAATTCGAATCGACGCAATACGCGGTCGCGGAGCGGGCCGTGCGGGTGGCCGGCGACACGCGAAAGACTTGGGTGAGGGCGGTCGCCGCACAGCAATCGCTGCTGTACTTCGTGCAGGCACGCGAAGCCGCGGAGGCCGGCGCCGAGCTCGGGCAGCGCATGCAGAAGGCGGGCAACTGGCCGCGGCTGACCGCGTTGCGCGAGCAGGCGTTCCATAGCGACGCGCTCAACGGTTTCGCACGGGCACGCAGCACGGCGCTGTCGACGCGTGAAGAACTGGCACGACTGATGGGCATCGACGATCCGTCGCGCATACAGTTGCCCGAGCGACTGCCCGATCTTCCGGCGGCCCTTCGCGACACGACGGAGGCCGAGCGCGTGGCGCTCGACGAACGCCTCGACGTGCGGTCCGCGAGGCTGCGCCTGGACGCGACGGCGCGGGACCTCGGGCTCACGCAGGTCACGCGCTTCGTCAATGTGCTCGACCTCGGATACCAGAACAACTCGTTCACCGAGAACGGCGTCGGCGGCCCCAAGCAGCAGGGGTTCCAGGTTTCCGTCGAGATCCCGCTGTTCGATTTCGGCACGGCCCGCGTGACCCGCGCCGAAGCCATCTATCGACAGTCGGCGGCGTTGCTGCAGCAGACCGTGATCGGTGCCAGGTCCGACGTGCGCCTGCGGGCTGCAGCGGCGCGCGACTCGCTGGAGATCGCGCGTCACTACCGAACGGAAGTCGTTCCGCTGCGTAAGGCGATCAGCGACGAGATGACCCTTCGCTACAACGGCATGCTCAATTCGGTATTCGAGTTGCTGGCCGATTCGCGCGAGCAGATGAACGCGGTCGCGGCCACGATCGATGCGGAGCGCGACTACTGGCTGGCGGATGCCGACCTGCAGTTCGCCCTGACCACGGGTTCGACCTTGAAGGAGAACGCACGATGAACCGCCGCCGTTTCATTTCTCGCGCGGCCATGGGTGGCCTCGCGGTGACAGCGGTCAGTGCGGCCCAGATCTCGCGCGCCGCGCAGGCCGGGGTCCCTGAAGCCGCGACGCAATCGTCGCCGCTCACGCAAGGGCCGGTCGGCCCTTCAAGCGGACGGCCCTACGACCCGGTCGTGACGCTCAACGGCTGGACCGCGCCCTTCCGCATGAAGGACGGCGTCAAGGAATTCCATCTCGTCGCCGAGCCGGTCGTCCGTGAGTTCGCGCCGGGCATGAAGGCGCGCCTGTGGGGCTACAACGGCCAGAGCCCCGGACCCACCATCGAGGTGGTCGAAGGCGACCGCGTGCGGCTCTTCGTGACCAACAAGCTGCCCGAATACACGACGATCCACTGGCACGGCCAGCGGCTACCCAATGGCATGGACGGGGTGGGCGGTCTCAATCAGCTGCACATCCAGCCGGGCCAGACCTACGTCTACGAGTTCGTTGCGCAGCGGCCCGGCACCTTCATGTATCACCCGCACGCCGACGAGATGACGCAAATGGCGATGGGGATGATGGGCTTCTGGGTCACGCATCCAAAGAATCCGCGAGCGACGCCCGGCTACGCATCGGTCGACCGTGACTTCGTCTTCCTCCTCAACGCATACGACATCGACCCGGGCAGCATGGTGCCGAAGGTCAGCACGATGCTCGACTTCAACCTGTGGAACTTCAACAGCCGCGTGTGGCCGGGCATCGATCCGATGGTGGTGCGCAGGAATGACCGCGTACGGATCCGCATCGGCAACCTGACGATGACCAACCATCCGATCCATATCCACGGACACGAGTTCCACGTGGCCGGGACGGACGGCGGCTGGACCAACCCGTCGTCGCGCTGGCCGGAAGTGTCCGTCGACATCGCGGTGGGACAGATGCGCGCACTCGAGTTCGTGGCCGACGCGCCGGGCGACTGGGCGTTTCATTGCCACAAGGCGCACCACACCATGAATGCGATGGGGCATACGGTGCCGACCATGATCGGCGTCGATCAGCGTGGCGTCGTGGAGAAGATCGCCAAGCTCGTTCCCGACTACATGGTGATGGGCGAAAACGGCGGGGCCATGGTGATGTCTCTGGGTGGTCAGTCGATGCAGATGGAGATGCCTCTGCCCGACAACACGTTGCCGATGATGACCGGCAACGGGCCGTTCGGCCCGATCGAGATGGGCGGCATGTTCACCACCGTCAAGGTCCGCGACGGCCTGGCGCGCAACGACTATCGAGACCCAGGCTGGTACCAGCATCCGCCGGGAACGGTCGCGCACCTCGTGACCGGGTCCGAGATGGCGGACATGCCGATGGCGACCGAAGCCCGCGACCCGTCACCGCCCGGCGGCATGGACATGAAGGTCAGGAAGCCCACCGATCATGGCGGCCACTGAACGGATCGTCCGCGACAAACTCGATTTCTTTGACTGGAAAAAATTATGCAAACAAGGACCTCGGTGATCACCGTTTTCGTACTGCTCGTCTCGAGCGGTGCTGGCGCTCAAGGCACGGCCGGCCCCTCGCCGATGGAAGGCATGGACATGTCCATGCCGGGCGCCTTGAAGATGGAGCAGGAGGGGACAACGGTCGAGATGACCGAGGGCGAAGTCCGCAAGCTCGACAAGGAGCAGGGCTTGGTGACCCTCAGGCACGGCGACATCAGGATCCTCGGGCTGCCGGGGATGACGATGGTCTTTCACACGACCGACAAGGCGATGCTCGACCCGGTGAAGCAGGGCGACAAGGTCAGATTCACCGCCGACATGATGAACAACGAAGTCATGGTGACCCGGATCGAAGTGACGCAATAGCGTGCGCGACGACCTCTCGATCGTCGACTTATCAATAAAAGGGAAACCCCATGAATCTGCTGATTCGCACTGCAGCCGCTTTCGTCTTCGTGGTCGCTGCCGGCGCTGCCCATGCCCATGGCAAGCTGGTCACTTCAGAGCCGGCCAACGGCGCAAGCCTCGAGCGCCCACCGGCCGAAGTGCGCCTGCAGTTCAACGAACCCGTCGAGGCGGCATTCACGACTATCAGGCTGATCGGCCCGGCCGCCAAGGAAGTGTCGGCAGGGCCGACGACGGTCGACAAGACCGACGGGAAGACGGTCGTGCTGGCCTTGCCTTCGCTGACTTCGGGCGCTTACCGGGCCAAATGGACGATGGTCGGTCCCGATGGGCACAAGGTCAAAGGCACCGTCCCATTCTCCATCAAGTGATGGGCCGTGACCCCGGCGTGCCGTGGGCGCTGGCGGCCGACTTCTTCGTCAACGCGGGGCTCGCCGTGCTGGTCGGCGCGATCGTATCGCTGGTCTGGTCCCGGCGGTACCGCTCGGCCTGGTCGTCGGGACTTCGATCGCAGTCGTCGAACTGCGCCGGCATCGGTGCGGCCGTTGCCTTGTCGGCGAACGTGGTCGACCTCTGGTCGAGATCCGCGACGGCAGCAGACGTCCCGCTCATGCAGGCGTGGCCTGCCGTTCACAGCATGCTGATCGGGTCGCACTACGGACGCGCGTGGGCGGTCGGCACGATCGCGCTGATGACGGTCATCCCGACGGCGGGCTTCGGCCTCGTACGGCAGGACCGTCGGCGATCGTTCATGTTGGCGGTCACGACGGTTTGCGTTGCCATCTTCGTCCATGCGAGGAGCGTGGTGTCCCATGCTTCGGCAGATGGCGATCTCTCGGTCGCCGTCGCCGTCGACTGGTCCCATCTCGTGCTGATCGCGCTGTGGGTCGGCATGGTGTTCGTCGCGAGCATCGTGGACTTTCGACAGCTCGGACAAGCCGTCCACGACCGGCGCGACGCGGCTGCGTGGATACGCTCGCTTTCACGAACGGCAACGGTCGCGTTGGTCGGCATCGGCGCCACCGGCGCGTTCAACACGTGGAGAGCGACCGGAGGATCGCTGGGGAAGCTGGCAGGTTCGGAATACGGAACGATCCTGTTCATCAAACTGCTTCTCGTCGCCATCTCGATCGGTCTTGGCGCCCACAACCGCTTTCGGCGACTGCCTGCGCTTCTGGCCGAGCTCGAAGGCGAAGGTACCGATGTCGGCAGACTGAGATCGTTCGTCGCGGTCGTTCGCGTGGAGGCGCTGACGTTGGCGGCCGCATTGGCGACGGCCGCGGTGCTCAGCAGTGCGGAGCCGCCGATAGCGTGAGGTGTGCCGTTGCAGCCAACGCTTCCGCAGGCCTCACTTCATGTACGAACGGAGAGCCGAGACCACCTCGTCGAGATCGTCGACCCGCTGTCTCGCGGATACGTGATCCCGCCCCAGATGCTCGCGAAGGTGGCCCTCGAGAACTTCGACCATCAGGCCGTTGATCGCCCCACGGATGGCGGCGATCTGCTGCAGGACCGACGAGCATTCGCTGCCTTCATCGAGTGCCTTCTCGAGTGCCGCTGCCTGACCTCGGATGCGCCTCACGCGTGTCAGCAGAGGCTTCTTGTTCTCGATCGTATGGGCCATGGAACATCCTCGGAGCAGGTCTGGATACTATAGGTGGGTATGGTACCTTACAGTCAAAAAAAGAATGCCGAATGACGATCTTGAACGCAACCGTGCACGCTTGGCGACACGATCACGTATTCGACGAGGGCAATCCGCTGGCCGAACGCAACACGCGCTGGGTCGTGATCCTCACGGCCGCCATGATGGTGGTCGAGATCATCGACGGCTGGGTATTCAACTCGATGGCGTTGCTCGCCGACGGTTGGCACATGAGTTCGCACGCGCTTGCGCTGGGCCTTTCGGTCATGGCCTACGGCGCCGCACGACGCTTCTCGAAGGACACGCGCTTCGCCTTCGGGACCCGGAAGATCGAAGTCCTGGGCGGTTACACGAGCGCGATGCTGTTGGTTGGCGTGGCGGGGCTGATGCTCTTTCAGTCGGTCGAGCGGTTGCTATCTCCGACGGAAATCCACTACGAGCAGGCGATCGGCATCGCCATGGTGGGTCTGGCCGTCAATCTCCTCTGTGCGTGGCTGCTGCGGGGCGAGGGACATGGCCACGACCACGGCGGGCATGTCCATCACGGCGTGCACGAAGGTCATGAGCATGGCCACGATCTCAATCTCCGATCGGCCTACGTCCACGTCCTTGCCGACGCCGCGACCTCGGTATTAGCGATCGTCGCGTTGATCGGAGGCATGTGGGGGGAGCAAGCTGGCTGGACTCGATCATGGGCATCGTCGGAGCGGGGATGGATGTCCCGGTGACCGAGGAAATCCGCGACATCATCGCGACGCTACCCACCAACGCGGAACTTACGGACCTGCATGTCTGGCAGGTCGGCAAAAGCAAATTCTCCTGCATCGTCTCAGTGGCGACCGCCGGCGACTTGACGCCCGACGCCGTCAGGAAACTGCTCGGCGTCCACGAGGAACTCGCGCACATCACGGTCGAGGTGAACAAGGTCGCCAGGGAGGGTTGAAGGGAGCGGCGGTTCAAAACTAGGTGCATTCGTCGAGGGTTAACATAATACAAATTATGCGCAATCTTTCTGGCCTCGAATCACTTCATTCATGGTTCGCCGCGGGCCTGTTCCTGAAAATCGTTGGCCGGCTACACAGTCGGGCCGGACTACAACCGGACTCCGCGACCTTCCGGGAAACACTGCCGGTCGACGGCGCCGGGAAAAGCGCGCGCCCCATGTTCGTCGACGCATCCGCCACCTTCTGGGGTTCCTTCGGCGACGCGACGCTCGACGAACGGATCGCGCTGTCCACCACGGCCAACCAGAGCGTTGCCCGGGCCGACGCGAACTATCGGGCGGCGCAGGCCACCGTACGGGTGTCGCGCTCCGCCCTCTTTTCGACCTTCGGCGTCTCCGCCGGCGAAAGTCGCTCGCGCAGCGCGCAGTCGGGCACGCGGGCCGCGAGCGTCGAGAACGGCCACTCGGTGCAGCTCGAGAGCAGCTGGGAACCGGACCTGCGGGGCAACGTACGACGCTCGATCGAAGCGGCCGACGCCACCGCCCAGTCGAGCGCGGCAAACCTGGCCGCGGTGCGGCTGCTGATCCAGTCCGAGATCGCTACCGACTACCTTGCCCTGCGCAGCGCTGACGAAACCAGCGATCTGCTCGCCCGCAGCGTCGCGTCCCATGAAACCGCGCTCAGGCTGACACAGAGCCAATTCAAGGCGGGTACGGTATCGCGCAGCGACGTGGCGCTCGCCACCGCCCAATTGAAGTCGATCCAGACCCAACCGACCGACGTCGTCGCGACACGCGCCCAGCTCAAGCACGCGATCGCCGTCCTGGCCGGCAAGACGCCTGCGGCATACACGCTGGCCAAGGCGACGCTGAACGTGACACTGCCGGCGCCGCCGTTCGGCTTGCCTTCGCAACTCCTCGAACGCAGCCCGGACATCGCGCCTGCGTCGCAGTCCGGCGAAGTGCAGTAGACCGTGGAGTTCCTCGACCTGATCACCGACGAGATCGTCGTGCGCGTGACCGAGACCGACACGGATGTCTGCATCGCGATCTCGAACCCGGGACCCGAGATCTCGCACGAACACATCGGACGCATCTTCGACCGCTTCTATCGCATCGACTCGTCGCGCCCGAACAGCGGCAAGAACCACGGGCGGGGCGTGTCGATCGTCAAGGCCGTGGCCTCGATGCATGCGGGAACGGTCTTCGCGTCCAGCCACGACGGCGTGACCACCGTGGGCTTCAGCGTGGCGTGAGGAGTGGTCGCGGACCGCTGAGGATCAGTGGCTCAGCCTGCGACCGATCAGGTACAGAGCGACCGCGATCGCTGCGGCGATGAACAGCGCACGCGGGTTCGCCATCGGCACGCCGAGCGCGTGCGACTGCGTGACGAAACGCGCCAAGTGGCGGTCGTCGTTCGCCGAAGCCGTCGATCGACGGGAAGCGCCGTCGACCAGGATGCCGGGCGCCAGGTTGAAGTGGTGTCGATAGATCATGGATGGTTCAGGTTCAGTGAGGCGCGCCGGCAGGACGAGTCGCCGAAGTGCCGTACTTCGTGCGCCATGTCCCTGCCTGAGCGTCCAGCCATTGCGCCAGTTCCCCGTTGTTCGCCCTTTTCGCGAAATCCGCAGCCGTCAGGTCGCGCTGATTGATCGGCGTCGGGTCCGCACCCGCCTCGACCAGCTGATGACACAGTGCGTCGAACCCGCCACGCGCCGCCATCATCAGCGGCGTGGTCTTGTTCGGCGACTCGGCATCGACATAGGCCGCGTGCTCCAGCAACATGCCGACGATGTCACGCGCATCGACCGATGCTGCGTAATGCAACGCCGTCCAGCCGGTCCGGTTGACCTCGGCCCCGCGCGCGATCAGTTTCTCGACGACTTCCCTTTTGTTGCGATAGGCCGCGATCATCATCGCGGTCTCGTTCGAGACGTTGGTCGCATCGACGTCGGTGGACTTGTCGGCGATCAGGAAGTCGATGACGCGCGTCGCGTCGTTGCGGATGGCGACGATCAGCACCGTGTCGCCGCGCAGATCGGTGACCTTCGGGTCGATCACGTGGTCCTGGATCACGCGCCGCACGTCACGCAGGTTGTCGATTGACGCGGCGCTGAACAGGTCGTCCACCGTCGTCGCGGCACCCGGCTGCGTCGCGAAGACCGCCAGCAGCAGCCCGATCGTCGTCATCCTGATGTTCATGTGCGCCTCGCCGTGTCGAACAGCCGGAAGAAATTGTCGGTCGTCGCCTCGCCGATCTCCTCGACCGTGACGCCGCGCAGCTCGGCCACCCGCGCCGCGACGTGCGACACGAAGGCCGGCTCGTTGGTCTTGCCGCGAAACGGAACCGGTGCCAGATACGGCGAATCGGTCTCGATCAGCAGGCGATCGAGCGGGACGCGTTGCGCCACGTCGTGCAACACCTTGGCGTTCTTGAAGGTCACGATGCCCGACATCGAGATGTAGAAGCCGAGGTCGATGGCCTCGGCCGCGACCTCCCAGGTCTCGGTGAAGCAGTGCATGACCCCACGTGCCTCCCCTGCCCGCTCCTCGCGCATCACGCGCAGCGTGTCCTCGGCGGCCGAGCGCGTGTGGATCACGAGCGGCTTGCACGCCTCGCGCGCGGCGCGGATGTGCACGCGGAAGCGCTCGCGCTGCCACTCGAGATCGCCGGTGAGGCGGTAGTAGTCGAGGCCGGTCTCGCCGATGGCGACCACCTTCGGGTGGTCGGCGCGCGCGACCAGTCCTTCGACCGTCGGCTCCTCGGTTTCCTCGTAGTCGGGATGCGTGCCGGTCGAGGCGAACAGGTACGGCGCGCTCTCGGCGACGGCGAGCACCTTCGGAAAGTCCGCGAGGTCGACTGAAATGCAGAGCGCGTGCGTGACCCCGTGCTCGGCCATGCGGTCGAGTACTTCGGGCATGCGCGCCGTGAAGTCGGGGAAATCGAGATGGCAGTGCGAGTCGACGAACATGAGGGAAGGCGGCGAAACCGTGACGTCAGGCCGCTCCGACCACAACACGGACGTGGGGTTCACCGAGCCGCAGGCCGACGATGACGAGATCGCGTTCGATATCGTCCATCGAGGCGACGCGTGGCAGGGTTCCCCAGCGGGTGAAACCATGTCGTTCGAAGAGTTGCAGGCTAGGTTCGTTGTGGCCGAAGATGAAGCCCAGCAGCGTCTTGATGCCGAAGCCGGGTGCGAGCGCGATGGCGCGTTCCAGCAGCGTCCGGCCGAGGCCCTGGCGTCGCACGGATTCGGCCAGATAAACGCTGACTTCGACGCTCGCACCGTAGGCGGGCCGACCGTAGAAGTCCGAGAAGCTGAGCCAGCCGACGATCTGCGACGCCGACTCGGCGACCCACAACGGCCTGCGTTCGGCGTTGTGCGCGTGGAACCAGGCCAGCCGGCTCTCGACGCTGACCGACTCGAGGTCGGCCGTCACGCCCCGTCCGGGAATAGTCGCGTTGTAGATCGCCACGATCACCGGCAGGTCGGCTTCGACCGCGTCGCGGAAAACGATGTCGTTCATCGGTGGTGGGTCGGCGGGGCCGACCCTCAGACAGTGTGGGTCGTCCGCGAGGACTTGATCGCTGCGCCGAGGATGTCCTCGATGCGCTTGCGGGCCACGCGACCGCCATCGTCGTCGGCGAAGTGCACGCCGATGCCCTGGGCCTTGTTGTTGTGCGCGCCCTGCGGCGTCACCCAGGCGACCTTGCCCGCCACCGGAAACTTGGCCGGGTCGTCCATCAGTGCCAGCAGCAGATAGACGTCGTCACCGATCGAGTACGGCCGACCGGTGGGCACGAAGATGCCGCCGTGCTTGAGGTAAGGCATCCAGGCCGCGTAGAGCGCGGCCTTTTCCTTGATGTTGAGCGACAGGACGCTCGGCCGGGCGACCGGCGTCTGGGGTTTCGAGTCCTCACTCATCGCGGCATCGGGTCGGGGCGTGAACAAAGAAGTATCGGGATCAGGCCTTGGTCGGCGCCATCGCGTCCGCGTAGGCGGTCAGCAGGCTTTCTAGCACCAACCTCGTGTTCAACGGATGATCGATCGTCCTGCGGACCGCATCGAGGCGCTGCCTGAGCCGCATCAACGCGTCGAGTCTTGCCGCTCCTGCGAGCTGCGCCAGCACTTTCGACTGCGCAGGATGATAGCGTATCCGCCCTGCGAGACGCACCGTTATGCAGTCCGCCACCCACTGCTGCAGCCAGCGCAACAACGGTCCCGGCGGGGTCTTGCCGAATGCCTCGGCCATCGCCAGTGCCGCCTCGATGCCAGGCCGGGCCAGGAAGCCCAGGAACTCCCGGTGCGAAGCCAGAGCCTGTTCGTCTTCGGCGAAGACGAGCGCCGCGAGCGGGGCACCACCGGAAAGCGCCAGTGCCGCTTCAGGATCCGCCACCCCGCGTTCGGCGAGCCAACCCGCCGCGACCGGCAGGGCCGGCGTTGCCACGAAGACCTTCTGGCAGCGCGAGAGCACGGTGGCGGGGATGCGGCCGAGGTGATCGGCGATCAGGATGAAGACCGTGTTCGGCGGCGGTTCCTCAAGCATCTTCAGCAACGCGTTGGCCCCGATGTCGTTCACGGTCTCGAGCGGATACATCAGCACGACGCGCGCCCGGCCGCGATGGGTCGCGACCGACATGAAGCCATGCAGCGCCCGGATCTGATCGACCCGGATCTCCTTGCTCGGTACCTTTTTCGATCGAGAACCCGTCCCTTCGGCGGGCTCGCCGGGTTCCGCCGCGTCATCCGCCAGCTCAGCGCCTTCCGCGACCGCGAGGGCCTCGGGGATCACCTTGCGGAAGTCGGGATGGTTGCCCTGGTCGAACCACAGGCACGCCGAGCATTCGCCGCATCCGCCATGCGCCCGCAAGGCGGCGTCGGTCGATTCGCAGAGCAGGGCGCGGGCGTAGGCGACCCCGAGAGCGCGCTTGCCGATGCCCGCCTGGCCGTGCACGAGGATCGCGTGCGCCAAGTGAGCAGGATTGGCCATCAGCCGCAGCAGCTGCTCGATTAGCCAAGGAAAAAGAACTGTCAACTGCATAAGAATCAATGATTTACAACATGATTTTGAGAATCGATGAGAAAACACCCCAGAATCAGTGTGAATTCAAGTAAATACCTCGTTTTAACAGATACTTGCAACTATTTTCTCAAGCTCTTTACGAATTTCTGCAATACTTTTCACACTGTCGATAATCCGGAACCGATGCGGCTCGGCGCCCGCCATCCGCAGGTAGGCCGACCGCACCCGCACGAAGAAGTCCCGAGCTTCACTTTCGAAGCGGTCCTTGTCCCGGGTGGCGTCCAGCCGCTGCTGCGCGATCTCCGGCGCGAGGTCGAAAAGCACCGTCATCGACGGCTCCAGGTGGGGATGCACCCACGCCCGCAACGCCTCGATTTTCGCCGTCGCCAGTCCCCTGCCGCCGCCCTGATACGCGAAGGTCGCGTCGGTGAAACGATCGCAGACCACCCAGGCGCCTCGCGCCAAAGCGGGCTCGATGACCTCCGCCAGATGCTGTCGACGAACCGCGAACATCAGCAACGCTTCGGTTTCGAGATCCATCGGCTGGTGCAGGACCAACGCCCGCAGCGCTTCGCCGAGCGGCGTGCCGCCGGGCTCGCGGGTCAGCACGACCTCACCTCCGCAACGTTCGGCGAGCGTGGTCGCGAACCATTCCAGGTGCGTGCTCTTGCCGGCTCCGTCCACGCCCTCGAAGGTGATGAAGCGCGTCCCTGGCGCGGCTGTCATGGTCGGTTCCGCGGCGCGAGGCCCCGCTGGTAGCGTTCGACCGCACGATTGTGGTCGCCAAGCTTGTCCGAAAACTGGCTGCTGCCGTCGCCCCGCGCGACGAAGTACAGCGCGTCGCTGCGCGGCGGGTTGACCACGGCCGCCAGCGCGGCGACGCCGACCAGCGCGATCGGCGTCGGGGGCAGGCCCGGCCGGACGTAGGTGTTGTACGGCGTGTCGGCGGTGAGATCCGTCTTGCGAAGGTTGCCGTCGAAGCGCGTGCCCAGGCCGTAGATCACCGTCGGGTCGGTCTGCAGCAGCATCCCGCGCCGCAGCCGGTTGATGAACACCGCCGCCACCTGCGGCCGGTCCTCCGGTCGCCCCGTCTCCTTCTCGACCACCGAAGCCAGCGTCAACGCCTCGTAGGGCGTGGCCAGCGGCAGGTCGGGTGCCCGCGAGGCCCAGGCGTCAGCCAGGCGCTTCTGCATCGCGCGGTAGGCGCGCTTGTAGACCTCTAGGTCGGTGGTGCCGCGCGTGAACAGATAGGTATCGGGGAAGAAGCGGCCTTCGGGCAGGCCCGGCTCGGCGCCGACGGCAGCCATCAACTGCGTGTCGCCGAGCGCCTGGACCGTCTGCTTCAGGCCCGGTTGATTCGCGATTGCGCCGCGCATCTGCGCAAAGGTCCAGCCTTCGGGGATCACGAGCGCGATCCGCACCACGTCGCCGGACTCCATCTTGTCGAGCAGCGTCTCGGGCGTGAGCGATGGGGCCAACGCGTAGGTTCCGGCCTGCAGGCGCGTGGACCGGCGCTCGATCCGCGCGAGCGCGGCGAACAGCATCGGCTGCAGCGGGATGCCCGCGGCCTCGACCTGCGCGCCGATCGAACGGACGGACGACCCGGGTGCGATGGTCACCTCGATGGGAACACTCCGGGTGGCGTCGGGACCGAGGGTCCGGTGCGCCCACCAGTACAGTCCGTACCCGGAAACCGCGCCGACGAGCAGCAGCAGGACGAACAGGCGTGCGATGGATTTCAACGGCGAACGGGGACGGATCTGGAGGGCGTTTATGATAACCGTCGCCCTGCCCCCTTCAGCGACCGCGACCCGTACGCTCGCCACCCTCCCCATGAACAAAACGCCCACCCTCGCGTTGCAAACGCTCGATCACCTGTCGCTGCTGATCGTGAGCGGCCCCGACGCGCGCACCTTCCTCAACAGCCAGCTGACGCGCAACGTGCCGACGGATGCGACGGCCTCGCTGTACGGCTACTGCTCGCCCAAGGGCCGGCTGCTCGCTGACGGCGTGCTCTGGGCCCATGGCGATGCGGTCTCGCTGGTCCTCGCGCGCGACCTCGCTGCGGCCATCGCCAAGCGCCTGCGGATGTACGTGCTGCGCGCGAAGGTCACGATCGAGGACGTCTCCGCATCGCAGCCGCTCGCAGGCCTAGTCGATCCGGCATCGGCGCCGGCGATGGAATCGTGGACCGCCCAGCACATCGACGCCGTGACGTGGGTCCGCTATCCCGATGTCGGCACGCGCCGACGTTACCTGCGCATCGGTGCCGGCGAGGGGGGCATCGAGGCGACGACGTGGCGCTGGCTCGACCTGCAGGCCGGCCTGCCGCGCATCGAGGTCGCGACGCAGGACCGCTTCGTGCCCCAGATGCTCAATCTCGAAGCGCTGGGCGCGGTGGACTTCAGGAAGGGATGCTTTCCCGGCCAGGAGATCGTCGCGCGCAGCCAATACCTGGGCAAGCTGAAACGCCGCATGACACTGGCCTCGCTCGATGCCTTGGCCGCGGTGCCCCTGCCGGGCACCGACGTGTGGTTGCCGGGCGAGCGTGAAGCGTCCGGCCTCGTGGTCAACGCGGAACGCGGTCCGGATGGCCGGATCGCGCTGCTTGCCGAGTTGCCGCTGGCATTGTTCGCATCGACCGCGCTGCGGGTCGGTTCGGCGGATGGACCGCTGCTCACGATCGAGCCGCTGCCCTACGACCTGCCCGACAACGAGGTGTTCGTCCGACCGAAGCTGTGAACGTGTACGTCTACTACGACGTGCCGCCGGCATCGACCGAGGTCACGGCCCAGCGGGTCCGCGCCATGCAGGCGACGCTGGGCGATATGGCGACGCGCATCGACCTGCTGCGACGACCCGAGGCCAAGCCGGACGCGCAGACCTGGATGGAGGTCTACGAAGACGTCACGACGGACTTCGAGCAGCGACTCGTCGAAGCCGTCGCAGCACACGGCCTCGCGGCGCTGTGCGGTCCCCGACACATCGAACGGTTCGTCCCTTGTGTCTGATCGCGTTCGCCTGGCAGGCCCATGCCGACTACCCGCTCGTGGTGGCCGGCAATCGCGACGAGTTCTTCGCGCGACCGACCGCTCCCGCCGACTGGTGGGCCGACGCGCCGATGCTCGCGGGACGCGACCTTCGCGCCGGCGGCACCTGGATGGGCGTCACGCGCGCCGGGCGATTCGCGGCGCTGACCAACTACCGCGACCCCGCGTCCCAACGCGCCGATGCGCCGTCTCGTGGCTCGCTGGTCGGCGACTTCCTGACCCGCGCGGCGACGCCGTCGGTGGCACTCGAGAGCCTCGCGTCCGATGCCCCACGCTTCAATGGCTTCAACCTGATGGCTGCCCAATGGACCGGCGAGAAGACCGGCCTGTGGATCGTGTCGGGATCCGAGGTGAACGCGATCGAGCCCGGCGTGCACGCGTTGTCGAATGCGCGACTCGACACGCCGTGGCCGAAGGTCGACTTCGCGATCGAGCGCACGCGTGTGGCGCTGGCTTCCACGACCGATCGCGACGGGTTGATCGATCGGCTGTCCGCGATGCTCGACGACCGCACCATCGCGGCCGACGCGCTGCTGCCGCGCACCGGCATCGCGCTCGACACGGAACGCGCGCTCTCCGCGCCGTTCATCCGCATGCCCGGCTACGGCACCCGGGCATCGACGGTGCTGATCGTCGATCGCACGGGCCATGCGACCTTCATCGAGCGACGCTGCGAACCGGACGAGCCGATCGACGAGCGTCGCTTCGACTTCAACACCTAGCGCAGCTCACGACCCATGAAGGTGAACTCCAGCGCCTGCATGCGGGCCTGCTGGATGTTGTTCGCCGCGCCGGCATGGCCGCCTTCGGTGTTCTCGTAGTACAGCAGGTCGTGCTTCTGCTCGAGCATCTTCGCCGCCATCTTGCGGGCGTGTCCGGGATGGACACGGTCGTCGCGCGTCGACGTCGTGAACAAGAAGCGCGGGTACTTCTTGTCCGCGAACACATTCTGGTACGGCGAATACTTCGAGATGTAGGCCCACTCTTCCGCGATGTCGGGGTTGCCGTATTCGCCCATCCACGACGCGCCGGCCAGCAGCTTGTTGTAGCGGCGCATGTCGAGCAGCGGCACCTGGCAGACCACGGCCTTGAACAGGTCGGGCCGCTGCATCGCGACCGCACCGACCAGCAGGCCGCCGTTGCTGCCGCCCATGATGCCGAGGTGCGCGGGTGACGTGATGCGCTGCTTGATCAGGTCCTGCGCGACCGCGATGAAATCGTCGAACGCGCGTTGATGGTTCACCTTCAGCGCGGCGTTGTGCCACTCGGCGCCGAACTCGCCCCCGCCACGAATGCCGGCCACGACGTACACGCCGCCACGCTCGATCCACGCCGCGCCGCTGCCCGCGCTGTAGGCCCGTGGCAGCAGCGAGATCTCGAAACCGCCGTAGCCGTAGAGGATGGTCGGCGCGCGACCGTCGGGCTGGTACCCCTTTGGCATGACGACGACATAAGGAACGCGCGTCCCGTCGGCGGAGATCGCTTCGCGCTGGTCGACCGTCATGCCGCTCGCATCGAAGAACGACGGCAGAGCCTTCAGCGCCTCGCGCTGGTCGGAGCCCACGCTGGCCAGTGCGAGCGTGGTCGGCTGCAATGCATTGCTGAGCGACACGAAATAATCGTCGCTGGCGTCGCTGTCGACCGCGCCGAGCCCGATGGTGCCGTCGCGCGGCAGGTCGACCGGACGGCTGGCCCATCGGCCGTCGCGCAGCGTCCACTCGGCGACGTGGTTCTGCACCTCGAACATCTCGTTGATGAGCAGATGATTCAGCGTGCCGGCCGACTGCCCGAGCGACTTCCGCGGGCCCGGCGTGTACAGCATCGTGAAGTCGCGAGCACCCGCGAGGAATCGCGTGAAGTCGATCGCGAGCATCGCACCGGCACCGTAGGCCGTCGTCGTGCCGCGCGATCCGGCCGGCCAGTCCTTGCGCAGCGTGACCAGCAACTGGTCGCGCCAGAGGCTCACCTCCACGTCCTCGGGCAGGTCGAGTTTCACGAGTTGGTCGCGCCCGTCCTTCGTCGTCAGGTAGAAAGTTTCGCTGGTGTAGAAGGTCAGGCCGCGACGAATCAGCGCGCGATTGACGACGGTGTCGCCGATGTGCAGAGGACGCTGGCTCGCCTCGATGCTGATGTCGGTCTTCTGACCCGCCAGGATCTCCTCGGCCGCCGACAGCGGCGTGCCGCGAGTCCAGCGCTTGACGATGCGCGGATAGCCCGAGTCGGTCAGCGTGTCCGGGCCGAAGTCGGTCCGCACGAAGACGTGGTCGGCGTCGATCCACGACAGGCTGCCCTTCGCTTCGGGCAGATAGAAGCCGCCGTCAGCGGGTGCGACGAAGGTCCGTTTCGGTAGGTCGAACTCACGCGACACGGTCGCATCGCCACCGCCTCGCGAGAGGTACACGATGCAGCGCGCGTAGTCGGGATAACGGCAGGTCCAGCCTTTCCAGACCCAGTTCTCCTGATCGGCAGCCGCCAGCGCGTCGACGTCGATCACGGTCTCCCACGCTGGCGCGGGCTTGCGGTACTCGTCGAGTGTCGTGCGCCGCATGATGCCGCGCACGTGTTCGGCGTCGCGCCAGAAGTTGTAGTACCAGTCGCCGACTTTCTGCACGGCGGGGATGCGCTGATTCGAGTCGAGGATGCCGAGCAGACGCTGATACAGCGGGTCGTAGCCGGCGTCGCCCTGCAGTTCCTTCTTCGACACCGCGTTGCGGGCCTCGACCCAGGCAGTCGACTTCGCGCCGTCGACGTCTTCCAGATAGAGATAGGGGTCGTCTGCGACTGCGCTGGTTTCTGCGGCCATGGCGGGGATCGGAAGGCTGGTGAATGAAAGGACGAGCAACAGCGAAGGCAAGGCCGCGAAGCGGTGGAGGCTCATGAAGTCTTCTCGAGGGTTCGATCGTTGAGAGGGGAGCTGGTGGCCGGTCCTGCGAAGGCGGACCGCAGCATATCGGCAAGATCTCGATGTGCGTCGCGGTCGGCTCGATGCGGGACGTACTGGTCGAAGAACCAGGCGATGGTCGTGGCGTCGAGCAGGTAGCCCTCGGTGACGGCGTGTCGTCGTCGCGCTTCGTGCCCGGATAGAGCAGCAGTTGCAGGACGCAGGCGATGCCTTCGTCGCGCGCACGGATCGCCGTGACCGCGGCCAGCGTGCCGCCCGCGCTGTCGCCGCCGATCGCGAGGCGCGCCCGGTCGACCCCGAGCGCGTCGGCATGTTCGACGAGCCAGCGCAGCGCGTCGTGGGCATCGTCGGCGACTGTGGCGAAGCGATGCTCGGGTGCGAGTCGAAAGTCGACCGACGCCACGAGGCAGGGCATGTCGTGCGCGAGCATCCGACAGACCGGATCGTGCGTGTCGATGCTGCCGATCGTGAAGCCGCCGCCATAGAAATACAGCAGCGTCGGCAGCGGCTCGTCGTCGATCGTGGCCGCGTAGAGGCGGACGCGCACGTCCGCCTGGTCGCGGGTCCGGCAGGCATGCTCGGTGACCCGCGCGAGGACCTGTGGCGCGATCTCGAGGACGCAAGAAGCCTTGCGATAGTCGAGTCGCACCTGGGCGGGCGACATCGATTGGAACGGCGGCCGGTCGGCGCGACGGACACGGTCGAGCAGGGTCGCGATTTCGGGATCGAGCGGCATGGTCGGGTCGGCGAGAAGCGGCGGAGTCTAGCACCGGCCCTCGCGGCCATCGGCCCGCGCGCAGCGGGCGCGATTCACGACGGGCATGCCTCTTGCAATAACGGGACAGTCGACACGGTCGACGATGATGGGCTGTGGTCCGGGACCCCGTGCGCACCTCGCGCCGGCTCCGCACCACCGCCCCCATCGAACCCGCGCCGCCCCGATGTCGACACTGGGTTGCGACCCTTTGTCGACATTTTGGTGCACGACGATCCACGCCGACCTTCCCAACCTCTTTCCGGAGATTTCATGTTCAAGCGCCCGCATTCGCTCTACGACCCCTACAACGCCGATCGGCCGTTGTTGTCGGGTTGCTCTTGCGGACGCCACGCCGACACGGCCGCCCACGACGCCGACCAGGCGAGCGCCATCGCCGAACTCCGGGCAAGGGCTTCGGATCCGGAGATGCTGTCGAACGACTTCGTCGAAGCTGCACTGGTCAAGGCGATCCTGCCCAACGAGAGCGTGAGGCGCCGCTTCATCAAGGCCGTGGGCATGGGCACCGCGATCTCTGCGGTCCAGAGCGTCCTGCCGTTTGGCGCGATGCAGGCGATGGCGCAGGAGAAAGGCGGCTCGATCGAGAAGCCCGACCTCAAGATCGGCTTCATCGCGATCACCTGCGCGACGCCGCTGATCATGGCCGACCCGCTGGGCTTCTACAAGAAACAGGGCCTCAACGTCACCTTGATGAAGACCGCGGGATGGGCGCTGATCCGCGACCGCATGCTCAACAAGGAACTCGACGCCACGCATTTCCTGTCGCCGATGCCGCTGGCGATCTCGATGGGCGCCGGCTCGGTCGCGCAGCCGATGCGCGTGGCCACGATCCAGAACATCAACGGGCAGGCGATCACGCTGGCCCTCAAGCACAAGAACAACCGCGACCCCAAGAACTGGAAAGGCTTCAAGTTCGCGATCCCGTTCGAGTACTCGATGCACAACTTCCTGCTGCGCTATTACCTGGCAGAGGCCGGCCTCAATCCCGACACCGACGTGCAGTTGCGGGTCGTGCCGCCGCCCGAAATGGTGGCCAACCTGCGCGCCGGCAACATCGACGGCTTCCTCGGACCGGACCCGATCAACCAGCGCGCCGTGTACGACGAGGTCGGCTTCATCCACATCCTGTCGAAGGACATCTGGGACGGCCATCCGTGCTGCGCGTTCGGCGTCTCGGAAGACTTCGTCAAGCAGAACCCCAACACCTTCGCCGCGCTCTATCGCTCGGTCCTCACCGCGTCGGCGATGGCGCATGAAGCCAAGAACCGCGAGTTGATCGCCAAGGTGATCTCGCCGGCGGCCTACCTCAACCAGCCCGAGGCGGTGGTCACGCAGGTGCTGACCGGCAAGTTCGCCGACGGCCTCGGCAACATCCAGAACGTGCCCGAGCGCGCCGACTTCGATCCGGTGCCGTGGTACTCGATGGCCGTGTGGATGCTCACGCAGATGAAGCGCTGGGGCTACATCAAGGGCGACGTGCAATACAAGGACATCGCCGAGCGCGTGTTCCTGCTGACCGATGCGCGCAAGCGCATGAAGGAGCTGGGCGAGACCGCACCGGACAACGGTTACATGAAGTTCAAGGTCATGGGCAAGGAGTTCGACGCGATGAAGGCCGACGCCTACGTCGACAGCTTCGCCATCAAGAAGCTGGCCTGAGACCGCGATGCACGCTTCCCTCAATGTCCGTGCCGGCGTGGTGTCGGCGCTGATCCTGCTCGCGATCCTCTTCGTCTGGCACTTCGCGACGGTGTCGGTCAAGGCCGACACCAGCACGGCCGGCATGACGCCCGAGCAGATCGAGTACCAAAAAATGATGGGCAAGGACGTGTCGTCGACCAAGACCACCGGCTTCCCGACGCCGCTGGACATCGGCGCGACGATCGTCAAGCAGCTCTCCGATCCGTTCTACGACCGCGGCCCGAACGACAAGGGCATCGCGTTGCAGCTCGCGTACTCACTCGCTCGCGTCGCGCTGGGCTTCGGCATCGCGATGCTTGTCGCGATCCCGCTCGGCTTCCTGATCGGCATGTCGCCGCTATTCCGTAAAGCGCTCGATCCATTCATCCAGGTGCTGAAGCCGATCTCGCCGCTCGCGTGGATGCCGCTCGCGCTGTACACCATCAAGGACTCGGCGATCTCGGGCATCTTCGTGATCTTCATCTGCTCGATCTGGCCGATGCTGATCAACACGGCGTTCGGCGTGGCGGCCGTGCGACGCGACTGGCTCAACGTCGCGAAGACGCTCGAAGTCCGGCCGCTGAGGCGCGCCTTCCAGGTGATCCTTCCCGCGGCGGCACCGACCATCGTGACCGGCATGCGCATCTCGATGGGCATCGCGTGGCTGGTGATCGTGGCCGCGGAGATGCTGGTCGGCGGAACGGGCATCGGCTACTTCGTGTGGAACGAATGGAACAACCTGTCGCTGACCAACGTAATTTTCGCGGTGCTGCTGATCGGGGTGTTCGGGATGCTGCTGGACCTGATGTTCGCGCGGTTCCAGAAGTGGGTGACCTATGTGGAGTGATCGCGTGAAGGCGACGTCGTGAGCTTCCTGAAAATCGAGAACCTCTCCAAGCGCTATGCCCCTGCCCTTCCACCCGTCTTCGAGAAGGTCAACTTCGCCGTCGAGCGCGGCGAGTTCGTCTGCATCGTCGGGCACTCGGGCTGCGGCAAGTCGACCATCCTCAACGTTCTCGCGGGCCTCGAGTCGCCGACCTCCGGCTATGCCTACATGGACGGCAAGGAGATCACGGGACCCAGCCTCGATCGTGGCGTGGTTTTCCAGAGCCACGCGCTGATGCCGTGGCTCACGGTCCGCAGGAACGTCGGCTTTGCGGTGCGTTCACGCTGGCCGGCATGGAGCGCGGCACAGTTGAACCAGCACGTCGAACGCTTCGTCGCGATGGTCGGACTCACGCATGCCCTCGACAAGAAACCATCGGAGCTGTCGGGGGGCATGAAGCAGCGCGTGGGCATCGCCCGCGCCTTCGCGATCCAGCCCAAGATGCTGCTCCTCGACGAGCCTTTCGGCGCGCTCGACGCCCTCACGCGCGGCACGATCCAGGACGAACTGCTGAGCATCGTGCAGGCCGCGCACCAGACCGTGTTCATGATCACGCACGATGTCGACGAGGCGATCCTGCTCGCTGACAAGATCCTGCTGATGAGCAACGGTCCGCATGCCCGCGTCGCCGAGATCGTCCGCAACACGATGCCACGCGATCGGGTGCGTGCCACCGTCCACCATGACCCGCAGTACTACCTGATCCGCAACCACCTCGTCGACTTCCTCGTCAATCGCTCGAAGCTGATCCAGGCCGGTGCCAGCGACAGCGTCGGCGAGGTGCCGGTCGTCGTCGAACCCGGCCTCGCAGCGAGCGACGCCGAACTTGCCATCGCACAAGCGGCCGCTGCCTGACGCGGCCACCCATCCTTCATCCACAGGAGACACCAGCATGACCACGATCACCGACCGCACGCAGGTCACCGGAATGATCCTCGCCGCCAAGGTCACCAAAGGCATCAAGTGGGCCGACGTGGCCACGAAAATCGGCCTCAGCAAGGAATGGACGACGGCAGCCTGCCTGGGCCAGATGACATTCACCAAGCCACAGGCCGAGACCATCGGCACACTGTTCGGGCTGAGCGACGAGGCAATCGCGTGGTTGCAGATCGTTCCGTACAAGGGTTCGCTGCCGACGGCGGTGCCGACCGACCCGCTGATCTATCGCTGGTACGAGATGGTCAACGTCTACGGCACGACCATCAAGGCGCTGATCCACGAGGAGTTCGGCGACGGCATCATGAGCGCGATCGACTTCTCGATGGATATCCAGCGCGAGCCGGATCCGAAGGGCGACCGCGTGCACGTCGTGCTGTCCGGCAAGTTCCTGCCTTACAAGACCTACTGATCGACAAGGCCTGCCGAGGCCTTGTCAATCCGCATCACTTGACCTTGGTGGGTTCGGTCGTGTTGGTGGTGTTGGGCTGACCCGACTTGTCGGGATCGGAGGTCGCCGGGTTCGGCGCCGTGCCGCTGGGCGGTGTCGTGGGCGAATTCGTCGTATCGGTCGTGCCGGCCGGCGGGGTCGCGTTGTCGGGCGCCGTGGTCGCGGTAGCGCCTCTGCCCATCGAGCTCGATGCCGGGGGAGAAGTCGGCGACGTCACCGGGTTGCCGCTCGGCTGGGTCGACGGCCCGGACATCGCGCCGCCAGGGGCAGGCTGGTCGGACTTGGTGCACGCGCCGAGTGCGGCGACGGTGGCGGCGATCGCCAGCCATTGGATCGAACGGTTCATGGGTGTGTCTCCTTCGAGTGGGTGTGCCCAAAGGGTGCGCCGCGCCCGACGGCGCTCTTCGTCGGCTGATGCCGCATCGAACCGTCGGCAAGGGTGGGAGGCCGTCGCCGGACTCCCCCCCGCTTCAGGCGCTCACGAGGTCAGGAAGCCGCGAATCAGTCCGTTGACCCGGTCGGGCTGCTCATGGACGACCCAGTGCGATCCCTCGCGGATGCGCTCGATCTTCAGGTCGCCGCAGACCTGATCGAGTCCGTCGATCAGGCCGGTCGTCAACGCGCGATCGGTCTCGCCCCAGATCACGCGGGTCGGCACCTTGACCTGCCACTCCGCGGCCGGCGGCAGAGAGCGTGCCGGATCGTCTCTGGTCGGCGGGTGCAGCGGCGTCGCGCGATAGAAGTTGCAGCCGCCGGTCATCGCATGCGACGACGTCCCGTCCGGCTTCGCCGCGCCGGGCACCGACCACATCGCGTGATAGCGCGCCCGCACCTCGGGCGTGTACCAGGCCGGTTTGACGCCCGCCTCGTCGTCGAGGAAGCGTTCGACGACCTCGAAGTCGTTGGCCACCAGGCCTTCTTCGGAGCCTGGCCCGCGCAACCAGTTCATGTAGGCCGAAGCGGCCTGCTGCACCGGGTTGGTCGCGAGTTCGCGCATGAACAGCCAGGGGTGCGGCGAGTTGACGACGACCAGTCGTTCGACCATCTCTGGATGAAAGATGCCGAGATGCCAGCCGACCGCGCCGCCCCAGTCGTGGCAGGCGACGATGGCGGACGTGTAGCCGAGGAATTCGATCAACAGCCGGATGTCCTCGGCGATGTGCTTGATGTGGTACGCCTCGACAGCGACCGGCTTTGCCGAGAGGTTGAAGCCGCGCAGGTCGGGCGCGACGGCGAAATGATCGTTACCGAACTCGGCGAGTTGCGCCTCCCACGTGAACCAGGCTTCGGGAAAGCCGTGCAGGAAGATCATCAACGGCCGGCCGGCTGCCACACCCGCACTCGCGTAGTGCAGGCGCGTGCCGTTCGCGAGATCGGCGTACTGGCCGTCCTCGATGCGTGCCTTGCCCGCAGCCGGCGCGTTCATGCGTTGCCGCCCGCGACCTGCGCCGCGATCGTGGACATCGCCTCGCGCAGGCGCGTGCGCACATCGGGTCGTGCGGCGAACGGATCGCTCGGGTTGTGCATGCCGACGATGTCCTTCATGCGCGTCTCGACGTTGCCGAGCGCGTGCGGGTGCGAGAACACGTAGAACTGGTCATCCTTGATGGCCTCGAACACGGTGGCCGCGAAGTCCGCAGCCGTGACCTTGCCCGACCCCACGGCCTTGGCCGACATCATTTGCTGCGCGCGCTTCGATGCACTCGACGCCTCGCCGCTGACGTCGGCCGGTGCGTTGCGATGCGACTGGCTGATGCCGGTGGGCACGAAATAAGGACAGGCAACCGTCGTGCCGATCGGTGCCTCGATCAGCGCGAGGTCCTGGAACAGCGTCTCGGCGATCGAGACCACCGCGTGCTTCGAGACGTTGTAGATGCCCATGTTGGGCGCGTTGAGCAGGCCGGCCATCGACGCCGTGTTGACGATGTGGCCGGTGAAGGCCGGATCGGCCTTTGCGCTGGCCAGCATGCGCGGTACAAACGAGCGCAGGCCGTGGATCACGCCCCACAGGTTGACCCCGAGCACCCATTCCCAGTCGCGGATGGTGTTCTCCCAGATCAGGCCGCCCGATCCGACACCCGCGTTGTTGAACAGCAGGTGCGTCGCACCGAAGGTCGCCTCGGTCTCGACCGCGAGCGCTTCGATCTGCTCTGCCTTCGACACGTCGACTTGGCGGGCGAGGACCTTCGCGCCCCTCGCTTCGAGCTCGGCACGCACCGTGTCGAGCGCGTCCTGCTGGACGTCCGCGATGACGACGTTCATGTCGAGTCCCGCCGCGAGGTGCGCGAACTCGCGGCCGAAGCCGCTGCCGCCACCGGTGATGACCGCGGTGCGGCCTGCGAAGTCCTTCATCGTGTTCTCCTGTTTTCTTCTGGGTGTCGATCGGTGCTTACCTGGACGGGAGGCGCATCTGGACGTGGTCGATGTCGTCCTCGACGTAGGGCTCGCCTTCGGTCCGAAACTGCAGCGAGCGATAGAAAGGTTCGAGCCGGAGTTGCGCGTTGATGACGAGGTCCGCACCGGGCCATTCATCCTGCGAGCGGACGATGCCTTCGTCCATCAGGGCACGCCCTATGCCCCGGCGCCGCAGCGTGGGCGCCGTGACGACCCGGCCGATCGACGGCTCGGGATATTTCACATCGGGATCGAGGCAACGCAGATAGGCCGCAAGCAACGGACGGCCTTCGTAGGTCGTGTGGCCCAGCAGGTGCCATGACGAACCATCGCAACCGTCGGCATCGAGGAAGACGCACTGCTGCTCGACCACGAAGACTTCGCTGCGCAGGGCAAGCAGGTCGTAGACCTCGACGCCCGACAACGCGGCGAACCGCTTCCAGCTCCAGACCAGTGCTGCCACCGCAGCGGTCATGCTGCTTTCTTCAACTCGAATCCGAGCCGCGGGAAATGCACGATCAGTTCGCCGACGCGATCGTCGAAGCGGCGGATGGCGAGCTCGTCGCGCAACGCCATCACGAGTTCGCCCTGGCTCGGGTCGCATCCCGTGTCGGTCGGCGTGACGACGACCTGCTGGCCGAGCGCGATGCCATGCGTGTCGCTGTAGAACTCGGCTTCGATCTCCTGCGGCTCTTCATCGGACGCATGGCGCAGCGCGGCTTCGCTGGTCATGTCGGCATGCGGCGGCTGCACCAGCCGACGCATCCGCTCGTACCAGCTCACCACGTGCGGAAAGTCGTCGATGATCGAACCGAGCGGACCGGCACGACGGATGAACCACAAGCAGTGATAGATCGAGAAGTCCGCGATCGAGGCGGCGAAGCCGAGCAGCCACACGCGGTCGTCGATCAGCATCGTCTCGAAACGTCGCAGGTAGATCAGCAGCGCCGCGGTTGCGTCGGCGGCGCGCATGCGATGCATCTGGCCGCGGAACAGCGCGCGGTCTTCCGCGAACGCCTTGCGTTCTTCGGGAGACTTGGTGGCGAGGAACACCGCAGCGCCTTCGGGCTGGAAGACGTAGGCCGCCACGGTCCAGAACAGCGTCGAATCGGCCCACTGCGCGAGGAAGCGAGCGGTGCCGACGGTCTCGGGCGGGAAGATCGCGGGCGTCGGCACGAGGCGTTCGAGCACCTCGGAAATCAGCGCGGTGTCGCAGTAGATGTGCGCGCCGATCTGCAGCACCGGCGTCTTGCGATAGCCACCGGTCAGCGCGACCAGGTCGGGCTTGGGTAACACTTCGGGAATCTCGACCGAGGTCCACGGCACGTCCTTGAAGCTCAGGATCGCCCTGATCTTTTCCGAGAAGGGCGACGTCGAGTAGTGATGGAGGATCAACTGATCGACATGCACGATCTGACTGTCGGAAAAGGAAGGATTCATTGGTGCTTGATGGCCGATCGGGGTTGAAGGAAAGAAGTCCGGCTGCCTGGATCGAGGAGAGTCAGTCGAGCAGGTCCGGCTGTTCCTTGACGATGCGCGCGTATAGCGGCTGGAACTGGAACCAGCCCGCGAACGGACTGCCGACGATGCCGAAGGACTGACGCGCGGAAGCCTCGCTGATCTGCTTCGGAGCGACGCCGCTGCGCGCCGCGGCCGCCTCGGCCAGCAGCTGCACCTGACACGAGCGCTCCATCGTGATGAACCACCACACCGCCTCGTCGACCGTCTTGCCGACGGTGATCAGGCCATGGTTGGCGAGGATCGCGGCCTTGCCCTGGCCGAGCGCTGTCGCGATGCGTTCGCCTTCGTCGAGGTCGACCGCCACGCCGCCGAAGTCGTCGTACACCGCATGGTCGTTGTAGAAGGCACAGGCGTCCTGCGTCAGCGGCGCGAGCGTCGTGCCGAGCGTCGAGAACGCGCGTCCGTAGGTGGAGTGCGAATGCGCCGCACCGATCACGTCGGGACGCGCGCCATGGACACGCGAGTGGATCACGAAAGCCGCGGTGTTGACCGGATGGTGGCCCTCGACGACGTTGCCGTCGTGGTCGCAGCGGATCAGGTTGGAGACGTTGACCTGGCTGAAGTGGACGCCGAAGGGATTGACCCAGAACGTGTCGGTGAACTCGGGGTCGCGCGCTGTGATGTGCCCGGCCACGCCTTCGTCGAAGCCGAACTTCGAGAACAGTCGGAAGCCCGCTGCGAGGCGCTGCTTGCGATGCAGACGTTCCTCGGCGGTGGTCGCGAAGACCGGCGGCATCGGCAGGACGCCGCGGCCGGCCATCCCCTTGACGGGTGCGGGTGGGACGTCGTCGGCGCGCGGGGCAAGGCGTTCGGGTGCGTTCATGAAAATCTCCTGGTGCGCTGGTTGGAGGCCGCGTTCGTCACTGCATTTGAAACGGTCCTGGCGTCCGAACCGGCATAGTGGCCGAGCGTGCCGTAGGTTGGCATCGAAGACCAGCATCCCATGCGATCGCGGCCTTCCTGCATCATGCGGGCGTCAGAACAACTTGACGAGCTGCTTTCCGAAGTTGCGCCCCTTGAGCAAACCCATGAACGCTTCGGGTGCCGCTTCGACTCCATCGGCGATGGACTCGCGATACTTGAGCCGTCCCGTCGCGACCAGGATGCCGAGTTCCTTCAGGCCCTGCGGCCACAGGGGCAGATGGTCCGAGACGATGAATCCCTGCATCTTGAAGCGCGCGACCAGGAACATCGCCGGGTTCTCGATCGGCACCTGGCCATCCGCATCGTCGTAGCCGGAGATCAGGCCGCACATCGCGACGCGCGCGAACGGGTTGAGGCGCGCGAGGACGGTGTTCATCACGACCCCGCCCACGTTCTCGAAATAGCCGTCGACCCCCGCGGGCGTCGCCTCGGCGAGCATCTTCGCCAGCATCTTGCGATCGGGAGCGGCCTTGTAGTCGATGCACGCATCGAAGCCGAGTTCCTCGACGACGTAGCGACACTTCTCCACGCCGCCCGCGATGCCGACCGTGCGGCATCCGCCCAGGCGCGCGAGCTGACCAACGACGCTGCCGACCGCGCCGCTGGCCGCGCTGACGACGATGGTCTCGCCGGCTTTCGGCTCGATCACCTTGTTGAGGCCGTACCACGCGGTCATGCCGGGCATGCCCACCGATCCGAGATAGGCCGACTCCGGGACGTGCGAAGTGTCGACGCGCATCAGGCCGGCGCCGTCGGAGCAACCGTACTCGGACCAGCCGTACATGCCGACGACGGTCTCGCCCGCGATGAACTTGGGGTTGTGGGATTCGACCACGACCCCGACGGTCGCACCGATCATGGTGTCGCCGATCGGCTGCGGGATCGCATACGACTTGGACTCGTTCATCCGTCCGCGCATGTACGGATCGAGCGACAGGTAATGGTTACGGACCAGCACCTGGCCCTCGCCCGCCTTCGGCACGGGCTGGGTATCGAGACGAAAGTGCTGCAGCATCACGGCGCCTTCGGGACGGGCTGCCAGCACGATGCGGCGATAGGTTTCGGTCATGCGGTCTCCTGGAATTCCTTGGATGGATGCGATCGATCGAGGGCCGACCGCCTGAGGCTTTTCACGGGTTCAGCCGCCGTCGCCGCCCCCAGCCTGCGGCGCCGTCGACAGTCGACGACTGGCGCCTTCAAGTCGCTTCAAAGTCTTGAAAGTGCCCATCGCCTTCGCGATCAGGCGCTCGTCCGAGTCGCGGACCTCGCCTTCGCAGAACGTCATCGTCGTCGAACGATGGAAGGCACGGCCGGTGGCCGTCAGCGTCGTGCCGGCCGGGCCGGGTTGCAGGAAGCTGGTCTTCATCTCGACGGTGACGCCACCGCGCGCGTCGGGGTCGAGCGAGCGGCCCGAGATCGCCATCGCGATGTCCAGCATCGTCATGATCACGCCGCCGTGCGCGACGTTCCAGCTGTTGAGATGCCGGCGCAAGAGGACGAGCTGGACCCGGCTCTCGCCGCGCGGGGCATCGAGGATGTCGATGCCGAGATCGTCGATGAAGGGAACGTCGACGCGGGTCAGCGGAGTGGACATGAAGCGGTTCGGTGAGGCATGACGCGAACGGACGCGGCACGAAATAGAACGGTCATGCTTAAAGTATCGACTGATTCTACCGCAGGGCCCAATGGCGATCGTTCAGGGTGTGGCATCGATCAGAGCGCTATCGTCCTTCAACGCGACGCCGCTGAGCGACAGGCGCAGCGAAGCCCGGATGAGCCACGCCAGCTTCGTCGCGGCGGCCTGTGGCGGCAGTCCTCGGGGCCGCACGTTGGAGATGCAGTTGCGCTCCGCGTCGTGACGTCCGACCTGCGGTTCGAAGGTCAGGTAGAGGCCGATGCTGTCGGGCGACGTCAGGCCCGGCCGCTCGCCGATGACCATCACGACCGAGCGCGCCTTCAGCAACGCGCCGACTTCGTCGCCGAGCGCGACACGGGCTTGCTCGGCGATGACCACCGGCCCGATCGAGAGGCCGTCGAGCATCGGCAGGACGGCGGCCAACAGCGCGGGCGCGTGCGACTGCACCCCGAGGGCGGACAGGCCGTCGGCGATGACGAACAGCACGTCGAAGCCTGCAGGCTTCGAAACCGACAGCACCTCGCGGCTCGCGTCCGCGAGTCGTCGACCGAGATCGGGTCGCAGCAGGTAGGTGGCGCGATCGGTGGCCGCGCTCGCGACGTGAATCGTCGTCGCCGTGCTCGACTGCAGGTCGCGATCGAGCTGCTCGAGATCCAGCGCGCGATGCACGGCATCCCGCGCGCGCGCGTGGTCGAGCTCGAAGGCGAGCAACGCGGCGGTGGGCAACGCCGAGCCGGCGCGGCCGAGCGCGATGCGCGCCGCGGTCCTGCGACGCAAGGCCTCCCACGGATCGTCGACGGAGACCTTCGACAGGGACCGCGCGCTCATGACGGCCAGCGCGACGCGAAGTCCAGCAGCAAGGGATTGCGGACCGCGGCATCGACCAGTCGACCCGCGTCGTCGGCGAGGCCCATCTTCGCGAGCCACACCTCGAACTCGGGTGCGCGCTTCAGGCCGAGCAGCGAGCGCAGGTACAGCGCATCGTGGAACGACGTGCTCTGGTAGCCGAGCATGACGTCGTCGGCACCGGGCACGCCCATCAGGAAGGTCACGCCGGCATTGCCGAGCAGCGTCATCAGCGTGTCCATGTCGTCGGAGTCGGCCTCGGCGTGGTTGGTGTAGCAGACGTCGCAGCCGAGCGGCACGCCCATCAACTTGCCGCAGAAGTGGTCCTCGAGTCCGGCGCGGATGATCTGCTTGCCGTCGTGGAGATATTCGGGGCCGATGAAGCCGACGACCGAGTTGGTCAAGAGGGGACGGAAAGCTCTGGCCACCGCGTAGGCACGGGCTTCGCAGGTCTGCTGGTCGACGCCGTGATGCGCGTTGGCCGACAACGCACTGCCCTGCCCGGTCTCGAAATACATCACGTTCGCGCTGGCCGCATCGCCGACGGTCGCGCGCCGCATCGAGAGAGCCGCGTCGCGGGCCTCGCCCAGCATCGCGAGCGTGATGCCGAAGCTCGCGTTGGCCTTCTGCGTGCCGGCCACCGACTGGAACACGAGGTCGATCGGCGCGCCGCGTTCGATCGCCGCGATCTGGCTCGTCACATGCGTCAGGACGCAGGTCTGCGTGGGGATCTCGAAGCGCTCGCGCACCTCGTCGAGCGCATGCCACAGCCGGATCAGCGCCTGCACGTCGTCGCTCGCCGGATTGATGCCGATCACCGCATCGCCCGCGCCGTACATCAGCCCGTCCAGCATCGACAGCGCGATGCCCATCGGGTCGTCGGTCGGGTGATTGGGTTGCAGCCGGATCGACAAGCGACCCGGCAACCCGATAGTGTTGCGGAAGACCGTGACGACGGTGCACTTGCGAGCGACAGCGATCAGGTCCTGGTTGCGCATCAGCTTCGACACGGCCGCCGCCAGCTCCGGCATCACGCCCGCCGCGACTCGGCTCAGAGTCGCGGTGTCGGTGGCGTCGAGCAACAGCCAGTCGCGGAAGTCGCCGACGGTGAGATGCGCGATCTCGGCGAAGGCCGCGGCGTCGTGAAGGCCGACGATCAGGCGCGTGACGTCGTCGTCCTCGTAAGGGATGACCGCGTGATCGACGAAGGTCGACAACGGCAACGCGGCGAGGCACATGCGGGCGGCGACGCGCTCTTCGGACGACGTCGCGGCGATGCCAGCGAGCACGTCGCCGGAGCGCAGCGGCGAGGCCTTCGCGAGGACGTCCTTAAGGTCGCGGAAGGACCAGACGGTGTCGGCGACAGAGTGCGAGAGGTGCATGAGATGACCTTAACCGATATGGGCCCGCGTTTGAAATCGTGGACCGGGAAGCCGGCATTCTTCAGGTCGACTTCATCCGGCCTTCGCACCGCGCCTTCATCGTGCCGGCTCCTCCCGAGCACAAGGTCGACCATGCGCACGATCGCGGCATTCACCCTCTTCATTCTGATGTCCGCCGCGTCCCGTGCGGCCGAGCCTTACCTCTGTCGCAACGGATACTTCCCTGCCGCAGCGGGACAGATCCGGCTCGCCACCGTGACCACGCCCACCGCGCAGCCCCTTTCCTTCACGCAGGACTGGATAACCTGTCCCGGGGACGGCACCGTGCATCGTGGCGACCGACTGCTAGTTGCCGAGTCGCATGACGGGAAGTCCTGCGCATGGCATCCCCGTCGATTCAGCGACGACCTCGGCTGGTTGCCGTCGGTCTCGATGACGATGTCGGCGACCTGATCACCGGTTTGCCAGCACTGGATCGGCTCGTGGACCCCAGTGAATGGCGGCACGACCATCCGCATTCGGCGCGCCGCCGACGGCACGTCGCTTCGTGTCACCGGGAATGCTCGCTGGTACGGCGACCGCATCGCCGTCGACGGCGGCGAACGGCTCGTGCACTTCGGATCGTTCGACGGTGAGGCAGCACCGGAAGATGCATGGTTGACGATCGTCGACGAGTCCGCCTGTGAAGTCCGCATGCAATGGATCGCAGCTATCTGGTGGCCGCCGACAACAGCCGCTGTGGCGGGATCAACTTGCGTTTCGATGATGTGTATCGGCGGAGCCGTCGCCGAAGTCACGGCCCGCCCCAACGTTGATACGCTTCGCATCCGCTCACGAACCCGTACCGTCATGTCGAACACCCAAGAACAACGCGACTTTTTGCGCAAGCGCTGCTCGCTGATCCTGCCCGGCTTCAGGCCGATCAGTCCCGCCGAGGAGTTTCGGCGACTGGCGGACTGGTGCGAAGCCAACCACGTCGATCATGATCACTACGGCGTCGGCGCTTCGGTCGAAGGATTCGAACAGAAGATCGCGACGTTGCTCGGCAAGCCGGCCGCCGTCTTCATGCCCAGCGGCGTGATGGCCCAGCTCGCGGCCGTGCGGATCCACACCCAGTCCGCGAGGCTGGACCGGTTCGGCATCCACCCGACGTCGCATCTCGCCTCGCACGAGGAGGAAGCCTACGCGGCGCTGTTCCGATGGCATGCGGTCCCGATCGGCGATCGTCTGCGACCGATGGTGGCGAGCGACCTTGAGGCCATCCGGCAGCCGCTCGCCTGCGCGATCGTCGAGCTGCCGATCCGCGAGGCCGGCGGGCAACTGCCGACGTGGGCCGAGCTCGAGGCGCTCAAGGCCGCGGCTAGCGATCGTGACATGCCGCTGCACATGGATGGCGCGCGCCTGTGGGAAAGCGCCGCGTACTACGACCGCAGTCATGTGGACATCGCCAGCGGATTCGAATCGGTCTATGTCTCGCTGTACAAGGGCATCGGCGCGGTCTCCGGCGCCATGCTCGCGGGGACCGACGCTTTCATCGCCGAAGCCCGCCTGTGGCGGCGACGGCTGGGCGGCACGCTCTATCACTTCGGTCCAATGGTGGCGTCGGCGGCGATGCGCTTCGATGCGAGGCTCGCGTCGATGCCGGCGCTGTATCGACGCACGCTCGCGCTGGCCACCGCATTGCGGTCACTGGGCGGGCTGCGGGTCAATCCCGCCGTGCCCCACACCAACATGCTGCATCTCTGGTTCGATGCCCCCGCCGATGCCGTGATGGAAGCGCGGGACCGGATCGCCGAAGAGTCGGGCCAGTGGTTGATCAATGCGGTCAGGCCGGCGGAGGTACCGCGCTGGAGCATGACGGAAATGTACGTGGGTGACGCCTTGCTCGGCGCGGACGACGACCGGGTGTTGCCTTTCTTCACGCGACTCTGCGAGCAAATGAAGCGTCGCTGAGGGACGTCTCCGGTCAGAGGCCCACGAGGTACTGCGCGAGGTGCTCGATGTCGTCCGCATTCAGGGTGCCGGCGACGCTGGTCATGCTGCCTGCGTCGTTGGTCCGGCGGCGCGCCTTGAAGTCGTTCAACTGCTTGACGATGTAGTCGTAGTTCTGCCCCGCGACGCGCGGAACCTCGTTCTGCCCGAGGAAGCCGCCGAGGTGGCACATCGTGCAGAGGGTCTCGTCGGCCTTCTGCTTACCGTGCTGCGCCTTGGCTTCGTCGACGACGAAAGTCTGCCGTCTCGGCTTCTGCCGGCCGTAGTAGTCGGCGAGTTCGCGCATCTCGTCGCGCGTCATGCCCACGAGGACCGGCGCCATCAGTTCGTTGATGCGACGGCCTTCCTGGAAGTCGCGCAACTGCAGATAGAGATAGCGCGGCGTCTGGGCAGCCAGGTCCGGAAACATCGGGGTCGGGGCCTGCCCCGTCGGACCGTGGCACGGCGCGCAGCTCGCGGCCTTCGCCGGCACCGTCTCCGGCGTCTGTGCGCCCGCAGGACCGCTCGTCCACATCGCCGCGATCAACAACACGCGCAGAGCCGCGACCCCGATGCCGTGGGTCTGGCGGCGCCCACGAGCAGGTGATTCGAAGTGATTCGTGGCGAGCATGGCGCGTCAAGGCAACGCGAACACGACGACCGTGTTGCCGCGCTTGAAGTCGATCTGCGTGTTGCCACCGGCCGCCACGGCCACGTACTGGCGACCGCCGACGACATACGACGTCGCGGGTGCGTTGACGCCGGCGCCGCACTGGTACTCCCACAGCTTCTTCCCGGTCTTCGCGTCGAAGGCACGGAACAGGCCGTTGCCTTCGCCGTTGAAGACCAGGTTGCCGGCGGTGGCCAGGACGCCGCCGATAAGCGGCTCGTCGGTGTCGAACTTCCAGGCGAGCTTGCCGGTATCGAGATTCACCGCGGCCAGCCGCCCCCACTGCTTCTCGCCGGGAATCACCTTGAACGCGCCGCCCAACCACAGCTTGCCGCCCGGGTACTTCGATCCATCGACGTGATAGGTCATCGGCTGGTGCAGGTTCGCCGCGTAGGCCAGATGCAGCTTGGGATTGACCGCCATCGGGCTCCATTCCACGCCGCCGTTGGCGCCTGGCAGCATGCGCTTGCCTTCGGGAGTCGGCAGCGCCCACATGTTCTCCTGGGGAACCATGGCTTCGCTGTAGCGGATCAGCTCGCCGGTCGCCCGGTCATGAACGTAGACATGACCCGTCTTGCCGCCGTGGATGGCGACCTTGCGCATCTTGCCGTCCTTGCCCAACGCTTCCGTCAGGATCACCGGCGACACCGCATCGAGGTCCCACACGTCGTGGGGGATGTACTGGTAGTGCCACTTGTAGGCACCGGTGTCGAGATCGATCGCGACGATCGAGTTGGTATAGAGGTTGTCGCCCGGTCGTTCCGCGCCGTACAGATCGGGACTGGGGTTGCCCGCGACAAAGAAGACCGTGTTGGTCTCGCGATCGACGGCCGGCGCCATCCACACACCGCCACCGAGCTTCTTGGCGAAGTCACCACCCTTGGCGAGCTGCGTCTTCTCGGCGGCGATGTCGCGATGCAGGTCGCGATCGGTCGCGTCCTTCGTGGCCCAGACGCCTTCCTGGCCCGAGTCGGGGATCGTGTAGAAAGTCCACAGCAGCTTGCCGTCGTTGGCGTCGAACGCCTTCACGAAGCCGCGCACGCCGTACTCGCCACCGTTGGTTCCGATCAGGATTTTGCCGTTGACGGCCACCGGCGCCATGGTTTCCGAATAGCCCTCTTCCGGATCGGCGATCTGCGTCGACCACAGTAGCTTGCCGGTCTTCGCGTCGAGCGAGACCAGCTTGGCGTCGAGGGTCCCCATGAACAGGCGGTCACCCATGATTGCGACGCCCCGGTTGTTCGGCCCGCAGCAGAAGGTCGTCACCGGATCGAGCTTCTGCTTGTAGTGCCAGAACTGCTTGCCCGTCACGGCGTCGAGCGCGTAGACGTGGTTGAACGACGTCGTGATGTACATCACGCCATCGACGACGATGGGCGCCGTCTCCATCGATTCGACGACTTCGGTCTGGAACTGGAAGGCCGGGCGCAGCTTGGCGACGTTGCCGCTGTTGATCTGCGTCGCAGGGTAGTAACGCGTCTGCGCGTAGTTCATGTTCGAGTGCAGGAAGTTCGACCCGTCCTTCTCGGCGGCATCGAGCTGCTTCTGCTGCACCGAGATCGACCTGGGCACGGTGTTGGCCGCGACGCCGGCCTGCCCTGCGATCTCGGACTGCGCGAACGAGGCGACGCTCAGCAACGCGCTGGCGATGCCCGCGGTCCCCTGTCCGACGCGTATCCACTGCAATCCGTTTCGAAGCATATCGATCCCCTGGTGAGTTTGGCTGTCGATCGTTCCCGAGGCGCGATGGCCCAAAAGACGATTCTTGTGAAGCACGGGGATCGTAACGAGGTTTTTCCACCAGCGCATCATTTTGCAACGCGTAGCAGGAAGCGGGTCGTCCTCGGCGTCGGGTCCCGACGAGGTGCCGTACGAATAGCGATCGCTCGATCAGACCGCCAGCACGCCTCCGTCCACCGCCAGGATCTGCCCCGTGATGTGGCGACCCGCATCGCTCGCGAACAACAGCGCGATGCCCTTCAGGTCTTCGTCGCCACCGATGCGGCCGAGCGGCGCGTGCTGCGCCAGCTTCTCCTCGCCCAGCTTGGCGAGGATGCCCTTCGTCATCTTCGACGGGAAGAAACCCGGCGCGATGGCGTTGACGTTGATGTTGTAAGGACCCCATTCGCCGGCCAGCGCGCGCGTGAAGTTCACGACCGCGCCCTTGCTGGTGTTGTACGCGATGGTCTGCATCGTGCCCGGCGCGTTACCCTTGAAACCGGCGATCGACGCGACGCTGATGATGCGACCCGACTTGCGCGGGATCATGCTGGCCTTGCCGACCGCCTGGCTGGTCAGGAAGATGCCGCGCACGTTGAGGTTCATGACCTTCTCCCAGGCTTCGAGCGGGTGATCCTCGGCCGGCGCGCCCCAGCTCGCACCCGCGTTGTTGACCAGGATGTCGATATGGCCGAGATGCTTCATCGCGGCGGCCACCAGCGGCTGCGCGCCGTCGGTGGTGCCGAGGTCCGCGGCGACGGCATGCGCCTCGATGCCCATCTTCTTCAGGTGCTCGACGGCCTCGTCGAGTTCGCCCTGCTTGCGCGACGACAACACCAGCTTCGCGCCCTGCTCGCCGAGCGCCTCGGCAATCTGCAGGCCGAGCCCGCGCGAGCCGCCCGTGATCAGGGCAGTGCGGCCGCTCAGGTCGAACAGTTTCTTGATGCTCATTCCCAGTCTCCTTGTGATGGCCTGGCCGCGTCGGAACCACTCGCGTACCTGCCGAATCGAACGTTCAGAACCACGCGTCCTGCATCGTCAGCGTAGTGTCGTCGAGCGAGGCCAGCAGGTCGAGCATCGGCCCGACCTTTGGCAGTTCGAACGCGAAGAAATAGCGACAGGCCGCGAGCTTGCCCTGATAGAAATCGTGATCGCTGCCACCGCCCATCGAACGACCCGCGACCAGCGCCTGTTCGAGCCACATCCACGCGATGACGATGTGGCCGAAGGCCTCGAGATAGACGCTGGCGTTGGCGAGCGTGCGGTTGGTGTCGCCAGCGCCGTGCACGATGGCGGTCACCTGCTCAAGTCGATCCCACTGCGTTTCGAGCTGGCCGGCAAGACGTTGCGAACTCGCTTCGCGCACCGATTTGCATCGGGCGATCGTCGTGCGGACACGCTCAGCCAACGCCTGCAGCGCCGCCCCGCCTTGCATCACGACCTTGCGGCCGAGCAGGTCAAGGCCCTGGATGCCGTGCGTGCCTTCGTGGATCGGGTTGAGGCGGTTGTCGCGATAGAACTGCTCGACGTTGTAGTCGCGCGTGTAGCCGTAGCCACCGTGGACCTGGATCGCGAGGTTGTTGGCTTCGAGGCACCATTGCGACGGCCAGCTTTTGGCGATCGGCGTGAGGATGTCGAGGAGCAGCTTTGCCTCACGTCGCACGGCTTCGTCGTCGGCCGTGTGCTCGTCGTCGACCAGCTTCGCGCAGAACAGGTTGAGCGCGAGCCCGCCTTCGACGTAGGACTTCTGCGCGAGCAACATGCGCTTCACGTCCGCGTGCGCGACGATCGGCACCTGCGCCTGAGCCGGATCCTTGCCCACTGGCGGCCGACCCTGCGGACGGTTGCGCGCGTAGTCGAGCGAATGGAGATAGCCCGTGTAGCCGAGTGCGACGGCGCCGAGGCCGACGCCGATACGGGCCTCGTTCATCATGTGGAACATCTGCGCAAGGCCCTTCCCCGGCTCGCCGACTAGGTAGCCGACCGCACCGGCAGCGCCACCCGGCCGGTACTTGCCTTCGCCGAAATTGAGCAGGCAGTTGGTGGTGCCGCGATAGCCCATCTTGTGATTGAGGCCGGCGAGGACTACGTCATTGCGTTCACCCAGGCTGCCATCGTCTTCCACGAGGAACTTCGGCACGATGAACAGCGAGATGCCTTTCACGCCCACCGGCAACGAGCCGTCCGCCTCGGGGATCTTCGCGAGAACCAGATGGACGATGTTCTCCGACAGTTCGTGTTCGCCGGCCGAGATCCACATCTTGTTGCCGAAGAGGCGATAGCCGCCGTCCGCCTGCACGACCGCACGCGTCCTGATGTCCGACAGCGACGATCCGGCCTGCGTCTCCGAAAGGCACATCGTGCCGAAGAAGCGCCCCGTCATCATCGGCTTCACGAAGCGTTCGATCTGGTCTGGCGAGCCGTGGGCGAGCAGCAGGTTGGAGTTGCCGATGGTGAGGAACGGGTACGACGACGTGCCGACGTTGGCGGCCTTGAACCATGCAAACCCGGCCTTCTCGACGACGGCCGGCAACTGCGATCCGCCCAGGTCGTAGTCGCGTCCCGCCGCCATCAGACCCGCGTCGCAGAAGGCTGCGAGTGCCTTGCCGACCTCGGGAATCATCGTCACGCGTTCACCGTCGAAGTGCGGCTCGTTGGCGTCGCTCTTCTTGTTGTGCGGCTCGAACAGGTCGGTGGCGATCTGCTCGCAGGTCAGCATCGCGGCATCGAAGGTCTCGCGACTGTGGTCGGCGAAGCGCTCGCGCCGGGTCAGCGACTCGACGTCCAGCCATTCGTAGAGCAGGAAGGCGATGTCGCGGCGGGAAAGGATCTTGGAGGGCATCAGCAGTGGATTGTCGTCTTGTTATGGGAGTCGCCAGGCGACCTACTTGAACTGGAAAGTCCAGGGCACCTCGTAGATCAGGTCCCGGTCGGGCAGTCCGACGTGCGCGGCATCCGCGGGCAACGGGCCGCTGCGACCGTACGAAAAGGACCGATGGGCTGCCCGAACATCTTGCGGAATCGCCGCGCCGAGCCCGTGCATCACGCCGAGGAACGCCCGCGCTTCGACGTCGCCGAGATCGATGGCGCGCTGGTAGTAGCGAGCTGCACGGGTAGGGTCAGGCTCCACGCAGCCGGTTGCCGCGTAGAGGTAGCCGGCGAGCATGTAGGCCTTGGCCTCCTTGCGGGCAATACCTTCGTTGATCGCATCGCCTGCCCGCGTGCAGCTGCCGGACTGGATCCATCGAATGGCGTCGTCACCATCGGCCCGCGCAACGGAATCGACGCCGAAAAGCGCGGGAGCGACCATCAGCGCAAACCACGCGCGTCTCGCTCGAGACGAAGCATCGCATCGTTGCGGTGAAGTCCTCATCGCGGCAACGCCCACAGCCCGATCGGCTGGTTCGCAGCGACAACGACCTTGCGATTGAAGATCACCGTCTGCTCGACCGAGTTGTCCACGTTGGGCGACATCGACGGCCTGGCCAGGATGCGGATCGCATCGCCGTAGGCGGTGAGCAATGTGCGCTCGAAGTCGTGGCGGTTGGGTTCTGCGGCCACGTTGGTGCCGAGGCTGTCCGTGCTGCTAAGCAGCGTCACGCGCGCGACCCGCGGGTCGAAACGCACCTTGACCGTTCCGGTCACACCCTTCTCGACCGCGTCCTTCGGATAGACGATCGACATGAACGCGAGGTCCTTGACGGCTTCGATGTAGGTGGTGATCAGCACGTCGGGGCTGGAAAAGGACTCGGGCGCCGGTTCCGGCTCACCGGAACTGTGGCGCATCACCGCGTACCAGCGCCCCGCCTCCCGATAGCTCTGCAACACGCCGTCCCCTCGCGCGTGGATCAAGGCCAGCGTGCGCGCCGATTCACGATCGCCGAGCAGCGCACCGCGCTCGTAGAGCCGCAAGGCGCGCGGCACGTTCTGCTGCAGGCAGAAGCCATTTTGGAACAGCTGCCCCGCAATGTAGAACGCCTTGGGCTCCTGCTCGCGCATACCCTGGTTGATCGTGTCGATGGCCGGTTCGCACTGGTTGTCGTCGATCTGCTTCAGTGCGGCATCGGCCTTCGACGAGGACTGTGCGTGGATCGACCACGGGACCATGACGACCAGGGCCGCCACGAGGACGCGCTGCCATCGATGCTCGAACCTTGCCCACTTCATCGCATCTTTTAGGGACATGGCAGTCGTTTGAATCCGTATTCGATCAGATGGACGCGGCCACCGAAAATCAGCGATGCAGTCCCTGGTAGCCGTAAGGTCCGTCGCTGCCATTACGATCGCGACTGAAGCGCACTTCATGGTCGGTCGCGAAGTCGCCCGAGACGGGCAGCTCGGGCTTCGGCAAGGCCTTGATCGCTGCCTCGTAACTGGTCGCCAACGCCCTTTCGAACAAATGCTTGCCCGGGCCCAGGTGATTGGTCGCGGCACCCTGGTTGTCGACGCTGCTGACCAGGCTCGTGGTCATCGACCGCGGATCGAACCGCATCACGACGCGTCCCCGAACACCTTGCATGGCGGCTTGTGGTGGATAGACCATGGTGTCCTCCGCGAGATCGTGGACCGCCTCGACATAAGCCTTCTCGATGGCGTTCGCGGTCGAGAAGGACTCCAGGCCAGCCGCATCGGCCGCAGGCCTCTGGCCCCGGGTAACCGCAGACCAGTAAGCTGCCTTCGCATAGCTCTGCGGGACTCCGGCACCACGGGCATGGAGCAGCGCGAGGGACCGCGCCGACCCGGTATCGCCGAGCTTCGCGGCCTGCTCGTAGATGGCTGCCGCTCGCGCCAGGTCGACCTTCAGGCAGATCCCGCTTTCGAACATCTGCCCGACGAGATACATCGATTGCACTTCGCCAGCAGCCATGCCGACGTTCAACGCGTCGATCGCGGCCTCGCAATCCTTCTGGTCGAGCGCGATGATCGCGTGGTCGGCTTGCGCGTAGGCGACGCCAGGCAAAACCAGCAGGAGCGCCGGCCCGACCATTCGCCGGACGACCCTGCCGAGGTTCCATCCGTCCATCGTGTCTCCCGACGAATAGTCCGACGCTCGGACGCGGTCTGTCCTTGACGGATCAGACGACCTCGAACAATCCAGCAGCGCCCATCCCACCGCCGATGCACATCGTGACCACGACGAACTTTTCGCCGCGGCGCTTCCCCTCGATCAGCGCGTGGCCGACCAGGCGCGCACCCGTCACGCCGTAGGGATGACCGACCGCGATCGCGCCGCCGTCGACGTTGAGGCGATCGTTGGGAATGCCCAGCTTGTCGCGGCAGTAGATCACCTGCACGGCGAACGCTGTGTTGAGCTCCCAGAGGCCGATGTCGGCAACCGTCATGCCGGCCTTCTTCAGCAGCTTGGGGATCGCGAAGACCGGGCCGATGCCCATCTCGTCGGGCTCGCAACCCGCGACCGCGAAGCCGCGGAAGATGCCGATCGGCGTCAGGCCCTTCTGCTCAGCGGTCTTGCCGTTCATGATCACCACGGCCGACGCGCCGTCCGAAAACTGGCTGGCGTTGCCGGCCGCGATCAGCCCGCCGGGCATGGCCGGCTTGATCTTGGCGACCCCTTCGTAGGTCGTGTCCGAACGGATGCCTTCGTCCTCGCTGATCGTCACTTCCTTGATGCCGAGCATGCCGCTCGTCTTGTCGGCGACGCCCATCATCGTCGTCATCGGGACGATCTCTTCCTTGAAGCGGCCAAGCTCGCGGGAGGCCGATGCGCGACGCTGGCTCTCGACGCCGTATTCGTCCTGCGCCTCGCGCGAGATGTGGTAGCGCTTGGCGACCGTCTCGGCCGTCTGCAGCATGTTCCAGTAGATCTCAGGCTTGGCCTTCAACAGGTTGGGATCGCGCAGCATGTGCATGTTCATCTCGGCCTGCACGCACGAGATGGACTCGACGCCGCCGGCGACGTAGATGTCGCCTTCGCCTGCAATGACGCGCTGCGCAGCCGTCGCGATGGTCTGCAGACCCGACGAGCAGAAGCGGTTGATGGTCATGCCCGAGGTCGTGACCGGACAGCCGGCCGACAGCGCGATCTGGCGCGCGATGTTGGAGCCGGTGGCGCCTTCGGGATTGGCGCAGCCCATCACGACGTCGTCAACTTCGGCCGGATCGATCTTCGCGCGCTCCATCGCGTGTCTGACGGCGTGGCCGCCCATCGACGCGCCGTGCGTCATGTTGAAGGCGCCCTTCCAGGACTTGGCGAGGGCGGTGCGTGCGGTGGAAACGATGACTGCATCGATAGAAGACATTGAAAAGTCCTTCAAGTGACCGCGACGTTGCGCGTCGCGTCTTTGAGATTAGGAAAAGGTCTTGCCCTCGGCCGCCAGCTTGGCCAGCAGCGGCGCCGGCACCCACGACTTGCCCTGGCGCGCGCCGTCCCTGGCCTTGCCGAACTGCTCCATCCTCATCACGACCTTCTGCAGGCCGAAGGTATCGGCATAGCACATCGGGCCGCCACGATAGAGCGGGAAGCCATAGCCGGTGAGATAGACCATGTCGATATCCGACGCGCGAGCCGCGATGCCTTCGTCGAGTATCTGCGCGCCCTCGTTGACGAGGGCGAACACCAGTCTCTGCACAATTTCTTCGTCGGTGATCTTCCGTCGCTCAATACCGAGACGCTTCGACTCGGCGACGATCATGTCGTTGACTTGCTGGTTCGGGATCGCGGCACGGTTGCCCGGCTTGTAGTCGTACCAGCCGGCGCCGGTCTTCTGGCCGTAGCGTCCCATCTCGCACAGCCGGTCGGCGGTCTGCGAATAGGTCATGTTGGGCTTCTCGACATAACGACGCTTGCGGATCGCCCAGCCGATGTCGTTGCCAGCCAGGTCACCCATGCGGAACGGGCCCATCGCGAAGCCGAACTTCTCGACGGCCTTGTCGACCTGCTCGGGCAAAGCGCCTTCTTCGAGCAGGAAGCCGGCTTGGCGCGAGTACTGCTCGATCATCCGGTTGCCGATGAAGCCGTCGCACACGCCCGACACCACGCCGGTCTTCTTGAGCTTCTTAGACAGGCCCATCGTGGTCGCGAGGACGTCCTTACCGGTCTTCTTGCCCCGGACGATCTCGAGCAGCTTCATCACGTTGGCCGGGCTGAAGAAATGCGTGCCGATCACATCCTGCGGACGCTTCGTGAAGTCGGCGATCTGGTCCACGTCGAGCGTCGACGTGTTCGACGCCAGGATCGCGCCCGGCTTCATGACTTCGTCGAGCTTCTTGAACACCGTCTCCTTGACGCCCATCTCCTCGAACACCGCCTCGACGACGATGTCGGCGTCCTTGATGTCGTCGTAGCTGGTGGTGCCTGTGATCAGGCCGACGCGTTCATCGAATTTTTCCTGCGTCAGCTTGCCCTTCTTGAGCGTGTTCTCATAGTTCTTGCGGACCGTGGCGAGACCCTTGTCCAGCGCTTCCTGCTTGAGCTCAAGGATTTTGACCGGGATGCCGGCATTGGCGAAGTTCATCGCGATGCCGCCGCCCATCGTGCCCGCTCCGATCACGGCCGCGCTCTTGATCGCGCGGATCGGCGTGTCTTCCGGCACGTCGGGGATCTTGCTCGCTGCACGCTCGCCGAAGAACGCGTGACGCAGCGCCTTTGACTCCGGTGACGTGACCAGTTCGAGGAACGCCGCGCGTTCGAACGCGATGCCGTCGTCGAAGCGTTTGGTGACCGCGGCCTCGACGCAGTCGACGCACTTGAGCGGCGCCGGATAGTTCTTCGCGACGGCCCTGACGGTATTGCGCGCGAACGAGAAAAAGCCTTCGTACAACGGGAAGTCAATCCTGATATCGCGGATCTTGGGCAGCGGCTTCGTGTCCGCGATGGTCTTCGCAAAGGCGATCGCACCTTCGACCACATCACCTTCGACCATCTTGTTGAACAGTGCGGTCTTGGCGAGCTTCTCCGACGGGATCGGCGTGCCGCTGACGATCATGTTCAAAGCGAGCTCGACGCCGACCACGCGCGGCAGGCGCTGGGTGCCGCCGGCTCCCGGCAGGATGCCCAGCTTCACTTCGGGCAGCGCGATCTGCGCACCCGCGACCGCGACGCGGTAGTGGCAGCCGAGCGCGAGCTCGAGGCCGCCGCCCATCGTCGTGCCGTTGATCGCCGCGACCACGGGCTTGCTGGCGTTCTCGATCATTTCGATCACGGTCGCCAGCGACGGCTCGGCGAATGCGGCCGGCGTATTGAACTCCTTGATCTCGGCGCCGGCGCAGAACGACTTGCCCTTGCCGGTCAGCACGATGGCCTTGACGGACGCATCGGCGAGTGCCTGCTCCATGCCGGCGACGATGCCCTGGCGCGCAGCCAGGCTCATGCTGTTGACGGGCGGTTTGTCCACCGTGATGACGGCGATGCCGTCCTTCACCTGAATTGTTGCGGTCATAGGGAGCTTCCTCGAAATGTCGTTGTGCGGCGGCACGTCGTCGACGGATCCGCGAGCCACGCAGCGATGATAGCAAAATAGAACGATCGTGCGTTTTTGTTCAGCACCGCTCTCCACTTGGCGAAGACTTCGGCTCCGTCCCCCGTTGGGGAAGGGTTTGGGAGAGAGTGAGCAAAGCGAGCGTCGGTGCTGGATGGACCACCGTTGCTCGCCTATCGCCACCCGGTCCCCGGCCCTCCCTCAAAAGGGGAGGGAGCACATCAGACCTCCAGCCACTCCTTGCGGATCGCCGGGTTCGCCTTCAGCTCGGCCGGCGTGCCCTCGAACACGATCTGCCCGTGTCCCATCACGTAGACGCGTTGCGAGATCTCGAGCGCGATCGCCAGCTTCTGTTCGACCAGCAGCACCGAGATGCCGCGGTTCTTAAGTTCCTTCAGGTAGTCGGCCACGAGCTCAACGATCTTCGGTGCGAGCCCCTCGGTCGGTTCGTCGATCATGATCAAGTCGGGGTCGCCCATCAGCGTGCGGCACAGGGTCAGCATCTGCTGCTCGCCACCAGACAGCACGCCCGCCGCGACGTGCTCGCGTTCTTTTAGCCGCGGGAAGATCCGGTACATGTCGGCCAGCGACCAGCGTCCCGCCTTCTTGCCGCCCTTCTCCCCGAGGATCAGGTTCTGCTCGACCGTCAGGCGCGGAAAGATGTCGCGGTTCTCAGGTACGTAGCCAATGCCGCGATGGGCGATGCGGAAGGCTTTCTCGTTGCCGATCTCCTCGCCCTTGAAGGTGATCGATCCGGTGGTGACGACCTGGCCCATGATCGACTTGACCGTCGTCGATCGGCCGACGCCGTTACGACCCAGGAGGCTGACGATCTCGCCGGTACCGACGTGCAGGTCGATGCCGTGCAGCACGTGGCTCTTGCCGTAGTAGGCGTGCAGATCCATGATCTTCAGCAGCGGTTCGGCAACGGCCGGGATCGTCGTCCCGTTCATGCGTGCGCCTCCTCGGCATGCGACCCGAGATAGGCTTCCTTGACCTTCTGGTTGTTGCGAATGGCGGTCGGTGTGTCGGTCGCGATCACCTCGCCATAGACCAGCACCGAGATGCGATCGGCGAGCCCGAAGACCACGCTCATGTCGTGCTCGACCATGATCAGCGTCTTGCCCACCGTGACACGGCGGATTAGCTCCACCGCGTGGTCGGACTCCGAGCGGCTCATGCCGGCCGTGGGTTCGTCGAGCAGGATCACGCTGGCGCCGCCGGCCACCGTGATGCCGATCTCGAGCGCACGCTGCTCCGCGTAGGTCAGCATGCCGGCCGCGACGTCGTGGCGACGCCGCAATCCGATCAGATCGAGGACTTCCTCGGCCCTCAGCCGGGCATCGCGCAGACGTGCGAGCGAATGCCAGAACGAGTACTTGTATCCGAGCGACCAGAGCACCGCGCAACGCAGGTTCTCGAAGACCGACAGCTTCGGGAAGATGTTGGTGATCTGGAAGCTGCGCGACAGGCCCAGTCGATTGATCTCGAAGGGCGCGAGCCCAAGCGTGCTCCTGCCGTTGAGCAGGATGTCGCCCGACGAGACGTCGAAGCGGCCGGACAGCAGATTGAACAGCGTCGACTTGCCGGCCCCGTTCGGGCCGATCACCGCATGGCGTTCGCCGGGCGGGATGGCGAGCGTGGCGCCGCGAATGATCTCGGACTTGCCGAAACTCTTGCGCACGTCGCGGAGTTCGATCGCGCACTCGCCGGTGCGGGTGGTATCGCCGGGGCCGCTCATGCCAGGCTCCTTTCGATCTGTTCCTGAATCTCGGCCTGCGCGCTGCCCCATGCTCGCTTGAAACGCCGCGACGCGAAGACCATCAGCGCCGTACCGCCGGCAGTGATCAGCGCGGCGACGATCCAGGACAGCACCGATCCGGTATCGACCACGGCACCGAACAGTTTCATCTCGGTGCCGCCCGCCGACTCGAGCTGGAGGTGATACAGCATCTCGATCAACGACACGACGCCGACGAAGAGCGGCAGCGCGGCGACGATGACCAGCAGATACGGCATACCCATGCGACGGAACTTGCCGAACTGCGCGACACGCAGATTCATCATGATCAGGCTCGCGATGCCGCCCGGCGCATACATCACCATCAGCAGGAAGAAGATGCCGAGGTAAAGCAGCCAGGCCTTCGTGATCTCGGACAGCATCACGAACGACAGCACGAAGATCACCGCGCCGATGATCGGCCCGAAGAAGAAGCCGACGCCGCCGAGGAACGTGAACAGCAGATAGGCACCCGACCGCACCGTGCTGACGTTCTCCGAACTGACGATCTCGAAGTTGATCGCGCCGAGTCCACCCGCGATGCCCGCGAAGAAGCCCGCGATGATGACGACCAGGTAGCGCACCCGCTGCGTGTTGTAGCCGACGAATTCGGCACGCTCGGGGTTGTCGCGCACCGCGTTGGCCATGCGTCCGAGCGGGGTCCGCGTGAACGCGTACATCAGTGCCGTGCACACCAGGCACCAGAGCGCGATCAGGTAATAGACCTGGATCTGCGGCCCGAACGAGATGCCCATGAAGGGTTCACCAATCACGCGATTGGTCGTGATGCCGGCCTCGCCCCCGAAGAATTCCGGCAGCATCAGCGAGCTCGCCGCGACCAGTTCGCCGATGCCGAGCGTGATCATCGCGAACGTGGTGCCCGACTTCTTCGTCGTCACATAGCCGAACAGCACGCCGAAGAACGCGCCGGCGAGACCGCCGATCAGCGGAACCAGCGAGATCGGCAGGTGGAACGAGCCGGCCGTAATCGCGTTCAGCACGTGGATCGAGATGAACGCACCGAGGCCGACGTACACGGCATGGCCGAAACTCAGCATCCCGGACTGCCCGAGCAGCATGTTGTACGAGAGGCAGACGATGATCAGCGTGCCGATCTGCGACAGGATGGTCAGCGACAGGCTCGACTTGAAGAGCAGCGGTGCCACGACCATCGCGAGGACAAAGACGATCCACAACGCGCTCTGACCCACGTTGATCGGCACGAACTTCAGGGTCTTGCCGCGGCGTCGAGCAGCCGTCGGGCTGATGTTGCCGGCGGCGAGCTCAGTCATCGCGCTTCCCCATCAGGCCGCGCGGACGGAAGATCAGGATCAGCACGAGCAACAGGTACGGCATGATCGGCGCGACCTGCGAGATCGTCAGCTTGAGGAACGGATAGCCGATCGTGTCCGGTGTGATGGTCCAGCCGAAGCGGCTGAAGAACGTGACGAACGAGTTGTCGAGTGCGACCGCGAAAGTCTGCACGATGCCGATCAGCAACGATGCAACGAACGCGCCCGCGAGCGAACCCATGCCGCCAACCACGACCACGACGAAGATGATCGAGCCGACCGTCAACGCCATGCCGGGCTCGGTCACGAACGCGTTGCCGCCGATCACGCCGGCCAGTCCCGCCAGCGCGCAGCCGCCGCCGAACACCATCATGAACACGCGTGGCACGTTGTGGCCCAGCGCCTCGACCATGTCGGGATGCGACAGCGCCGCCTGGATCACGAGGCCGACGCGCGTCTTCGTGAACAACAGGTAGACCGCGACGAGCATCAGCACCGCCACCAGCATCATGAAGGCCCGGTAGGCCGGGAAGGTCGTCGTGTAGATCGTGAACAGCGGGCCGTCGAGCAGTGCGGGGACACGGTAGTCGACCGGCGCACGACCCCAGATCAACTGCACGAACTCGCTGATGCAGTAAGACAGTCCGAAAGTGACGAGCAGTTCGGGCACGTGGCCGAACTTGTGGACGCGACGCAGCGAATAGCGCTCGAACAGCGCGCCACCGAGGCCGACGACGACCGGTGCGATGAACAGTGCAGGCCAGTAGCCGACCCACACGCTGATCTGGTACGCGATGTACGCACCCAGCATGTAGAACGTGGCGTGCGCAAAATTCAGCACGCCCATCATGCTGAAGATGAGCGTGAGTCCGCTGGACAGCATGAACAGCAGGAGCCCGTAGCTCACGCCGTTCAGCAGGGAAATGAGGAAGAACTCCAAGGTGTGATTGCTCCCTCCCCATCAAAAGGAAGGTTGGGACGGGGCCATCGCGCAACGATGGTGAAGATCGCTCGCTACGCTCGCCCCCTCCTCAACCCTCCACCACGCGGCGGAGGGAGTCCTTTTCTTAAGTGTTGGCCGGCCGCTTCATCTGGCACGACGTCGGCGTCGACGACACGTACGGGTCGAGCATCACGTCGGTCTTGAACGTGTAGCCGGTGTTCTCGACGTCGTACTTGAGCTTGCCGCCGGCCTTGGTCCATTCCGAGATGTAGAGCGTCATCTGCAGCTGATGGTCCGACTTGCGCATCTTGACTTCACCGGCGCCGGCACCCTTCTCTTCCATGTCTTCCATCGCGAAGGCGACCTTGGTCGGATCCGTCGACTTGACCTTCTTGATCGCATCCGACAGGAACGTCAGTTCGGTCCACAGCGCCGTGACGTAGAGCTCGTCGTTGTACTTCTTCTTGAACTCGACATACAGCGGCTCAAAGGTGTTGTTGTCGACGTTCTGGTGCCAGTACGAAATCATCTTCACGCGACCGTCACCCGACGACGAGCCGAGGGCGGTCGGCGTGCCGCTGACACCGGCGTAGTAGGTGAAGAAGTTGGTGTCGAGGTTGGCTTCCTTGGACGCTTTGATCAGCAGCGTCAGGTCGGCACCCCAGTTGCCCGTGATCACCGTGTCGGCGCCCGATGCCTTGATCTTGGCGACGTACGGGGCGAAGTCCTTGGTCTGCGCGAGCGGCGTCAGGTCCTCTCCGACGATCTGGATGTCGGGACGCTTGCGCGCCAGAAGTTCCTTTGCGAACTTGGCCACCTGCACGCCGTGCGCGTAGTTCTGGTTGATCAGGTAGACCTTCTTGATCTTCGGGTCCTTGGCCATGAACGTCGTCAGGCCTTCCATCTTCATCGACGTGTCGGCGTCGAAGCGGAAGTGCCAGAAGCTGCACTTGCTGTTGGTGAGATCCGGATCCACGGCCGAGTGGTTCAGGAACAGCATCGCCTTCTCGGGATTGCGTTCGTTGAACTTGTTGATCGCGTCGATGATCGCGCCGGCCGCACCCGAGCCGTTGCCCTGGGTGACGTAGCGAATGCCCTGGTCCTGCGCGGCCTTGAGCGCGTTCAGGCTTTCCTGCGGGCTGGCCTTGTTGTCGAAGCCGACGATCTCGAACGTCACGTCCGGACCGGCGGCCTTGCGCGCGTTGAATTTCTCGGCGAGGAACTGCATGCTCTTGAGCTGATTCGATCCCACGTTGCCGAGGATGCCGGACAGAGGATCGATGAAGGCGATTTTCACGACTTCGGCGGAAGCGATAGCGGGCAAGCCGAGTGCGATCGCGAAAGCGCCGTTACAAGCGAGAGCGCTGATTTTGCATTTCATGTGGGTCTCCGTCCAGGTTGAATGGTGGCGGCCGCGCGATTCGGCCCGCTGATCGATGGCGTCGCAGTCTCTGGCTGCGACTCTTGACGATGATTCGGCACGGCAGACGATCCGCCTGCTGCAAGCCGGCGAAGTCTACTGAAGTCGCTGCGCGAGACGCATCTAGGAGATACCCCAACGCCCCGCGCCGCGAATCGTGCTTCTTGGCGGTTCAGGCAGTCGGCAGCTTGTGGCCGCGGAAGGTGTCACGCAACTTCGCCTTGAGCATCTTGCCGGTCGCGCCGAGCGGGATCGCCTCGACGAACACCACGTCATCGGGCGTCCACCACTTCGCGATCTTGCCTTCGTAGTGCGCGAGCAGGTCTTCCCTGCTCACCGTACTGTCGGCCTTCCGCACCACGACCAGCAGCGGGCGCTCGTCCCACTTCGGATGCGGGATCGCGATCACCGCGGCCATCGCGACCTCGGGGTGCGCCATCGCGATGTTCTCGAGGTCGATCGAACCGATCCACTCGCCGCCGGACTTGATCACGTCCTTGCTGCGGTCGGTGATCTGCAGATAGCCGTCGGGATCGATCGTGCCCACGTCGCCGGTCGGGAACCAGGAGATGCCATCGGCATCGATCACCAACGGATCACCGCCCTCGCTCTTGAAGTACGCGCGCACGACCCACGGACCGCGCACCAGCAGGTCGCCGAACGCGACGCCGTCCCAGGGCAGGTCCTTGCCGTCGGGATCGACGATCTTCATGTCGACGCCGTAGATCACGTGCCCCTGCTTCTCGAGGATGCGCAGCTGCAGATCCTTGGACAAGGTCAGATGCCTGTTGGCGAGCTTGCAGGTGGTGCCGAGCGGGGACATCTCGCTCATACCCCAGGCGTGGATCACCTCGACACCGAAGTCGTCGTTGAGCGTGCGAATCATCGCGGGCGGGCACGCTGACCCGCCGATGATCGTCTTTCTGAACGACGAGAACGTGTAGCCGTTCTGCTTCATGTAGTTGATGAGGCCGAGCCAGACCGTCGGCACGCCTGCCGAGAACGTGACCTTCTCGTTCTCAAACAGCTCGTACAGCGACTTGCCGTCGAGCGCCGCGCCGGGAAACACGACCTTGCAGCCGACCAGTGCCATCGTGTACGGGAGGCCCCAGGCGTTGACGTGGAACATCGGCACGACCGGCAGCACGCAGTCGCTCGCGGACACGCCCATCGCATCGGGCATGGCCGCGCCGAACGCGTGCAGCACGCTGGAACGATGCGAATACAACACGCCCTTGGGATTGCCCGTGGTACCCGACGTGTAGCACAGCGACGACGCGGTGTTCTCGTCGAAGCTCGGCCACACCAGCTGCGGGGCGGCGGCGGCGAGCAACTCTTCGTAGCACAGCGGCTCGAGTGCGGTTGGGGTGGCCGACTGTGCAGCCGGCATGCGATCGCGGGCGGTCATCTGCACCCAGCTCTTGACGGTCGGGCAACGCGCGGCCACGGCCTGGGCGATCGGCAGGAAGGTCGCATCGAAGAACACATGACGGTCTTCGGCGTGATTGGCGATCCAGGCCACCTGGTCCGGATGCAGGCGCGGATTGATGGTGTGGAGGATCGCGCCGATGCCCGAGACCGCGTAATAGAGCTCGAGATGGCGATAGCCATTCCACGCGATCGTCGCGACGCGGTCGCCGGGCTTCACGCCCATCGCCAGCAGCGCGTTGGCGAGCTGCTTCGAACGCTGCTGGACTTCGCGCCAGTTGGTGCGATGGATGTCGCCTTCGACGCGACGCGAGACGATCTCGGTTTCGCCCGCGTGGCGACCGGCGTGCTCGATGAGCGTGGAGATGAGCAGCTGCGTGCCCATCATCAGACCTTGCATGAACGACTCCTGAGGTGAGTTCGAAAATCCGAGCCGGAGGCCCGTGGACGGTTCGCCTGCCGACCGATGCGCGCAGCGCAGCAACGTCGGCGTTCGGCTGGAACGGCCGGGGGCCTGTCGCAGCGGACGCGCATTGTCGAGGTCGCTTTCGCGGCGCGTCAACGACATTTGATGTTGCAGCGCAGGGCTTACAGGATGCGATGCTCCGTGGTTTGCCGTTCGCGGTGCAGACGGACGAACCCTTAGAATCGGCGAATGCCCAGTTCACTTGCCACACCGATCGCCGCTCCGCATCCGATGCTCGACGAAGCCCCGACGGCGTTCGATGCCCTGACGTGGCGCAACCGTTTCGCTGCGCTACCGGCCGCGTTCGGCACGCGCCTCGCGCCGACGCCGCTGTCCGCGCCCTACCTCGTCGCCGCGAGCGCGCCTTCGGCCGCGTTGCTCGGGCTGGACACTGCCCAGCTCGCCGGCGCTGCTTCGATCGCCGCGCTCGCGGGCAGTCGCGTGCCCCGCGGTGCGCAGCCCATGGCCGCGGTGTATTCGGGGCATCAGTTCGGTATCTGGGCGGGCCAGCTTGGCGATGGTCGCGCGCACCTGCTGGGCGGCGTCGAGACTGCCGAGGGATTGATCGAGCTGCAGCTCAAGGGCGCCGGCAAGACGCCCTACTCGCGGATGGGCGACGGCCGCGCGGTACTGCGCTCTTCGATCCGCGAATACCTGTGTTCCGAAGCGATGCACGGCCTCGGCATCCCCACCACGCGAGCCCTGAGCATCGCGGGCTCGGACCAGCCGGTGATCCGCGAGTCGGTCGAGACGGCCGCCGTCGTGTTGCGGATGGCGCCCTCGTTCGTGCGCTTCGGTTCGTTCGAGCACTGGACCGCCAACAACCGCTTCGACGAACTGAAGATCCTCGCCGACTACGTCATCGACGCCTTCTACCCCGCCGCCCGAGACGCGAAGAACCCCTACCAGGCGCTGCTCGCCGCCGTCACGGAACGGACCGCGCGCTTGATGGCGCAGTGGCAGGCGGTCGGCTTCTGCCACGGCGTGATGAACACCGACAACATGAGCATCCTCGGGCTCACGCTCGACTACGGCCCGTTCGGCTTCCTCGACGGCTTCGATGCCAATCACATCTGCAACCACACCGACCAGCAGGGCCGCTATTCGTATGCGCGCCAGCCCGCGGTCGGACGCTGGAACTGCTATTGCCTCGCCGAGGCATTGATGCCGCTGATCGACGACGTCGAAGGCGCCGAGGGGGCTCTCGAGCCCTTCAAGTCGGTATTCAGTGAAGCCATGGACGCCACCGTGCACGCGAAGCTCGGACTCGTCGATCGACTGCCCGCCGACCAGGCACTGATCGACGGCATGTATGCGCTGCTGCAGGAGGCGCGCGCCGACTTCACGCTGTTCTTCCGTCGGCTCGCCGATCTCGACGTGGAATCGGCTCGACCCGGGCAGGCGGTGCGCGACCTCTTCCTTGAGCGCGAACGTTTCGATGCCTGGGCAGTCGATTACCGGTCGCGGCTCGCGCGGGAGGCGGAAAGCGCCGAGGCGCGGCGCGTTGCGATGCGGGCGGTCAACCCCAGATACGTGCTTCGCAATCATCTAGCCGAAGAAGCGATCGTCCGGGCTCGACAGCAGGATTACGCAGAGATCGAGCGATTGGCGCAGGTGCTGCGGACCCCGTACGTCGACCAGCCCGAGTTCGACCACTATGCGGACCTGCCGCCGACCTGGGCCAGCGAGCTCGAGGTCAGCTGCTCGTCGTGAAGCCAGCAACCCTTGAAAAGGAATCACCGATGACCGAAGTGCAGAACAAGGTGCGCAAAGACGACACCGAATGGAAGAAGGAACTCACGCCGATGCAGTTCCAGGTCACGCGCCATGCCGCGACCGAACGGCCGTTCACCGGTGCGTTCAACGATCACCACGAACACGGCACCTACACTTGCGTGTGTTGCAACACGCCGTTGTTCGAATCCGATACCAAGTTCGACTCGGGTTGCGGCTGGCCAAGCTACTTCAAGGCGATCGACCCGGCGAACGTGCGCGAGACCACCGACTCCAGTCATGGCATGCGCCGTACCGAAGTGATCTGCAACGTCTGCGATGCACATCTGGGCCACGTCTTTCCCGACGGTCCTCCGCCGACCGGCCTGCGTTACTGCATCAATTCGGCCTCTCTGCGCTTCGACCCGAAGTAGTCGGATGGATATGACGCCCGCCTTCGCCGTGGTTCGTACCGTAGCGCGATGAAGTTCGTCTCCGACTTCTTTTCGCTGCTGCTGTTCTTCGTCGTCTATCTGGCCGGCGAGAAGTTTCCAGACCTCGCGCACAGGTACGCGGAAATACTGCTCGGCGGGATCACGCGCGACGGCGTGATCCCGCCGGACCAGGCCTCGATCCTTCTCGCGATCGCGGTGGCCATCATCGTCTTCACGGTCCAGATCATGTGGATGCTCGCGACCCGCCGCAAGGTCAGCGTGGTGCAGTGGATGAGCTTCGGCATCCTCGTCGTCTTCGGCGGCGCGAGCATCTATTTCCACAGCGACACGTTCATCAAGTGGAAGGTCACCGTGCTCTACTGGGCGTTTGCCGCGGCGTTGTGGATCGGCATCGTGGCCTTCAGGAAGAACCTGATCCGTGCGCTGATGGAACCAGGTGGGATCGAGCTGCCCGACGGCGTCTGGAACCGCATGAACCAGTCGTGGATTGTGTTCTTCGTCGCGCTCGGCGCGCTGAACCTGCTCGTCGCCTTCAACTTTTCGCGCACGACCTGGGTCACGTTCAAGTCGTTCGGACTGACGGTCCTGACACTGGTGTTCGCACTGGGCCAGGGCCTGTTGATCTCGCGCTACCTGGACCGGATCGAGGCCGCCGAGGACGCGACCCGCAAGGACAAGACCGCCGCGAAGGAGTCGACGTGAGCGCGACCGGCACGATGGACGAGATCGATCGTCGCTTGCGGGCTGCACTCGAGCCGCTCGACGTGGCGCTGGTCGACGACAGTGCGAAACACGCTGGACATGCCGGTGCGGCGACTGGCGGCGGTCACTTCAATTTGCGCATCGTTGCAGGCCGTTTCGCAGGGCTCAGCCGGGTCGCGAGGCATCGCCTCGTGTATGATGCATTGTCTGATTTGATGCGCAACGCCATCCACGCGCTCGCGATCGAAGCCCTGACGCCCGATGAAGCCGCAGCAGTCACGGCCTCGTCCCCACCCGCAGCGGGCCCCCTGCACTGATCCGAAAGTTCGCGGCGACCCCACGGTCTCGCCGCTCTGCCAGACGCAGGTAATACAGCCCTTTGCTCTTCAATCTGTCCCTGACCTGCTTGCCCCAGAAGGATCATTCATGAATCCCTTGCTTTCCCGTTCGACCCCGGGCGCATTCGCGCTCGTCACCGCCCTGCTTGCTGCCGTACTCGCGATCGGCCCTTCCATCGCGGCCGCCCAGAACGTCGCCGTCGTCAACAACAAGGCGATCCCGAAGGCCAAGGCCGACGCGATCGTCGCGCAGCTGGTCAAGCAAGGTCAGGCCGACTCGCCCGAACTCCAGACCGCCGTCCGCGAGGACCTCGTTCGCCGCGAGATCCTGATGCAGGAAGCCGACAAGAAGGGCGTGGCTGCCGATCCCGATGTGCAGGCCCAGCTCGAGCGTGCGCGTCAGCAAGTTCTGATCGGCGCCCTGGCCCAGGACTACTTCAAGGCCAACGCGCCCACAGACGCCGAGGTGCACACGCAATACGATCTGCTGGTGAAGGAAACCGGTGGCAAGGAGTACAAGGCTCGCCACATCCTCGTAGAGAAGGAAGCCGACGCGAAGGCGATCATCGAGAAGCTCAAGAAGGGTGGCAAGTTCGAGGAACTCGCGAAGCAGTCGAAGGATCCGGGCTCTGCCGCGAACGGCGGCGACCTCGACTGGGCGCCGGCGTCGACCTACGTCAAGGAATTCTCCGAGGCGCTGGTCAAGCTGCCCAAGGGCCAGTACACGCAGGTTCCGGTCAAGACGCAGTTCGGCTATCACGTGATCCGACTCGACGACGTCCGCGACGCTAAGGTTCCGAGCTTCGACGAAGCCAAGCCGCAGATCGCCGGAGCGATGATGGCGAATCAGCAGTGGCAGCAGGCCAAGTTCGAGCAGATGCTCAAGGATCTGCGCGACAAGGCGAAGGTGGAGTAAGCATCGTCGCTCGACGAGAAGGCGCCTGCGGGCGCCTTTTTGTTGTGTTGCGCCCCTTCCGCCATGCGGGAGAACACCAAACTTCTCAGGCTAGACTCGATCCATGGAATCCGGACACCCCACGCTCGTCGCGCCGCCCCCGAAGAACCAGTCGGCGAATCGTAGTGGCGGCCTCGAACTGGCCTTCGCGCAGGTCGTCCTGTGGGGCTTCAACAAGCACTACCGCCTGTTCCGCGAGATCACGCAAGACGCAAAGCAACGCTTCGAGCGGGCGCAATGGCAGGAGGCGCAGGAAGCTTCGCGCGAGCGATTGCAGTACTACGACCGACGCGTGGTCGAGACGGTGGAACGGCTCGAGCGCGAGTTCCAGACCGACAAGCTGACGCAGGAGTTCTGGCCGCAAGTCAAGTTCCAGTACATCAACCTGCTGCTCGACCATCTGCAGCCGGAATGCGCCGAGACCTTCTTCAACTCCGTGTGCTGCCGCATCCTGCATCGCAACTACTTCAACAACGCGTTCATCTTTGTGCGGCCCACGATCTCGACCGAGCATCTCGACGCGGATCCGCCGGCCTACCGCTCCTACTACCCGGGCAAGGACGGACTGCTGGCGGCCCTGCAGCGTGCCTTCGCGGACTTCAACCTGGCGACGCCGTTCCAGGATCTCGACCGCGACCTGCACCTCGTCGTGGAAGCCGCCGCGACCCACTTTCCACACCCTTTCGAAGGCGCGCCGAATCATCAGGTGCGGCTGCTGTCGTCGCTGTTCTTCCGCAACAAGGGCGCGTACGCGATCGGCAAGATCATCAACGGCAGCTTCAACCTCCCGTTCGCGATCCCGATCCTGCACACGCCCGACAACCAGCTCGCGATCGATGCCGTGCTGTTCGACATGGCCGACCTGCTGTCGCTGTTCAGCTTCTCGCGCGCCTACTTCATGGTCGACACGCCGGTGCCCGCGGCTTACGTGCAGTTCATCCACGAGATGCTGCCCGCGCGACCCAAGTTCGAGCTCTACAACATGATCGGCCTGCAGAAGCACGGCAAGGCGCTCTTCTATCGCGACTTCCTGCATCACCTCGCGCACTCGACCGATTCGTTCGTCGCGGCTGCCGGCATCAGGGGCCTGGTGATGACGGTGTTCACGCTGCCGTCCTTCCCGTTCGTGTTCAAGGTCATCAACGATCACATCCCGCGTCCGAAGGAAGTCGATCGGGCGGGCGTGATGGCCAAGTACTGGCTGGTCAAGCTGCACGACCGCGTCGGCCGCATGGCCGACACGATGGAGTATTCGGACGTGGCGTTCCCGCGCGATCGCTTCTCGGTCGACCTGCTCGAGGAACTCAAGCGCAAGGCGCCGAGCATGGTGTCGGAGGAAGCCGACGCGATCGTCATCAACCATTGCTACATCGAGCGCCGCATGACGCCGCTCAACATGTACCTGCAGAGCGCCAAGCCCGAGGACCAGCGACGCGCACTGGGCGAATACGGCCTCGCGATCAAGCAGCTCGCGGCCGCCAACATTTTTCCTGGCGACATGCTTTACAAGAACTTCGGCGTGACCCGCAATCGACGCGTGGTGTTCTACGACTACGACGAGATCGAGTACATGACCGCCTGCAACTTCCGCGAGGTTCCGCTGCCCCGCAACGAGGAAGACGAGATGGCCGCGGAACCCTGGTATCACGTCGCGCGGAACGACGTGTTCCCGGAAGAATGGAAGACCTTCCTGCTCGGCGACCCGACCATCCGCAGCACGATGCTCGAGCTGCACCCGGAGATCTTCGAGGCCTCCTACTGGCAGGGCCTGAAGGACCGCATAGAAAGCGGCTACATCGAAGACGTCTTTCCCTACCCGATCGAAGCGCGCTTCGATCGGGCGCGCCTCACGGCCTGATCAGGTCTTCGCGAAGCACGTAGCGCGACGACCTTTCGTCTCCTTGCGCCGCAAGTTTCGAGTCGTCGTTCGCCCTACGCGCGACGCGCATGGAACCCACATGTTCTTGCGGCGTCGTCCTCCTTGAATCACCGCGTCACACACTTAGTATTCTGTTCGTTAAATAAGGTGCTGAGGAAGTGACTGCGTGAGTATCGGCAGCGCCGCTTCGGTTCGTGCCGGTTTGCCTGGGGAGTAGTTCATGAAGCGTGTCCTGTTCGTGTTGGCGGTACTTGGCCAAGGGTGGATCACCGGTCAGGCCATGGCTGCTGCTTGCGCGACGGGTTCGTCATTCGATGCCAGTTGCGAATCGTCGTCGATGACTTTTGGAGATGTACCGTCGGCCGGACGCTCGGTCGCCACGACCATTTCGGTCACGCCCACCACCGCGCCGTCCACCAATCCGCCTAGAGAGCTGCTACTCATCGCGGCGCCGTCGGCGGCGACCAGTACGCAGGTCCTGAATGACGTCGTCACCAGCGCCCCGTCAACCTCTCCGGCACCCGGCGCGAGCGCCTTCGTTCCTTCGGCCACCAATCTCCGTATGGGGATTTCTATCGCCGACATCTCGGTTCCCGAACTGACGACCGCGCTGATCCGTCCGACCTCCGCAACCGATATCACGGGCACGAGCGACGGCGGGAGCACGATCCTGCAATCCACGCCGGCGCTTGCGATCGTGACGGCCATCCCCGAGCCGGGCATCCTGCTGTTGCTCGGTGCCGGGCTGTTCGGCGCCGCGCTGCTCCGTTCGTTCCGCACGCGCGCTGCCGCTGGTATTCTCTCGCGCGGCTGAAGTCAGGGAAGCAGCGCTTGTCTGACTGCTGCATCGTCGAGGCGCGACAAGAACCACTTCATCGCCTTGCCGCGAACCGCAGTGCTCCATGAGTAGTACAGGTTGCCGCTGACCCGCGACTCTGACAGCAGCTTCGGAACCAACAATCCCGCCGCGATGAAGGGCCGCGCATGGCCGACCGAGACGTTGCCGCAGCCAAGACCGGCAACTTGCGCCGCGACCTTGGCCTGCATGGTCGGCACCGTCAGCACGTCCTGCCCGCCCAGCAATCCGATCGTCACTGCCGGCAGATTGCGCGCGGTATCGGCAACGGCCACCGCACGATGTCTGCGGATCACCTCAGGCGTGAGCGGCTCCCGCGCATCGGCGAGTGGGTGCGATGGCGCGACCGCGAACACGAGTTCGCCTTCACCGAGCAGTCGGCTCTGGTATCCGCTCGCCATCCCGGTGTCTCCTGGTGTACTCGAGAAGGTTCCGATCGCCAGGTCGGCGCGACCGGACAGCAGCGCCTCCCACGTTCCCGACAGCACCTCGGTCAGCAGGCGAATGCGCGTGCCCGGCCCCTGCTCGTAGAACTGCGCGACGAGATCGAACATCGTGTCCATGCTGATGATCGTGTCGAGTGCGATGCGTAGCTCCACTTCCCAGCCGTCTCCAACCCGACGAACGCGTCGCTGCAATTCGCTGGCTGCGTAGAGGAGGTGCCGCCCCTCGCTCAACAGCTCATGTCCCGCCGGCGTGAGCTTCGCCTTGTGTCCGCGCCGATCGAACAGCAGCACGTCGAGATCGCCTTCGAGTTTGCGGATCAGGTAGGTGATGGCCGACGGCACGCGGCCCAGTTCCTCGGCCGCACGGGCGAAGCTGCCCTTGCGATCGATCGCGTCCATGGCCTGCAAGGCATCGAGGTCGAGAAGCATCGTTCTGATTTATTGAATGAGATCATCAAAGCGCTAGCCTATCATTCCGGCACTTCGCGGACTATCTTGCACTCCTGCATCTGTTGAGTTCATTTTTACGGCGCAGAGAGAGGGTTCAAAATGTCTGAAGTAATTGATCATTCCCAAGTCCGTCGCAGTGCCGATCGCGGTTACGCGGAGCATGGGTGGCTGAAGAGCTTCCACAGCTTCTCGTTCGCCGAATACAACGACCCGAATCACATGCATTTCGGTCCGCTGCGCGTCATCAACGAAGACTTGGTCGCACCTTCGTCGGGCTTCAGCACGCACGGTCACCGCGACATGGAGATCATCACCTACGTCCTCGAAGGCGAACTGACGCACAAGGATTCGATGTCGAGCGGCGGTGACCAGGGTGCGGTGATCCGGCCCGGCGACGTGCAGCGCATGAGCGCGGGACGTGGCGTCCTGCACTCGGAGTTCAATCGCTCCGACGACAAGCCGGTGCACCTGCTGCAGATCTGGATCATGCCGAACGTATACGGCGTCGAGCCGAGCTACGAGGAGAGGCGCTTCTCCGATGAAGACAAGCGCGGTCGTCTGCGGCTCGTCGCCTCCGGCGACGGTCGCGACGGATCGGTGCTGATGCACGCGAACGCGGCGCTGTATGCCGGACGTTTCGACGGCTCCGAAACCGCGACGCATCGCATCGGCGAAGGCCGCATCGCGTACGTCCACGTGGCCCGTGGCACGGTCGTGGTCGACGGCAAGACGCTTGATGCCGGCGATGCATTGAAGATCGTTGCCGCTGGCGATGTGGTCGTCGCGGCCGGACGCGCGTCCGAGATCCTGCTGTTCGATCTCGAAGCCTGATCCGGAACAAAGCGCTATCGACGGACGTTCGCATCGAACACGATGTGTGCTGGGCCATCAACAAGCTTGAACCCATCTTCAAAGAAACACGTTGACCAACGTCACGATCGTCTATCACTCCGGCTACGGCCACACGAAAAAGCTGGCCGAGTCGGTCCTCGCGGGCACAAGCCAGGTCGCCGACGTCTCGGCCGCTCTGATCGCCATCGACGCCGAGGGCAACGTCCCCAAGGCTGCCTGGGCACAGCTCGGGGCGTCCAACGCGATCGTGTTCGGCTCGCCGACCTACATGGGCAACGTGTCGTGGCAGTTCAAGAAGTTCGCCGACGCCACGTCGAAGCCCTGGTACACGCAGGCCTGGCGCGACAAGCTCTTCGCCGGCTTCACGAACTCGGCGACGATGAACGGCAACAAGTTCGCGACGCTGCACATGATGATGACGCTGGCGATGCAGCACTCGGGCTTCTGGGTCGGCACCGGACTGATGCCGTCGAACGCCAAGGCCGCACAGCGCAACGACATCAACTACGTCGGCTCGTTCGGCGGTCTGATGACCCAGTCGCCGTCCGATTCGTCGCCCGAAGAGGGACCGCCTCCTGGCGACCTCGAGACCGGCAAGCTGTTTGGCAAGCGCATCGCCTAAGCCGCGCTGAAGCTGACGCGTTCGGCCAGCGAAGCGGCTTGAAGACGATGACCGGGGCGACCCACTACACCAGGGCAGCCATCGTGCTGCACTGGTTGATGACGGTGCTGATCGTCAGCGCGCTGTCGCTCGGCTACTACATGTCGGATCTTCCATTGTCTCCTTCGCGCATCCGGCTCTTCAGTTATCACAAGTGGCTCGGCATCACGATCCTTGGTCTGGCTGCCGCGCGGTTGCTGTAGCGTCTCTCGCATCGCCCACCGGCCCTGCCCGGCTACGTGCCGGCGTGGCAGCAGCGGGCCGCGCATGCCGGCCACTTCCTGCTCTATGTCCTTTTCTTCGCGGTGCCCCTGGCCGGTTGGGCCTACAGCTCTGCCGCGGGCTTCCCGATCGTGTACTTCGGCGTGCTGCCGTTGCCCGACTGGGTCGCGCCGGCCAAGGACCTCGCGAAGCAGCTCGAGACGTTGCACGCGGTGCTCGCGTACAGCCTCGCGGCGGTCGTCGCGGTCCATGTCGCCGCGGCCATCAAGTACGGCCTCGACGAACCGGTCGACTACCTGCATCGCATGCTGTCGTCGAAGCCCTTATCGACCCACCGCAGTCTCCTGAGAAACCTGCATGTGCCTGACTCGTCTTTTCCTCGAAGCACTCGTCGTGACGGCACCGCTGGTCGCATGGTCCGCACAGAAGATCGTCCCCGCAAAAAGCGAGGTTGGCTTCGTCAGCAAGCAGATGGGCAGCCCCGTGCAGGGGAAGTTCGAACGCTTCGACGGGCAGATCAGCGTCGATCCGGCGAAGCCTGAAAGCGGCAAGGTGGTCTTCACGATCGATCTGGGCAGCATCGTCATCGGCACGCCCGAGACGCTCGTCGAACTGCGGAAGCCCGAGTGGTTCGACTCCGGCAAGTATCCGTCGGCGACTTTCCAGTCGACCTCGATCAAGTCGCTCGGTGCCGGCAAGGTCGACATCGTCGGCAAGCTGACCATCAAGGGCATCAGCAGCGAGATTCATGTCCCGATGACACTCGCTCAGACCGGCGACACGCTCGTGGCGAACGGCGAATTCACCATCAAGCGGCTCGACTTCAAGATCGGCGCGGGCGACTGGGGCGATACCAGCCTCGTCGCCAACGAGGTCCTGGTCAGGCCGCGTCTCACGGTCCAGGGCACGGCGACGACATGACCTCCCGGACCTGCAGTAGTTCACGGACCGACCTGGTCCTCATTCGAAAAGAAGGAATACCCATGAACAAGATGCTCTCCTTCATCCTGGGTGCCACGCTGCTCGCTGCCACCGCGCTGGCCGTCGCGGAACCGGTCAGCTACACGATCGACCCGACGCATACCGACTTCTTCGCCGAGTCGCGTCACTTCGGCACGTCGACCACGCGTTCGCGCTTCGCGGGCAAGAGCGGCACGATCATGATCGACACGCCCGCCAAGACCGGCAAGGCCAGCATCACGATCGACATCGCGTCGGTGACGACCGGCGTGACGAAGCTCGACGATCACCTGAAGTGCATCTCGTTCTTCGACGCCTCCGGATATCCGGAGGCGACCTTCGTGTCGACCGCCTTCACGTTCGAGGGCGACAAGGTCACGCAGATCAGCGGCGACCTGACGATGAAGGGCAAGACCAATCCGGTCGTGCTCAAGGCCAGCAACTACAACTGCTACATCAGCCCGAGTTTCAAGAAACAGGTGTGCGGCGGCGACTTCGAAGCCACGATCCAGCGCAGCCTGCGGGACGTGAAGTACGCGATCCCGCTGGTGTCGGACGACACGAAGCTGGCGATCCAAATCGAAGCGATCAAGGACTGAGATCGTCTCGAACAGGAAGCCCGACCTCGGTCGGGTTTTTTTGCCGCGAGAAACGTCAGGCGCCGAGCGCGACGCGCGCCGCCGCGAGATCCCAGGCGGCGCATCCCACGCTCTTGAACAGGAGGGGTCGTCCTGCTGAAGGGGTTGGAAAGCGGATCAGATCGGCCAGTGACTTCACGCTGCCCCAGTCCACGCCGGCCTGCAGCAGATCGCCCGCTTCGTGAGGAGCACCGCGCGGGTCGTCGACGTAGACCTCGCTGGAAAGCACCGTCGCCGCGCCGATCTCGGCCGCATCGGGCTGGAAGACGCCGACCGCGATCAGCAGACGATCGCAGCTCGCGGCATCGACATACACCGGCAAGCGACTCGTGGTGCAGGTCACGACGATCGAGCACGCTTGATCGAGGCCTGCGGGCGCGAGGTCGAGCGGCCATCCGACGCCCTCGTTGCAAAAACGTTGCGCCGATTCAACGGACCTGCCGCGTACCCGCACGCGGGCGCCAGGATGGAGGGTGGCGATGGCCTCGAGATGATGCCGAGCCTGCGTACCGGTGCCGATCAGCAGGAATCCCTCACGCGCGTCAGGGCGCAGCAGCTCGACCGCCAGCATCGACACGGCAGCCGTACGCCGTCCGGTGACCGTCGGACCATCGAGTTCCATCAGTGCGCGGCCCGTCCGCGGATCGAACACCGTGACCGTGCCCTGGATGGTGGGCCGCCCTTGCTCGCGATTGCTCGGCGCGACCGTGATCAGTTTGTGGATCGCGACGTCGGAAGCCACGGCGGGCATGGACATCAGGACCGCGCCGTCCGACATCGGGACGACGCTGCGATCCGGGCACGCGATGCGACCCGCGTCGACGTCGACGGCCGCCTGCTTCAGGGCATCGACCAGCGCGCGGAAGTCAAGCCGCACCGCGGTTTCGCGCGCAGCGTGACGCGCAGCCGACATGGGTCGGCGCAACGGCTCAGTCGAGCCGGTACGCACGGCGTATCGCTTCGCCGGCGCCTGAATCGTCCTCGAGGTCGGAACGCTCTGCAAGGCCGGCGCAGCGCGACGCGGTATGCGTCGTCGCGGCCTGCCAGATCTGCAGGGCATCTCCCTTGTCCTCGATGAACATCCAGAATTTTTCGGTCCACGCCTCGAACGCGGCTTGGTCTTCTTGATTGAGTGGAATGGGCGGTTTCATGCCCGTAGTTTCTCATGCAGGATGCGCGATGTGCGACGGCCGGGGCCCCGGATCGCCGCATCACCCCAGGAGCCACGCCGAACATGATCCGCTTCAATGCCTTCGCGATGAACACCGTCGGTCACCAGTCACCCGGCCTGTGGACGCATCCGCGCGATCGTTCGAGCGAGTACACCGATCTCGCCTTCTGGACCGACCTCGCGCAGCTGCTCGAACGCGGCTGCTTCGACGGCCTGTTCATCGCAGACGTGATGGGCGTGTACGACGTCTATGCCGGCACGCCCGACGCAGCGATCCATCACGCGGTGCAGGTGCCAGTCAACGACCCGCTGCTGATCGTGCCGGCGATGGCCGCCGCGACGAAGCACTTGGGCTTCGGGATCACGTTCTCGCTGACCTACGAGCATCCGTATCCGTTCGCGCGCCGCTTGTCGACCCTCGACCACCTCACGAAAGGACGGGTCGGCTGGAACATCGTGACCGGCTATCTCGACAGCGCCGCACGCAACCTCGGGCTGGCGAAGCAGCTCGCCCACGACGCGCGCTACGACCTCGCCGACGAATATCTCGACGTGGTCTACAAGCTCTGGGAGCACAGCTGGGAAGACGACGCCGTCGTCCGCGACAAGGCTACCGGTGTCTACGCCGACCCGACGAAGGTGCACAGCATCGGTCACGAAGGCACGCACTTCCGCGTGCCGGGCATACACCTCTGCGAACCCTCGCCGCAACGGACACCGGTGCTTTATCAGGCGGGCGCGTCGGCACGCGGGCTGGAGTTCGCCGGACGTCATGCCGAGTGCGTGTTCATCGCGGCGCCGACCCATGCCGTCCTCAAGCGCGCGGTCGACGGCATCAGGGGCGCCGTCATGCAGCAGGGACGACGCGCGGACGACGTGCTGATCTACGCGCAGGCGCTGATCATCACCGGCGCCACCAACGAGGAGGCGCAGGCCAAGTTCGAGGACTATCGATCGCACGTCGACATCGAAGGGGCGCTCGCGCTGCTGTCGGGATGGACCGGCGTGGACTTCTCGCAATACGACCCGGACGCGGTCATCGAATATCTGGAGAACGACGCGGGACGCACCGCCCTCGCATCGTTCTCGAGCGCCGACCCGAGCCGCCAGTGGACCGTGCGCGAAGCCGCGCAGTTCGTCGGGCTCGGCGGCCGCAGCCCCGTGCTGATCGGTACCGGTGCCGAGGTCGCCGATGCGCTGGAACAGTGGCAGGCCTCGACCGGCATCGACGGCTTCAACCTGACCTTCGCCGTCGCGCACGAGACCTTCAGCGACATCGTCGAGTTCGTCGTGCCCGAATTGCAGCGACGCGGTGTGTACCAGAGCTGCTACGAGGAAGGTCCGCTGCGGCAGAAGCTGTTCGGTCGCGGGCCGCATCTGCCAACGACGCACGTCGGCAAGCGCGACGAAATCAGGCTTCCGCGCTAGACCGCGATCTCGGTCTCCAGCATCACGCTGCGGTTGCATCGGTCCGACTTCGCACGATAGAGCGCGCGGTCGGCTCGCCTGAGCGCCGAGAAGCCATCCTCCGCGATGCACAGCCTGGACACGCCGCAGCTGATGGTGATGCGGCCGACCGCCGGGAATATCGTCCCGGCAACATGCGCCACCAGCTGATCGGCGACCTGGTGGGCGCAGCGCAAGTCGGTATCGACCAAAAGCACGGTGAACTCCTCGCCGCCGAGCCGACCAACGATGTTGGTCTCGCGAAACCAGATCTTCATCGCGCTCGCGAGGATCTTCAGCACGACATCGCCGACGTGGTGACCGTGCTGGTCGTTCACCTTCTTAAAGTGGTCGATGTCGATCGCGATCACCGACAACGGCGATCCGCGTCGCTTCGCGTTCGTCACCGCCGTCTCCATCTGCCCGTCGAAGCCGCGACGGTTGAGCACCTTGGTCAACGGATCGAATCGTGCGAGCGCCGTGTGTTCGCGGACCCGCGTCTCGAAATTCTCGGTCATGTCGTGAAGCGCACTCGACAGACCCTTGAGGTCAACGTTTCCGGCGTATTACGGAATGATGACTCCGACCTTGCCGCTGAGGACGTCCTGGGCGGCGCGCTGGATGGCGGACAGCGGCTTGCTGATCGATCCCGCGACGATCCACGCGAGTCCCATCGCGAACAGTGCGGCCACAACACCGAGAAGGGCGACCTGCAGGATCGCCGCGTTGACCGGTGCGTAGGCCAGGTCCTTCGGCGCCCGGGCGACGGCCAGCCAGCCCAGATCCGCAGTCTCGTGCCGCGGTTTGAGCTGCGCCACCGAGCTCAGGTCCTCATGGCCGTGGGGTCATCGGAGCACCGACGCGGCCTGTCCCGCCAGCGTCGTGATCGCCGCGAACGCATCGCCCAGACCGACCTCGCGACCGTCGAGTCCCTGCGGCGTGTAGATCACGGTCCCTGCGCGATCGAAGATGAAGAGATCCATCGCCAGGCTCTGCGCGTTATCGGGCAATTGCGACTCGATCATCGTCTTCACCCATTCCCAGCCGCCATGAAGCGCCAGGACGCCACGGACCTCTCCGTCGATGCGGATCGGAGCGGCGAAGTCCACGAAGCGGCGCGGCTCCCCGTCGCTGCTTTGCGGCAGCAGCTTCGCGAGCAGCAGGGCTTGGTGCACATCTCCAACATGCAATCCACGCAGTCCAGCGGTGAACCAGGGCCTGGCGGTGACGTCGGACCCGAGCAGCAGATCCCCGGTCGATGCCCTGACGACGCCGCGGAGATCCGCCACGCCCATCCAGGCCAGATTCGGATCGACCATCTGCTGCTGTTGCAACGCAGTCTTCACGTCAACGCTGTCGAGTCCGCATTGCCAAAGTGGCGCCGAATCGGCGAGTCGTTGCACGATCACCAGGCGCCGCTGCAGCCCGACCGCCAGGATGCGCTGGGCATTGTTGGCGACGACCTGGAGGGTGTTGCCGGCGTTGTTCTCGATCGTCGTGGCCTGCGGCCTAACGAGCAGGATCGACATCGTGGCGATGAAAGCCAGCACGACGGGCCCGAACGTCATGGCGATCTACATCCGGAAGCTCAGGAGTCGAAGGCGGACGGGAGACATGGGGGCGTCGATGGTACTGGCGTGGTTGCTGCCTTAATGCGGTGGGAAATGGTCCGGGCGACGACGTGATCGGTCCTGCAGGCGACGCTCGCATCGAGCCTTCTCGCCTACCGGCAGCCGTGGCGAAGACTTGATAGGCAACTTGTCTGAATCGCTTCCGGACGACGTCAGGTTTTAACGGGTACCCGCTGCGCGGACCGGCGCACGCCAGCGCTCAACCGACGTGGCGTCGCGCGTTCCGGAACAGACGCATCCACGGGCTGGCATCGGTCCAGTCGTCCGGATGCCACGACATCTGCACCGCCCTGAACACCCGCTCCGGATGGGGCATCAGCGCCGTGAATCGACCATCGGCAGTCGTCACGCCTGCGAGACCGTCTGCGCTGCCGTTGGGGTTGAGCGGATAGGACTCGGTGGGCCGACCGGCGTGGTCGACGAAGCGCCAAGGCACCAATACGCGGCCGGCATCACCCTGTCGGCCGAAGTCCGCGCGCCCCTCGCCGTGCGCCACGGCGACCGGCGCGATCGTGCCGTCCATGCCCGCGAAGAACAGCGACGGCGACGGCCCGACCTCGACGCTCGCGAGCCGTGCCTCGTAGCGCGAGCGGTTGTCCGTGAAGCGCGGCCAGGCGTCGGCGCCGGGGATCATGGGCGCCAGCGACGCCATCACCTGGCAGCCGTTGCAGACGCCGAGTGCGAAGCTGTCGCCGCGCGCGAAGAAGGCCGCGAACAGATCGGCCAGTCGCGCATCGAAGCGGATCGCCTTGGCCCAGCCCTCGCCGGCACCGAGCACGTCGCCATACGAGAAGCCACCGCAGGCGACGAAGCCCGCGAAGCCGGCCAGCGTGTGACGGCCTTCGGCCAGGTCGCTCATGTGGACGTCGACGCTGTCGAAGCCGGCCTTCGCGAACGCGTAGGCCATCTCGCTCTGGCTGTTGACGCCCTGCTCGCGCAGGATCGCGACGCGCGGGCGCACGCCCGTGGCGATGAAGGGCGCCGCGACGTCGTCGTCGAGATCGAAGGGCACGCGGGTCGGCATGCCGGGATCGTCCGCCACGATCGCCTGGTATTCGGCATCCGCCGAGGCCGGTTCGTCGCGCAGCCGCGAGATGCGCCAGCTCGTGTCGCTCCACGCCTGCTGCAGTTCGGCGCGCGTCTTCGTGTAGACGCACTTCGCGTCGCGGTAGATCTCGATCACGCCGCGGTCGTTGCACTGGCCGATCGTATTGCTGACCGCGCCGAGTCCGTGCGCCCGCAGGATATCCATCACCGGCGTGCGGTCGGCGGTGCGGATCTGCAGGACCGCTCCCAGCTCCTCGGCGAACAGGGCCTTGAGCGTCGCGGTCTCGCGCCGCGCGGCGACCTGCGTCGCCCAGTTCTTCGCGTCGCCGTAGTCGTCGGCGCCGTCGCCTTCGAGCGTCAGGAGGTCGACGTTGATCGACACACCGGTACGGCCCGCGAACGCCATCTCGCACAGCGTCGTGAACAGGCCACCGTCGGATCGATCGTGATACGCCAGCACCAGCGAGGCCTCGCGCAACGTGACCATCGCCGCGAAGAAGGCCTTGAGGCGTGCGGGATCGTCGAGGTCGGGCACGGTGTCACCGACCTGCCCCGTCACCTGCGCGAGGATCGACGCGCCGAGCCGATTGCGGCCCGCGCCGAGATCGACCAACAACAGCGACGTGGCGTCGAGGTCCGGGTGTGTCGCCCGCGTCTTCAATTGCGGCGTCCACGACGGACGCACATCGCGAACGGCTGCGAAGGCCGAAACGATCAGCGAGACGGGCGCGATCACGTCGTTCACGACTTCGGCATCGCGCCAGGTCGTCCGCATCGACAACGAGTCCTTGCCGACCGGAATGCCGATGCCCAAAGCGGGACAGAGCTCCATGCCGACCGCACGCACGGTGTCGTACAACGCGGCGTCCTGGCCCGCGTTGCCGGCCGGCCCCTCGCCGCACGCGGCCATCCAGTTCGCCGACAGCTTGATGTCCTCGATGCGTTCGACCGGCGCGGCGAGCAGGTTCGTGATCGCCTCGCCGACGGCCATCCGTCCGGAAGCGGCAGCGTCGATCGTCGCGAGCGGCGTGCGTTCGCCCATCGCCATCGCCTCGCCGGCGAAGCCGACGAAGTCCATCAGCGTGACCGCGCAGTCGGCCACCGGCACCTGCCACGGACCGACCATCTGGTCGCGCGACGTCAGGCCACCCACGGTGCGATCGCCGATCGTGACGAGGAAGCTCTTGTCGCCCACGGTCGGATGCATCAGCACCTCGCGCGCGACGATCTCGAGATCGAGGTCCGTGAGGTCGATCGCTGCCTGCACGATCGATGCACGTCGTGCGTCGCGATGCATCTTCGGCGGCTTGCCGAACAGCACGTCCATCGGCAGGTCGATCGGCGCGGTCGCCGTGTCGGCCGACGAAAGCTTCAGGTCGCGCGCGTCGCTCGCCACGCCGACCACCGAGAAGGGACAGCGCTCGCGCGCGCACAGGGCCGCGAAAGCCTCGAGACTTTCGGACAGGATCGCGAGCACGTAGCGCTCCTGCGACTCGTTGCTCCAGATCTCGCGCGGCGACAAGCCGCTCGCATCCAGTGGCACGGCGTCGAGCTCGAAGCGCGCACCGCGATGCGCGCCTTCGACGAGTTCGGGAAATGCGTTGGACAGGCCACCCGCCCCCACGTCGTGGATCGACAGGATCGGGTTCGCGTCCATCCCTTCTACGTCGGTCATCTGCCAGCAGCGATCGATGACCTCCTGGGCGCGACGCTGCATCTCGGGGTTGCCGCGCTGCACCGAATCGAAGTCCAGCGCTGCCGTGTTCGCGCCGGTCGCCATCGAACTCGCGGCGCCGCCGCCGATGCCGATGCGCAGGCCCGGGCCACCGATCTGGATCAGCAGCGCGCCGTCGGGCAGCCCGGTCTTGGCAGAATGCATCGCACGGATGTTGCCGATGCCGCCCGCGATCATGATCGGCTTGTGATAGCCGTACTTGACCTCGCCGACCTGCTGCTCGTACACGCGGAAGTAACCGCCGAGGTTGGGGCGGCCGAACTCGTTGTTGAACGCGGCCGCGCCGAGCGGCGCGTCGATCATGATCTGCAGCGGCGAGGCGATGCGCTCGGGCCGACCCACCGAATGTTCCCAGCCGCGCGTCGCGTCCGGCAGCATCAGGTTGGAGACCGAGAAGCCCGCGAGGCCTGCTTTCGGTTTCGCGCCACGACCCGTGGCGCCTTCGTCGCGGATCTCGCCACCCGCACCGGTCGACGCGCCGGGGAACGGCGCGATCGCGGTCGGATGGTTGTGGGTCTCGACCTTCATCACGACATGGACCGGTTCGAGCCGCGCGCGATAAATGCCGACGGAATCGGGGAACCAGCGCTCGGCGAATGCGCCTTCCATGATCGCCGCGTTGTCGGAGTACGCGACGATCGTGCCGCCGGGCGACATGGCCTCGGTGTTGCGGATCATGGCGAACAACGAGCGATCCTGCGCCTCGCCATCGATGGTCCACGACGCGTTGAAGATCTTGTGCCGGCAGTGCTCGCTATTCGCCTGCGCGAACATCATCAGCTCCACGTCGGTCGGGTCGCGGCCCAGGCGCGTGAAGGCGTCGAACAGGTAGTCGATCTCGTCGGCCGACAGCGCGAGTCCCCAAGCCGCGTTCGCTTCGTCCAACGCCGTGCGGCCGCGGACGCCCACGTCCACGACCTGCATCGGCTCGGCCGTGACGCTGTCGAAGACGCGGGCCGGCTCGAAGTCGGCGTCGACCACGGTCTCGGTCATGCGGTCGTGCAACGCCGCGGCGATGCGCTCGCGATCGGCGATACCGAGCCTGGAGCGGCCGAGCAGGCCGGACTTGAGTTCGACGTCGTAGAAGACGCCGCGCTCAATCCGATCGAGCACCGCGAGGCCACAGCGATGGGCGATGTCGGTGGCCTTGCTGGCCCAAGGCGACAGGGTGCCGAGCCGGGGCAGCACCACGAAGGTCTCGGCCTTGCTCGATGCCGCGGTCGCGGTTTCGCCGTACGTCAGCAGCGCATCCAGCTTGTCGTGTTCGACCGCGTCGAGCGCGCGCTGGGCGGCGACGAGATGGACGAAACGGGTAGCCACCGACCGGACCGGAATGCCCTGGTCACGAAGCTGCTGGGCGAGACGTTCGACGCGGAATGTGGAGAGGGCCCTGCCTCCATCGAGTCGGAGGACATGCGGGCTCGGGCGATGCGGGCGGGTCATGAGGGCGGACCAGGACGGGCCGGAAATGGAAGGCACGATTATAAAGGCCTTGCCCGATAGCCAAAATGAGGCGGCGATCAGTCGACGCGCTGACGCAAGCCGACCGCCTGCTGTTCCAGCGGTACCAATGGTCCCGCGATCTGTTGCCAAACGGCACGAGCCACAGTGCCGCACCGAAAAACCCAGCGCGCTGCCGGCCGGCCAGATCGCCATGCGCAAGCCGTTCGAGCGCCAGATACCGATAGTTGACGAGCACACCGAATTCGAACGATGTCTCGCGAATCGTCGAAAAAATCAGTTCTCCGGCTTCGCAGCAATATTGGCCAAGGCGCCGGTCGAAGCGGGCGTTGGTCAATCGCAATTCCGTCCTGAAACGAGACGTCGAAGTGAGTGTGGTGATCGGGTTGTTCGATGCGGACCCGTTCGATGCGGCGAATGTCCTGAACGAGTTTTGTTGCGGACGGCGACGCGATGTGTGCCGCGAGGAATGGGGCTCCGCCGTACGGTACGTGGCCGGCGTTGTCGAAATCTCCCGCGATGTCGGGGCCGTCGGCGGCGAGTGTTGTCGGGTCAAAACCCTTCGGCCGGTCGCTGTGGATGCCGCCAAGCGTCGAGCAGCCGAAAAAAGCCAGCGACATCGCAACTAGGAGGAGGCGCCTCATCGTTCGGCCTGTGGGGCGCTTGACCGATCTTCGCCGCCGATCTTCTGAGGAAAGCCAGGCGTCAGCGAGACCACTTTCACGTCGTGCGCGACGCCACGCGCTCGCATGAAGTCGACGATCGACTCGACCGTCACGACATCGATCTGGCCGGCCATGCGGCGGTCGAAAGGATGATCGTCGAAGGCGACGTTGGCCTCGAAGAGGCGGGCGCCCAGACGCGTCATGCTCGAGATCTCGAGCGTGGTGGGTCGATAGCCGCTCAGGCGCAGCCAGTCCTGCGCCACTGCACGATCGCCGATCACGAAGTCCTACGACAGCGCGCGCGCCAGCAGCTCGAGCACCCACTGGTTCGAGTTCTGATCGTCGGTGGAGAACGGGTAGGCGACCACGTTGTAGTGGCTGTCGTGCATCGTCTGCGGCAGCGCGCCACCGAGCATCGCGACGAGGCGGTGTTGCGTCTCGATGTCGGGGATCATGATCATCGCCTCGTAGCGAAAGGGATCGTCGAGGAAGAAGTTGCCGAGGCCTTGCGCATAGAGCGACGACGTGGCGGTCCCGCAGCCGTTGAGTTCGTGGACCACCGTCCAGCGGCCGTCGGGATGGTCGCGCCGCACGAAGCCCACGTGCGAATAGCGCAGCCGGTACTGGGTCAGATCCTGGCCCGCCCGCGCGATCAGCGCGACCTCCGCACCGCTCGCTTCGAGCAGGTCGAAGCTGGGCTTGCCGAGCTCGAGTCCCTTCGAGACCGACGTCGCGGTCGGTATCCAGGGATCGCAGGTACGGCCGGCGAGCGCCGGCTCCATGACGCCGCACAGGAAAGGGATGGCGACCAGGAAAGCGTGAAGGTGTCGACGCAGAGCGTTCATCATCGTCCCCGATCAGCGCAGGCTGGCCAGCGGACGCTGATGGACCAGCGCGCGACCCACCTCGTTGGGCACGAAGGCAATGACGCGACCCGCGCTCATCAGGACGCAGCCAGTGCTGACCGCGATGATCTCCACCACTGACCCCACGACCAGGCTGGCACCGCCGGCGACGCTTACCGTCGCCGATGCCACGTCGGACGCGCCCTTCAGCACCACGATCGTGCTCGCGCCCACCACCTCGACACTGGCGACCACCGCGGTGCCGGCTAGCCCGAGCACCACCAGGCTACCGCCGACCAGCACGCTGCCGGCGACCTCGACGCTGCCGACCGATGCCCCGGACGCGGCAGCCGACGCAGCCGAAGGATCGCGTGCCATCGCGGTGGACTGGAATGCGATGGCCAGCGCGGCGGCACACGCGAGTTCGTTGCAAATACGGATGGATCGATTCATGGTCTTCTCTCGTCAGGCGCGTCGACGACGAGTCACGATAGGTTGACGATGCGCTGCGCAAGCCGCGAGACTTCCGTCGACCGATGCTACCCACGAGACTACCGGTATCATCAGGCGATCCTTCCCGAACGGAGTCGAGTTGGCCCAGAGCGCGCTGCTGGTCGAACGCCTGAAGCAGGAGTTGAAGGCCCGCGGCATCACCTACGCGCAGCTGAGTACGGCGATCGGCCTGTCCGAGGCGAGCGTCAAGCGCATGTTCTCGAAGCGCGACCTGACGCTGGTCCGGCTCGATGCGATCTGCGCCGTGGCGCAGATCGAGCTGACCGATCTGACACGCGGCATCGACCCCGAGGATCGCCTGCTGGGTGAGCTGACCGAGAGGCAGGAAGCCACGCTGGTGGCGGATCCGATGCTGTTCCTCGCCGCCACCTGCGCGCTCAACCTGTCGAGTTTCGAACATATCCTGGAGACTTATACGATCGCCGACGCGCAACTGGCAAAGGCCTTCGTCAAGCTCGACCGTATCGGCTTCCTGAAGCTGTTGCCGAACAACCGCTATCGCCTCCTGGTCTCGCGCACCTTCCGCTGGTTGCCCAACGGTCCGATCCAGCGCTACTTCCGGCAGAACGCCAACGCGTACTTCGACAGCGCGTTCGACGATCCCGACGAGTTCATGGTGCTGCTCAACGCGCGCCTGTCGAAGGCGCATTCGGCCGCGCTGATCGACCGGCTCAAGCGGCTCTCGAAGGACATCTCGGAGCAGCACATCGACGATGCCCGGCTGCCGCCCGCGCAGCGACGCTCGATGAGCCTGTTGCTCGCGGTGCGGCCGTGGCAGCTCGATTTCATGCTGAGCATGGAGCGCAAGCCGGCGGTTCCCGGCGCTCGCAAGGTCCGCATGCCACGCTGACCGGTGTCAATGGCTGTGGACCATCGCCTGCATCGGGACGTCGCGACGCGCGAAGCCGGTCGGCAGCACGATGATGCGGGTCGCGCCGAGCCGAATCGCCGTCGAAATCGGCGTGTCGTTGGCGACGCCGCCATCGACCAGCAGGTGACCCTCGATGTCCAGCGGCGGGAACAAACCTGGGATGGCGGCGCTGGCGGGCACGGCATCGACCGCCGGCCCACGCGACAGCAGCACCTCGTTGCCGAAGACCAGGTCGGAGGCGACGACGTGCAGCGGGAGCGCGGCGTCCTCGATGCCCGCATGCCGATGTGTCGTTCGAGCAGGCCGCGCAAACCTTCGTGACTGCACAGATGATCGCGGCCGGCGAGCGCACCGAACAGGTTCGCGAAGCTGAACGGAAACACGTCACTGCGTTTCAAGCCGCACCAGATCTCGCGCAGTCTGACGATGCCTTCAGCAGTGGGATCGAAGGCGAAGAACGCGCTGTTGATGGCCCCGGCCGAAGCGCCGACGACGAGGTCGGCGCGCTCACCCGCCTCGACCAGCGCCTGCAGCATCCCGACCTCCACCGCGCAGAGGCTGCCGCCGCCCGCCATGACGACGGCGGTCTTTCCTGACGCTTCAACTTGCACGCGACCGGCCCGTGATCCACAGGCATGTGGTCGGGAGCCTCGCCGATCGCTGACAGCGATGCGCCTAGCGCGGTCGATGCAGGCGAAAGAGCTGGCTCGGCCCGATCTCGAAATAGTCGGCCGGTCCGCCGCCACGCAGCACGTGGCCGGCGCCCGCCGTGTCGTAGGTGCCGTCGCTGAGCGACGACTTCGCGATGTGGACCGCGACGACTTCACCCAGTGTCAGCCAGCTGTCGACGCTCGCGCCCGCGGCCGTCCGCAATTGGCGGACCTCGATCAGTCTGCATTCGAAAGACACCGGGCTCTCAGCGACGCGCGGGACATCGACGACCGTCGATGCGATCGGCGTCAGGCCCGCGAGCTCGAACTCATTCACTTCGGCCGGGACCATCGCGCACGTCGCGTTCATCTTCTCGACCAGTTCGCGGTTCGTGAGATTCCACACGAACTCGCCGGTCGCCTCGATGTTCCGCACCGTGTCCTTGTAGCCGATGCTCGAGAAGCCGACGATCGGCGGCGTGTAGTTGAACGCGTTGAAGAAGCTGTAGGGCGCGAGGTTGAGGGTGCCGTCCGCCGCCTTCGTCGAGATCCAGCCGATCGGCCGGGGACCGACGATTGCATTGAAGGGATCGTGCGGCAGGCGGTGGCCGTCGCGCGGTTCGTAGAAGTGGAAGTCGTGGGCCATGTGCGGTTGCGGGTTCATCAGCGGACGGCGGTGCGGTCGAACTGCGCATTCTCGATCAGGCCGATCCGATTGCCGAACGGATCACGGACGGCGCCGACCCGGATGCCCTCGCCCACCTCGGTGACCGGATCGAGCGCGTGCGCCCCGATGCGGATCAGATGCTCCCAGGTCCTGGCGATGCTGGTGACGCCCCACAGGGGCTGCGGGCCCGTGACCGACGGCTGGCCATCGGGGATCAGTCCAAGCTCGAAACCACCGACCTTGAAGCCCACGTAGAACGGCTGGTCGAAATAAGGCTCGACCTCAAACGCCAGCGCATACCAGCGCTTGGCCTCGGCCAGGTCATCGACGGGATAGATGGCGGTACGCAGACCCAGGAACATCGGTGACCTCGCTGTGTGTCCAGAAATCGCTCGCCGAACGGGCGGCGGCGATAGCGCGGTGGGATCCGCCGCCTGCGGCACGTCGTCCGCCCTGGCGAACGCCGCGAAGTAGCCATCCATCTCCTGGTGCACGCGCAACGCCGCGTACGCATCGTTGGCCGCGTACAGCAACTGCTTGTCGTCGAGGTGGGGCAGCGCCCAGTTCGACGTCGTCTGACGCTTCGACTTCAGGAAGCGCCGATCGAAGAGCAGCGCGATCGCGGCTCGCACGCCGGTGGAGCTTCGGAAGCCCTCCCTGCGAAAGACATCGTTCAGGTCGACCACGGCGCGCAGCTCTACGCCGAAGCGCCCGCGGATGTGCTTGAGATCCGAGCTCAAGCCGAAGCCCACCTTTCGCACGTCGTCGGACTGGAGGATATCGAGCAGGAACGGCAACCCCTCAGCGCGCTGGACCTGGAAGATGAAAGCCTCGGTCGGCGTCGCGAACTGCGCGATGTGCGGACCGTCGCTGACCTCGCCGACCTTGAACGTCGGCTTCGACTCGGTATCGAAGCCGACCACGCCGGCCGCCTTGATCACCGCGCCGGCAGCCGCGAACTGCTCGACCGTTGCGGGCACGCGAACTCGATCGATCGTCAGACCCTCGAAAGGCAACAGCGTCGCGATCTCGTCCTTCGACGGGGCAAGCCTCCTCATCGAGCGCAGCCGCGGCCGGCCATCAGGACTTGGGCGCGCGACGCGCCTGGATGGCTTCGATCTCGTCCATGATCCGGTCCATCCGCGCGACGATCGACCGGTACGGCGCCGGTGACGCAAGGTCAACGCCGGCCTTCCTGACGAGGTCGTAGGCATAGTCGGAGCCGCCCGACTTCAGCAGGTCAAGGTAACGCTCGCGGGCACCCGGCTCTTTGTTCAACACGCTGTCGGCGAACAGCGAACCGGCCGCGATCGACGTCGCGTACTGGAACACGTAGAACGCGTTGTAGAAGTGCGGGATGTAGGCCCACTCCATGGCGTCGACGTCATCGATCTTGACGACCCCTTCCGCGTCACCGTGATATCGCCGCAGGATGTCGCCGTAGATCTTGGTCAGCGCCGCGCCGCTGACGGCCTCACCCTGGTCGACCTTGGCATGCACGACGCGCTCGAACTCCGCGAACATGGCCTGGCGGAAGAAGGTGCCGCGCAGGTTCTCCAGGGCGGAACCAAGATACAGCAGCCGCTCGTCGTCGCTCTTGGCGATCGACAGCATGTGTTGCAGCAGGAGGACTTCGTTGAAGGTTGACGCAATCTCCGCGACGAAGATCGGATAGCCGGCGTTGGTGAACGGCTGCGCCTTGTTGGCCAGGACCGAGTGCATCGCATGGCCCCACTCGTGCGCAACGGTGGTGACCGATTCGTAGTCGTCGTTAAAGTTCAGCAGCACGTACGGATGCACGTCGTAGGCCGAGCCGGCCATGTGCGCGCCGGACAGCTTGCGCGGTCGCGGATACGCATCCATCCAGCGGTTATCGAAGCCCCGCTTCATGCCCGCGACGTAGTCCGTTCCGAGCGGCGCCACGGCTTCGAGCGTGAGGCGCTTCGCGTCGTCGAGGCTGTAGCGTCGGTCCCCGCTCACGAGTGGCGGATAGATGTCGTAGTAGTGCATGTCGGTCACGCCAAGCAGCTTCGCGCGCAGGCGGAAGTAGCGATGCAGCGTCGGAAGATGGGTGTTGACCTCGCTGATCAGCGTGTCGTACACGGCCACCGGCACGGCATTGCGATCTATCGCCCGCGAGAGTACGTCCGGATAGCGATGGACCTTCGCCGCGACCGAGTCAACCTTGAGCTGGCCGTACAAGGTCGAGCCGAAGGTGCGCTCGTACTGCTTGAACGCGCCGAAGAACGCGTCCATGACGACCTTGCGATCGGCACGGTTCTGCACGCCGCGGTACCTGGTGTAGGCGGACTGGTCGAGCACGACCGAGCTGCCGTCTGCGAGCTTGATGGTGGGCCACGGCAGGTCTGCCGTCGACAACGTGGTGTAGGTCGACGACGCGATGTCGTTGCTCAGGCCAAACTGCGCGATCAGGTCTTCGCTTTGCGCGTCCAGCGTGTGCGGCGCGCCGCGCAGGATGTCGTCGACGTCGTGGCGGTAGATCGCGAGCGTCTTGTCCTGCGCGAGGAAGCGGTCCATCTTCTGCTTGCCGATGGCAAGGATCTCGGGCCGCACGAAAGACTGGGCCTGGCCGTAGCCCGCACGCAGCACGCGGAAGCGCTGGTCGAGCTCGGTGCCGGTCGTCTCGCCGGTGTCCTGGTTGTGTTGCTCCGATGCGTAGACACCGAGCCGCTGAAAGCGCTTCTGCGTATCGTCGAGGAGTTGCATGCAGGTCTTGAAGCGCTGCGCGGACCGGCCGAGCTGCCCCTTGCAACCGGCAACGTCCTTCAGCTGCGCCTGCGCACGAGCGGCATCGGCATCCCAGTCGGCACGGGTCGCGTAGAGATCTTCCAGATTCCAGCGGTCCTGCGAGGGTTCGGCGTGGACGGCCAGGGCGAAGGTGGCGGCGACGGCGGCCAGGAGACGGATGGGCATGCGGAAGAACCTCGGGCGGTGTGGGGGCGACGGCGCGAGAGTCTAGCGCGTGGCAGCATGCCCATACCCGCCGCCGCCGGGCGTCTCGATCACGAACACGTCGCCGGGCTGCATCTCGGCGCTGCCGACGTGGGGGATCACCTCTTCCGTCCCGTCGGTCCGCACGACCAGATTACGACCGCGCGATCCGGGTTCTCCGCCCGCCATGCCGAACGGAGCCGTGACCCGGTTGTTCGACAGCATCGCGGCGGTCATCGCTTCCAGGAAGCGGACCTTGCGGATGCCGCCGTTGCCGCCGTGCCAGCGACCGACACCGCCCGAGCCCACACGGATCTCGTAGCTCTCGAGCCGCACCGGGAAGCGGAACTCGAAGACCTCGGGATCGGTGAGCCGCGAGTTGGTCATGTTGGTCTGCACGACATCGACACCGTCGAAGCATTCACCGGCACCCGAACCTCCGGAGATCGTCTCGTAGTACTGGTAGCGCGCATTGCCGAACGTAAAGTTGTTCATCGTGCCCTGTGCCGAAGCCATCACGCCGAGCGCCCCGTAGAGCGCGTTGGTGATGCAGGTCGACGTCTCGACGTTGCCGGACACGACCGACGCCGGGAAGCGCGGATTGAGCATCGACCCTTCGGGGATGATCACGTGCAGCGGCTTCAGGCAGCCCGCGTTCAACGGGATGTCGTCGTCGACCAGCGTGCGGAAGACGTACAGCACCGCGGCCATGCAGATCGCCGACGGCGCGTTGAAGTTGTTGACCTGCTGCGGCGACGTGCCGGTGAAGTCGATGGTCGCCTCGCGCTGGTCGCGGTCGACGGTGATCGCGACCTTGATCATCGCGCCGTTGTCGAGCGGCAGCTCGAACGACCCATCCTTCAAGGCGGTGACGACGCGCCGCACCGATTCTTCGGCGTTGTCCTGCACGTGCTTCATGTAAGCCGTGACGGTCTCGACGCCGAAGTGCGCGACCATCTTGCCGAGCTCTTCGACACCCTTCTGGTTGGCGGCGATCTGCGCGCGCAGGTCGGCGATGTTCTGGTCGGGATTGCGGGCTGGATAGCGGGCGCCCTCAAGTCGCGCGCGGATGTCGTCCTCAAGGAAGAGTCCCTCGCCCATCGTGCCCGAGCCCTCGACCAGCTTGACGTTGTCGAGCAGCACGCCCTCTTCTTCGACATGCGTGGACCCAGGCGGCATCGAACCGGGCGTGATGCCGCCGACGTCCGCGTGATGACCGCGCGAGCCGACGTAGAACAGCGGGCGATCCGTGGCCGCGCCCGCGACATAGACCGGCGTGATCACGGTGATGTCCGGCAGATGCGTGCCGCCGTGATACGGGTCGTTGAGCACGAACACGTCGCCCGGCTTGGTCTTGCCCGCGTTCTCGCGGATCACGGTCTTGATGCTCTCGCCCATCGAGCCGAGATGGACCGGCATGTGCGGCGCGTTGGCGATCAGGTTGCCGTCGGTGTCGAACAGCGCGCACGAGAAGTCGAGTCGTTCCTTGATGTTCACCGAATAGGCCGTGTTCTGCAGCGCGACCCCCATCTGCTCGGCGATCGCCATGAAGAGATTGTTGAAGATCTCGAGCATCACCGGGTCGACGTCGGCGCCGATCGCACGACGCGCCTCGCGCGGCTGCACGCGGGTCATCACGATGTGGTCGAGCGGCGTCACCTCGGCACGCCATCCGGGCTCGACGACGGTCGTGGCGTTGGCCTCGGCGATGATCGCCGGCCCGTCGATGCGGTCGCCCGCACGCAGCGCATCACGGACGTACAGCGCGGCGTCGTGCCAGGAACCTGCGCCGTACATGCGGACTCGATGCGACGGGGCCATCTCGCCCGCACGAGCCGGCCGTTCGGCCACGACCTCGTCGACCGCGTCGGCCTTGCCGATCGCCTCGACAGAAATCGCCTCGATGATCAGCTCGCGATTCGGCATCAGGAACGAGTAGCGCTTGCGGTACTGCGCCTCGAAGCCCTGCCGCATCGTCGGCAGGTCGCCATGCGCGACGATCAGCGCCGAGTCGGTGCCGGCATAGCGCAGGTGCACGCGTCGCAGCATGGAGACGCATGCCGACTCGACGCCCTGCTCCAGCAGTTCGTCGACGGCGATCGTCTCGAGCGCGGCGAGTTCGGTCTCGAGCGGCAACAGCCGATCTTCGGCCAGCGTCGCCTCGATCGCTTTCTCCTTCAACACCGTCTGGTCCGCGAGTCCCATCCCGTAGGCCGACAGGACACCCGCGAGCGGATGTACGAACACGCGCGTCATCGCGAGTGCATCGGCCACGAGACACGCGTGCTGGCCGCCCGCACCGCCGAAGGTGCACAGCGTGTATTCGGTCACATCGTGGCCACGCTGCACCGAGATCTTCTTGATCGCGTTGGCCATGTTGCCGACCGCGATGTCGATGAAGCCCGCGGCGATCGCCTCGGGCGTCATCGCGTTGCCCCCGCCGGCTGCGATGGCATCAGCCATCGCGGCGAAGCGCTGGGTGACGATCGTGGCATCCAGCTTCTGGTCCGCCTTCGGCCCGAACACGCTCGGGAAGTAGTCGGGCTGCACCTTGCCGAGCAGCACGTTGCAGTCGGTGATCGCGAGCGGTCCGCCGCGACGATAGCTGGCCGGCCCCGGATTGGCGCCAGCCGAATCCGGCCCGACCCGCAGCCGCGCGCCGTCGAAGTGCAGGATCGATCCACCGCCGGCCGCGACCGTGTGGATGCTCATCATCGGTACGCGCATGCGCACGCCGGCGACCTGGGTCTCGAACTCGCGCTCGAACTCGCCCGCGTAGTGCGATACGTCGGTGGAGGTACCGCCCATGTCGAAGCCGATGACGCGATCGAAGCCGGCGCGCTCGCAGGTCCGTGCCATGCCGACGATACCGCCGGCCGGACCCGAAAGGATCGAGTCCTTGCCGTGGAAGCGTCGCGCATCGGTGAGACCGCCGTTGGACTGCATGAACTGCAGCGACACGTCGGGAAGGTCGGCCGCGACCCGGTCGACGTAGCGCGCGAGGATCGGCGACAGGTAGGCGTCGACGACCGTCGTGTCACCGCGCGGCACCAGCTTCATCAGCGGACTGACGCGATGCGATACCGATATCTGGGTGAAACCGACAGCCTCGGCCATCACCGCCAGCGTGGCTTCGTGATCGGTGTAGCGGTAGCCATGCATCAGCACGATGGCGATCGACCGATAACCCTCCTCGAAGGCCACCTGCAGTCTTTGGCGTGCACCGGCTTCGTCGAGCGGCAGCACGAGCTCGCCATGCGCGCCGACCCGTTCGTCGACCTCGACGACCTTCGAATACAGGAGCTCGGGCAGCACGATGCGGCGATCGAACAGGCGCGGCCGGTTCTGGTACGCGATCCGAAGCGCGTCCCGGAAGCCGCGCGTGATGAGCAGCACCGTGCGCTCGCCCTTGCGTTCGAGCAGCGCGTTGGTCGCGACCGTAGTGCCCATCTTCACGACCTCGATGCGGCGGACCGGCAACGCCGCGTCGCGCGCGACGCCGAGCAGGTGCCGGATGCCGGCGACGGCCGCATCGTCGTACTGCTCGGGGTTCTCGGACAACAGCTTGTGGGTGACCAGCGAGCCGTCGGGCTTGCGGCCGACCACATCGGTGAAGGTGCCGCCGCGGTCGATCCAGAACTGCCAGGTGTCGGCCGCCAACTTCGATTCAGTGCTGGTGCTCATTGTGGCCTTCAGAGGGAGGTCGCCGCGCGCGCAGCCTGGTCGTAGAGGCCGGAGAGCCAGCGCAACACGCGGGCGGTCTCGTGGACCGTATCACCGTCGCCGTGACTGCGCGACAGCACGGCAACCAGGCAACGCTCCCGAATCTCGCGATAGCGATCGATGAACGCCTTGCCCTGGTCGTTGGTGCGGTAGAGCACCTCCTTACCCTGCTTCGTCGTCTCGACGATCTCGGCCGCGAGCAGCTTCTTGAGCGAGTAGTTGACGACGTGCAGGTCCTCGACGTTGAGCGTGAAGGCAATGTCGGCGAGGCGCTTGTCGCGCGCCCGGTGATGGACGTGATGCAGGACCAGCACGTCCATCGGCGCGAGTCCGGGCATGCCGGCGGCCGCCATGCAACGGGCGATCCAGCGGTTGAACGAGTTGTTGACGACGATCAGGCCGAACTCGAACTCAGACAGCTCGGGCATCCCGGAGATCGCGAGATGCGACGACGACACGACCACGCCATGCCGCTTCGCCTGGGGGCCGACATGCAACGCGGGAGCATCCCTGCGCAATGCCACGACCTTCGACGATCGGGGGCGTTCGTTCACCGTCTTCGCAGGTGATCGCTTCTGCTTTTCCATGGGTCTTGGGTCTCCTGCATTGACTCGGTTCGGCACTGAGGCAGATAGAGTCCTTGCTGCCGCCCGAGTTATTACTTAGTATTCTTTTGCTGATAATTCATCGATACTTTATTGACGATATGTCGACGTTGCAAGCGAAACATCGTGAGCCTTGCGACGCGAATCACCTCACTGCCGTTCCGGTACCAACCGGCTTGCCCGACTTCCGTTCAGGAGAACTGCTGATGAAATCCCTTCGATGGCTGGCCGCTCCGGCCACGACCTTTGCACTGGCCCTGTCGTTGATGACCGTGGCGCAGGCCCAGCAGGAAATCAGGATCGGCGTGATCTATCCGCTGACCGGTGCGGCCGCGTCGACGGGCGCCGAGATGAAGAGCGCGCTGGAGTTCGCCGCCGACATCATCAACAACGGCTCGAAGGAAACACCTGACCTGCCGTTCGCCGGTGGCGGCGCGCTGACGGGTCTCAAAGGCGCGAAGATCAAGCTGGTGTTCGCCGACCATCAGGGCAGCCCGCAGGTCGGCGCCACCGAAGCGGAGCGCCTGATCAACGAGGAGAAGGTCGTCGCGCTGCTCGGCGCCTACAACAGCAACGTGACCGCGACCGCGAGCCAGGTGGCCGAGCGCAGCGGTATCCCGTTCCTCAATGCCGAATCGTCGTCGGCCTCGCTGACACAGCGCGGCTTCAAGTGGTTCTTCCGCACCACGCCGCACGACGACCTCTTCGTGCGCAACTTCTTCGAGTTCTTCGCGGACCTCGAAGCGAAGAAGAAGATCGCGCCGAAGAGCCTGGCGATCATGAACGAGAACACCTTGTTCGGTAACGAGACCACCAAGCTGGAGACCAAGCTGGCCGCCGAGAAGGGCTTCAAGATCACGTCGACCGTGACCTATCCGGCGAAGAGCACGCAGCTGACGTCCGAAGTGCAGACCCTGAAGGGCGGCTCGCCGCAGGTCGTGCTGCAGTCGTCGTACCTCGGCGACGCGATCCTGTCGATGAAGACCTACAAGGAACTGGGCTTCAACCCGGACATGATCCTCGCCAACGACGCCGGCTTCGCGGACACCGAGTTTGTCAAGACGCTCGGCAAGGACGCCGACTATATTATCTCGCGCGAGGTCTGGTCTCTCGATCTGGCGAGCCGCAATCCGCTGATCAAGGAAGCCAACGACGCCTTCTTCAAGCGCTACAAGATCAACTTCACCGGCAACTCGGCACGGACCTTCACGGGCCTGATGGTGCTGGCCGACGCGATCAACCGCGCCGGCGCGACCACGCCCGAGGCGATACAGAAGGCGTTGATCCTTGGAAACCAGGGCCCACGAGAAGGCAGAATCCATCTCGGCAAGAAGTGTTCCGCATGAGCCGGGCTGCGTTCCCCACTTTAAAAACGTTTCGGCCACTGCCTCGGCGTGCCGGCGGCGATATTCGACTCCGGGCGGCGCCGCGGCGGC